>JBJOJQ010000173.1:0-18341 GCA_046046525.1 Pseudomonadota bacterium
ATGCCTGTGTCGCCGAATTTTTGATCGTGATGTGCATCACCGATCCTGAGGTGCCGGTGCACGAAGGATCAACCATGCTGATCGTCCCCAAGGACACGCCCGGCATGGAGATCATCCGGAACACCGCCGTCGGCCCGAAAGATGCCCTGGGCAGCGGCGTGCATGGCTATTTGCGGTTCACCGATTGCCGGGTGCCCCGCGTCAACGCCCTCGGTCCGGTCGGTGAAGGCTTTAAGGTCGCCCAGTCGCGCCTGGGTGGCGGCCGCATTCACCACGCCATGCGCACTGTAGGGATGCTCAACAAGGCCATGGAAATGATGTGTGAGCGCGTCGTCTCTCGCATGACCAAGGGCGAGCGGCTGGCCGACAAGCAAATGGTTCAGGAAAAAATCGCCGACAGCCACACCCAGATCACGCAATTCCGCCTGCACGTGCTCTACACCGCCTGGCTGCTGGACCGTGACAAGGCCTATACCCGCCCTGTCCGGCGTGAAATCTCTGCGATCAAGGCGGCCATGCCCGAAGTGCTGAAGGACGTGATCTATCGCGCGCTGCACCTCCACGGCTCGCTTGGCATGTCGAATGAAACGCCGCTGATGGATATGTGGCAATATGTGCCTGAAATGGGCATCGTTGATGGCCCGACCGAAGTGCACAAGGTGTCGGTTGCCAAGGATGTGCTGCGCAACATCGCGCCATCGCCGGGTGTCTTCCCCACCTATTTCACGCCCGACAGGCGCGCCGATGCCGCACGCAAATTCGCTGCCTTTTTGTCCGAGGAGGCCGCGGGATGAGCCACGCGCTTGAGGTTCGCATCGATCAGCTGGAAAGCCGCTTTCAGTTTCGCGATCTTGTCAGCGATTATTGCCATGGGTTCGACAAGCGCGATCTGGATCGGTTCATGGCCATTTGGTGGCCCGACGCTGTCTGGGAAATCGGCCCGCCCTTTGGCGATTTTCACGGGGCCACCGAAATCGCACGCGCCGTGACAGACATATTGTGGCCGGCCTGGCTGCAATCCACCCATTACACGACCAATTTGCGCGTCACCTTTGACGGCGCCGATCTTGCAACCGGGATGTGTGATGTCGATTGCATCGGCACGACGAGCGACCAGCAGGCACAGACTGTGGCCGCAACCTATGATGACCGTTTTGAGCGTCGCGATGGCGTCTGGAAGATTGCGCGCCGCAAGGTCACCATGCATCATTTCAGCCCGCTGGTTGGCATCACGCTGTCGGCACCCAAATAGGTCTTCAGGAGGTTTTCATGGCATATCATCAGCTTTCAGACGGCCGCCGCATCTATTTTGAACATTATGCCGGCCAGAAAACGCCATTTGTCCTGAGCCATGGCTGGGGCATGTCGAGCCGCGTCTGGGTGGATGTGATTGAACAGCTGCTGCGGGCGGGCCATGAAGTGCTTGCCGTCGATCATCGCGCCTGCGGCCAATCAGATCGTGATTTTGACGATATGAGCATCGGCGCGCTTGCCGGAGACATTGTGGATATCGTGCAGGCGCGACAGCTGCGCCCTGCCATCATCAATGGCTGGTCGCTGGGCGGCGCCGTTGCCGTTGAGACGGCGCACCGGCTGGGCCGCGGGGCGGCCGGCCTTATTCTGACCTGCGCCGCATCGCCACGTTATGTGCAGGCGGATGACTTCCCTTATGGCGGTGTCCGCGAGGATGTTCTGGGCATGCAGGATGCCATTCTGGCCGACCGGGCGGGCTTTTTCAAAGGCCTGTCGGCGGGCGTCTGTGCCAAGGATGTCGGCCAGCCCGCAATTGACTGGATGTGGTCGATCTTCATGGATGCCGGCCCGCAGGCCATCAAGGCGATGCTGGCCTTGGCCGATCTGGATCAGCGGGCCATTCTGGCCGGTCTGGACATTCCGGTGCTGTCCATCATCGGGACGCAAGACGGCGTGGTGCCGCCCCAAATTGGGGAACAGGCCGCCGCCTGCGCGCAACGGGGATCCGTGGTTCGGTTCGAAGGATGCGGCCACGCCCCCTTCCTCGAAGACGGGCCAACCTATATCAAAACTCTGCTCGACTTTGCCCATCAGATTTAGGGCGGATCAGATCCGGGTTGAACTTGACGATAAGCGATAGATTTCGGGGAGCATTATGGGCGCGTTAGACAGTTTGATGAAGCCTTTCGAATGCAAGTCATTCAAAGCACCAAACCGATTGATGATGGCGCCCATGTCGCGCTATTTTGCGCCCGGCGGGCTGCTGACCCAGGCGTCGGTGGACTATTATCGCCGCCGTATTGAAGGCGGGCTGGGCACCGTCATTTCCGAAGCCGTGGCGATTGACCGGCCGGGGTCGGTCGCGGCGGACACGGTCCCCCATTTTTACGGCGAAGAAGCCCTGGCCATGTGGGCGCGCGTGCGCGACGACTGCCATAAGGCCGGCGGCGCCTTCATTCCGCAGCTCTGGCATGTCGGCGGCTGCGAAGACTTTAACTATCCCGACTCCCCGCATCCGCCGCTGGAAAGCCCGTCGGGGCTGGTCGGGCCGGATATTCCCGGCGGCCGCGTGATGACGCAGGCCGATATTGATGCGGTGATCGCCTCCTTTGTGCGCGCCGCCCAGGATGCACAGCGCATCGGCTGCGATGCGATCGAACTGCACGGCGCCCATGGCTATTTGTTCGATCAATTCTTCTGGGATGTGACGAACACGCGCACCGATTCATATGGCGGGCCGGACATTACGGATCGGGTCCGCTTTGCGGCGGAAACCGTGGCGGCCATTCGCCAGGCGGTTGGCCCGGACTTCACGATCATCTTCCGCATCTCGCAGTGGAAGACCTATATGTACGAAGCCAAAATCGCAGAGACACCGCAGGATCTTGAGCGTTGGCTGACGCCGTTGACCGAGGCCGGGGTGGATATTTTCCACTGTTCTGAACGCCGGTTCTGGGAACCGGCTTTTGCGGACAGCGATTATAATCTTGCCGGCTGGACAAAGAAGGTCACGGGCAAGCCCACGATCACGGTCGGCTCGGTGGGTCTCAACCGCGATCTGATGGCGGATTTCGTCGAAGGGGAATCCACCCCGGCGCTGCAATCCTTGCAGGAATTGACCCGGCGTTTTGATCGGGGCGATTTTGATTTGGCCGCCATTGGCCGCGTCGTCCTGACCGATCCGAACTGGCTTCAAAAGATTCAAGACGGTCGCTTCGAAGAACTGCTGCCCTATTCCAGAGAGAATATGGACAATCTTTATTAACCGCTGGCGGCCCAAAAAATTAGGAGAGGATGTTGCATGAGCACGAACGGCAAGAAGGTCGATTTTGACGTCATTGGGATCGGCGCTGGGTTCGCTGGACTGGCCCTGATCCATTATCTGCGGGGCGCCGGCCTGTCGGTGCGGATTTTTGACCGCGCGTCAGATGTTGGTGGCACCTGGGCGTGGAACCGCTATCCGGGCGCGGCGACCGACAGCGAAAGCTATTATTACTGCCTCACCTTCTCCAAGGAGCTGTTGCAGGAATGGTCGTGGACCAAGCGCTATCCCGGTCGTCAGGAAACGCAGGACTATATGCGTTTTGTCGCCGACAAGTGCGACATGTGGCCGCATATTCAGCTCAACACCGAAATTGTCGATGCGGAATATCAGGTGGATGACGGGATTTGGCAGGTCACGACCGCCGCGGGTGATCGCTTTACCTGCAAATATTTCGTCAGCGGCATGGGCATGATTTCCGAGCCGCTGATCCCGAACATCAAGGGCATGGACCAGTTTAAGGGCCCGTTGTTCCATTCCTCGCGCTGGCCCAAGGAGGGGCTGGATTATGCCGGAAAGCGCATCGGGATCATCGGCGCCGGCGCCACGACCGTCCAGATGGTGCCAGAACTCGCCAAGACAGCGGCCAGCGTCACGGTTTTCCAGCGGACCCCCAATTACATCCTGCCGGCCATGCAAAAGCCCATGACGCCGGAATGGGAAAAGGAAATTAAGGACAATTACGACGCGATCGTGGCCAAATGCCGCAACCATGTGTTCGGCATGGCCTTTGACAGCCCGGTCGGTCGCAACGCCGTGGACACCCCAGAGGAAGAGCGTCAGCGGATCTTTGAAGAAAACTGGACAGGCAGCTTCCGCTGGGTGTTCGAAACCTTTGATGATCTTCTCGCCAATCCCGAGGCCAATCGCATGGCGTCAGAATTCATCATCGCCAAGATGAAGGCGCGGGTGAAGGACCCCAAACTCGCGGACCTCTTGGCCCCAAGCTTCGACGATTACCCGCTTTTTGCCAAGCGCCCGCCGCTTGATCATGGCTATCTGGAAGCCTTTAACGAAGACCATGTCCACCTGGTCGACATCAAGGATGCCGAGCCGTTGGTCGAAATCACCGAAACGGGCGTGCGCACGACGCGCAACCATTATGAATTCGACATCATCGTGCTGGCGACCGGCTTCAACGCCTATACAGGCGCGCTTGAAGCCTTCCCGATCCGGGGCGCAACTGGCCAGACACTCAGCGAAAAATGGCGCACATCATCCGATTGCATCATGGGCGTCTGCGTTGCCGACTTCCCCAACATGTTTGTCGTCACCGGCCCGCAGGCGCCGTTCGCCAATCTGCCGACCTCGATTGAGCAAAATGTCATCTGGATCACGCATTGCATCGAAAAGATGGAGCGGGAAGGGTATGACATCTTCAAGCCGCGCCGCGAAGCCGAAGAAGCCTGGACGGCCCATACGGCAGAGATCCATGCCCAGACGCTGATGGCCGAAGGTCATAAGGTGAATTCTTGGATGATGGGGGCGAACCGGCAGGACAAGCCCCCCCGCGTTCTGATTTATTTCGGCGGTGCGAATAATTATTACGATACGCTCGATAAATCGGCCGCCGAAGGCTTCCCGGAACTGGAGTTTGAAAAGCTGGGGGCGTGAGGCAGCGCGTCAGGGCGGGGCCCAGTGCGGCCCGGCCCTGCGCGGTCGCGCCATCGGGCAACGACATAAGGACATCAGAACATGCGTCTCGAGAATAAAGTGGCGGTCATCACAGGCGGGGCGATGGGCATCGGCGCCGCGACCGTCAGCCGGTTCATCGCTGAAGGCTGCAAGGTGGTTATCGGCGATATTCAGCGCGGCCCGGGGGAAGCCTTTGCGGCCCAATTTGGCGACGCGGCGGCCTTTGCCCTGTGCGATGTGACGCAGGAAGACCATGTGGCGGCGCTTGTTGACCTTGCCGTCAGCCGCTTTGGCAAGCTCGACATCATGTTCAACAATGCCGGGATTGTCGGCGCCGTCGGGCCGATCGATACGACCCCGGCCGATGAATGGAACCGGTCGCTCGCCGTGCTGATCAACGGCGTCTTTTTCGGCATGAAGCATGCCGCACGCGTGATGAAACCGGCCCAGGGCGGCAGCATCATCAGCATGGCAAGCACGGCCGGCCTGATGGGCGGCCTTGGTCCGCACGCTTATGCCGCCGGCAAACACGCCGTTGTTGGCATGACCAAGAATGTTGCGGCGGAGCTTTGCCATTTCGGCATTCGCGTCAATGCCATTGCGGCTGCAAGCATGGCGACCCCGATGGTCGCCAATGTCCTGACGGGCGATGCCGGCAATATTGAAGAGGCCAAGCGCATCCTGGCAGAGGTTTCCCCCTTACGCGGGCGACCGGGTCTGGCCGAAGATGTCGCCAATGCCGCGCTTTGGCTCGCCAGCGATGAATCGGGCTATACAACCGGCCACACGCTGACAACCGACGCTGGAACCACGATTGGCGCAACCGCTGCCAAGCCGAATTTCAGTGAATATCAGCCCATGATCGGCGAAGTCACCGCAAAGGCGGGCTGATCGCCAATTGCTTGATCAATGCTTCTGAGTGCTAAGCATCTGCGCGGTGCTTGTGATGCTTGGCACCGGTGCCGGCAACAGCGCAATGCCATGACCGGCGGCCCGGCAACACCGCCCTCCGCATGCCTGTGCGGCTGGCCATTCCCGGGCGCTTTTGGATCGGCGGTCTGCCAAAAAAGGGGCGTGATCTCTTGGTGTCCCCCATGGCCTGGATAGCAGACAAGATCGCCCGCAAGATTGGCCGTGATCCGGGTGTTATCTGGTCTGGATTTAATCATGAATCTCAGATACGAGGCCATTTAAGGCCTGTCAGAAGAGTTTTGAAAAGCAATCGCAAATGAATAAAGAACCAACTCAATTGAAGACGTCTGATCAAGACGTGAAAAACTCTTCAAGCACAAATGGGCTTTTGAGTGAAGAATTGCTTTCTCATATTGGTCGAACGTCGGCACCGCGCACGGAAATTGCCTCGCGCCGTGAAATTCGCAAATATTCAATTGCGACGGGCTGGACGAAAAAGGAATATCTTGATGGCGATGTTGCGCCGCCCTTGTTTCACCTCGCCCTGTTCTGGGACATGGTTGAGCTGGACCAGTTGAGCCCGGATGGCGTTTCGATTGATCGATTGCTGCCCAAATTTCCGCTCGAAAAGGCGATGGCGGGCGGCCTCAATATTGAATATTTCCGGCCGATCCGGGCCGGCGACGTTCTGGTTGCGACCCGGACCCTGACCAATATCTATGAAAAGGCAGGGTCACAGGGGCCGATCATTTTCTATGAAGTTGTCATGCGCGTGGAAACAGAAGCTGGCGACCTTGTCCTCACCGAAAAAACAACACGGCTTTTGCGATAATGACTATGTCGAAAATCACGAACCTGAAACCGGGCGATGCCCTGCCGGGCCGGGACTATTGCCCCGATAATGTCCAGAATTTCATGTACAGCGCAGCGCTGTGGAATGCGCATCGCATCCATTTCGACCTGCCCTATGCGACAGAGGTGGAAGGCTATCCGGGGATTGTGATGTCCGGGCCGATGCTGGGCGACTGGCTGACGCAATGCGTGATCGAATGGCTGGATGATGCGGGGCGGATGACGCATCTTGAATATTCCAACCGCAAGGCCGCCTTTATCGGCGAAACGGTCACATCGGGTGGTCGCGTGCTTTCGGTGGATCCGGACACGGGGTCTGCCACATTGGAAGTCTTCATCAAAAATGCAGCGGGCGAGGTGATCGTCCCGGGCACCGCCACGGTTGCCTTTGACAAGGCCTGATCGGAATTGACCTTGGACAGCCTGCGCGGGAAAGTCGCCATTGTCGGGGCCGCCGATACCGAAGTGGGCAAGCTGCCACAGTTCAGCCCCACCGGCTTGTGCATCGATGCGGCGCGGCGCGCCATGGCCGATGCGCAGATCACCAAGGATCAGATTGACGGGCTGATCACCTGCAATGCGATGGCTGAGCCCTATATGTATCACGCCGAGGCAATGGCGGAATATCTGCAGATTTTTCCGCGCTATTGCATGAGCGTGAATGCCGGCGGCAGCACGACCTTTTCCATTCTGCACCATGCCGCAGCCGCCATTGTCAGCGGGATGTGCACCACCGTGCTGATCACAATGGCGGACAGTTTACGCAGCGGCCTGACCCGCGATCAGGCCATGAAAATGCAATCCTCGGCTGGCCATGCGCAGTTTGAAATTCCCTTTGGCCCGACGGTCCCGGCCTTTTATGCGCTGATCGCCCGGGCCCATATGCAACGCTATGGCACAACGGCGGAACAGTTCGCGGCCATTGCTGTTGCCTGTCGCAAACACGCCTGCCTCAATCCGACAGCCGAAATGCGCACCCCGATCACCATCGAGGATGTCATCAATTCGCGCATGATCGCAGACCCCTTGCACCTGCTTGATTGCTCGCTGGTTTCGGATGGTGGGTCCGCCATCATCATGACCTCGGCCGACAGAGCCGCAGATTTCCCGCACGCCCCGGTTTATCTTCTGGGCGTCGGCGAAGGCCATGGCCATGAACATATCAGCCAGGCACAAAGCCTGACCACATCCTTTGCCGTGGAATCGGGCCGCCGGGCCTATGCCATGGCCGGGCTGGGGCCAAGCGACATGGACTTTGCCCAGCTTTATGACTGCTTCACGCCGACCGTGCTGGTGGAGCTGGAAGATCTGGGCTTTTGCGCCAAGGGCGAAGGCGGGGCCTTTGTTGAAAATGGCAATATCGAACTGGGCGGCCTGCTGCCCGTCAACACCCATGGCGGGCTGTTATCCCATTGCCATCCGGGCAATCCGGGGTCGATGTTCGCGCTGACCGAAACCGTGACGCAGCTGCGCGGGGCCGCGGGCGCGCGGCAAGTGGCCGGGGCGGAAGTTGCGCTGGTCCACGGCCAGGGCGGCATCATGTCCAGCCACACCACGGTGATCCTGGGGAAGGAGCGTCACTGATGGAGCGCCATGCAGATAAATTCCTTCCCCGCCCAACGCCGGAAACGGCGCCCTTTTGGGCGGGCTGCCGGGATCAGAAGCTGCTGCTTCAGCACTGCGCCGCCTGCGACACGCATCAATTTTATCCGCGGCTGGTCTGTGCGACCTGCCTGTCGGATCAGCTGGAATGGCGCGAAGCCAGCGGACGCGGCACGGTGGAAACCTACACGATCGTCACCCGCGCCGTTTCAGAGGCTTATGCCGCCGACGCGCCTTATGTCATCGCGCTGATCACCCTTGAGGAAGGGCCACGGATGATGAGCAATGTCATCGGCTGCGATGTGACCAGCGTCACATGCGGTCTGGCTGTTGAGGTGGTGTTTGAACCATGGTCGGCAGATATCACCATGCCCAAATTCCGGCCGATCGCCGGCACGCCAGGTTAAGCCGCGCGCCGCGCGGCCTTAGATCCTGTCGGCAAGCTGGTCCGCATCGGCAAAGGCCCGCGCCATTGCCGCGGCGACTTGATCCTCTGGCCCAAAAGTGCCCGCCACGCGCACGGCGTCGATGTCGGTCACGCCGATAAAACCAAGCCAAGCCTTTAAATACGCAAGCTGAAAATCCAGGCCGTCAATCTCGGGCAGGCTGCCAAAGGGCATGGCACTGGCCGCAACGATGATCGCCCGGCGGCCATGGGCCAAACCTTCGACATTGCCCTCAGCATCGTTGCGGAAGGTAAGGCCCGGATGCGTCAAAATGTCGATATAGTGTTTCAGCGCATAAGGGATGCCGAAATTCCACATGGGCGTGGCGATGACATAGCCATCAAAGGACAGGAAATGGTCGGTCCATGTCTTCAGCTCTTGCCAGATGGCGGCCTGATCGGGATCAACCGGATGGCCCGCCAGCAGATGATACCGCCCATCAACCGCGTCATGATCAAAGGGCGGGAATTTGGCGGCAAAGACATCCAGCTGTTCCACCTCAAGCGCTGGATAACGCTGGACAAGGCGCGCCAGCAGATGATCAGCCACCATCGCAGATCGCGATCGCTGCTGACGTGGGCTGGCAATGATATGCAGCAGCCGCTTCATGCCGCATCCATGTCGATATAGACGACGCCGTCGACAACCTCTGTCGGCCAGACCGGGATGGGCAATTTCGTGAGCGTGCCCATGGGTGACCCATCCCGCATGTCAAAGCGCACGCCATGCGCCGGGCAAAAAATATGAAAGCCTTTAAGCTTGCCGCCTTCCAGCGTTTGCAAAGCATGGCTGCACTTGTTTTCAATGGCAAAAATCCCCGCCGGTGTGCGGGCGATCAGCACAGACACCCCCTGAAGGGCAAAGCAGCGGGACCCGTTTTCCGGAATATCGGCAAGCGGCGCAACGGCAAGTTTCACGGTTTTGAGCGTCCTTGGTTCAGGCAGGGGCCAATGACTTGAAAAGCCACACAAATCCGTGTGACACAACGGCCCCCGAAGGGCTTGAAAGATGCCCCAAGCCCCTTGAAAAAGCAAATATGATTGTTGATTGAGGACGGCCCTGTACACAGGCGCCAGACACATAAAGGGCCATGGGTTATGGACGCGACCACGACGCAGCGGATCAAGGACAATATCGCATTCGAAGCCGCGCGCACCGCGCCGCCACCGGGCTTTCCCAGGCTGCCCGACATTCCCGCCGGCCGCTATGTCGATCCCCATTTTCTGGACCTGGAAAAGCAGCGCCTGTGGAAACGCAGCTGGCTTTATGCGGGTCATAGCAGCCAGGCCGCTGAACCGGGCAGCTGGTTCCTCATGCGCCAAAGCGGTACGCCCATATTGGTCGTGCGTGATTTGAATGGCACATTTCGCGCCTTTTACAACACATGCCGCCATCGCGGTGGCCCGCTGGTGACCGACGAGTCAGGGCAGGGGCGCGGCTTTGTCTGCAGCTATCACGGTTGGGCCTATGCGCTGGATGGCCAGTTGAAATCCGTTCGCGACAAACGCGATTTCGTTGACCTCGACTTTGCCTGTCGATCGCTGCTGCCGGTCCGCTGCGAAACGCTGGGCAGCTGGATTTTCATCAACGAAGATCCCGACGCCCCGGCTTTGCGCGACAGCCTGGGGCCGATGGCCGAAGAATTGCAGCAATTTGATCTCGATAATCTGATGCTGGTGCATTCGCGCAGCTATGACGTGCCCTGTCATGTCAAAGTGCTACTGGATGTTTTCCTGGAAGTTTATCATCTAAAGTCGATCCACGAAGACACGGCGGACCGGTTCCTCGATCATCGCGGCATGACGGCGACCTTATGGCCCAATGGCCATTCCCGCATGATCACGCCCAATCGACGACCCGATTGGGTTGATCCCGGCACCCGCGGGATGCCCGAAATCCCCAGCGTGACGGAAATTCCGCGCCTGAATAATGTCAGCTATCACATCTTTCCCAATGTCGTGATGCCGCCCACGGCAACGGGCATTCCCATGCTTGTATTCTGGCCAGTCACCGCCAATACGATGCGGATTGACTGCCATTGGTTCGGCCCCAAGGTGCCGGCAGAGGCGCTCAACCCGCTGTGGGACACCCGGATCAAGAATTTTGAGAGGATCTTGTTCGAAGACCTCAGATATGCGGGGAAAATCCAGGAGTCAGTTGAAGGTCCCGGTTTCACGGGCCTTGCCCTCAACTATCAGGAACGCCGCATCTATCACTGGCACGCAGAGGCAGATCGCCGGATGGGGCCAGACCATGTGCCAGCTGCCCTGCGCGTTGCGCAGGTGCTGGACGACTGGATTGAACAATCCTGACCGGATGACCGCCCCACAAGGGGCGATCATTTCCCGCCCGGCGTAAACACCATCAACAGGTTGCCGGGCATGTGGTAATAAAGGCCATAGCCTGAATTCACGACCACATGGCCATTGGCGACCGCCGCACCCGGGCCGCTCATGCTGCCGCCACGCGCCGTTTCGCCGGAAATGGTCTTGATCGGTTGGGTTGTGTCAAAGGTCCAGATCGGCTTGCCCGTCTGGGTGTCATAGGCACGGAAGCGACCATCAAGATGCCCGGCAAAGACAAACCCGGATACCGCCGTGACCGCGGCAGAAATGCCGGGATCACAATTGGCGCGCTTGTCACAGACATTATCGGCCTTTGAT
The DNA here is from genome assembly GCA_046046525.1 of Pseudomonadota bacterium. GTDB lineage: Bacteria > Pseudomonadota > Alphaproteobacteria > Sphingomonadales > Sphingomonadaceae > Aquisediminimonas. Next base: position 11,406 of record JBJOJQ010000173.1, read on the forward strand.
GACCAGAACACGCGGCCCGTTGCGCCATCAATAGCGTGCAGACCGGCCCCGCGCCGCTTTGCATCATAGACGCGGCCGTCGCGGGTATCCGCCATGTCGTTGATCGGCACGTAAACCAGCCGCCCTTGCGCGGCCATGCCGAAATGGACGCCGCCTTGCGTGCCGCCATGGCCCAGAACGGTTTTCCAGACCGGCTTGCCGGTATCGGGGTTGAGCCCATAGACAGCCGCTGATTTCTGCCCCGCGACAATCATCGACTTGCCGCCGCCAATGGGCACGACAAGCACGGACGCCGCAACATCAAGATCAGGCCCGTTTTCCTTGGGGCAATTGTCATTCCCGATCATGCAGCCGACATTCCAGGCATCGCCCTTGGTCAGCTGCGTCACCCAGATCCGCTTGCCGGTTTTGGCATTTACGGCAAAAATAGCATCGCTATTCCCGTCGGCGGGGGATGAATAATTTTCGCCCGAGCCGAAATAGACCCGATTGGTGGCCGCATCAAAGCTGGGGCTGTTCCAAATCGGTGCGCCCGACGGCCCGATGATCGGCGTGCCCGCCTTGGTCTTGCCGCGCGCTGTGGCCGGCTCTGTCACGCTATAATGGCGCCAATTGATCGACCCCGACGTGGCGTTGAGCGCAACCACAGACCCCCGGAATGTGCAGCAGGCATATTTGGGGTCAGCCGCTGCCGTGACTTCCAGCGACGAAACCGGGACGAAAAGCTGGCCCCCGCCAATGGTGGGAGATCCGGTGATGGTCGCATTTGAATGGTCGTCGACCTTCGTCTTCCAGACCAATTTGCCCGTCATCGCATCAAGCGCGTACATGCGGGCCAGCACATCACCAAAGTAAAGCCGCTGCGTCGCCGGGTCCGCAACAATCGCGGTGCGCACTTCGGCAGAGGCGCGGAAGGACCAGCGCATACAGCCGGTTTTCAAATCCAGCGCGTAAACAGTGCCATCCTGGCTGCCGACAAAGACCGCGCCCCAGCCAATTGACGGCTGCGACCTCGCCCGTTGCGCCTTGGGATAGGCAAAGGCCCATTTGAGCTTCAGCTGCGGGACCTGATTTTTCGTCAGCCCCGCCTGCTGCGCGTTGACAAAGCGCGCATTGTTATGGCCCCAGCCCGTCCGGGCCGGCGGCAATGCCATGTCAAAGCGGGCATGCTGGGCATCGCATGATGCAGGTGGCGGCGGCGCCTTGTAATCGGCCAGCGGTGTCCGTGTGAGATATTCGGCAATCTGCTGGCGTTGCAGACCAGACAGCTTGGCGGCCTGCTGCGTCATGATCCCGCCATTCATCGCGGCCAGCAAGGCATCGGGCGCCATCATTTCCAGCCAGACCTGCTGCGGTGCCTTGGGCACGCCGCCATTATGGCATCCGGCGCAATTTTCCAGAAACAGCGCTTTGCCGGGATGCTTGTCGATATCAATTGTCGGGCCGTTGCGCGACTGAAGCTCATCGGTGGAGGTGATGCGCTCTCCGCCGGCCTGGTCCGCGGATTTTTGGGGGCCACACCCCGAAATGGCAAGCGACGCAGCTAAAACCAAACCGATCCAACTGCGTCGCATAGCCTTATCCTCGTCTTTTCTTAGAACTTTGTACCAAGCTCAAAGCCAAAATAGCGCGGCGGGCCGTAGAGCGTGAATGTCCACAAACCACCGACAACCTGGCTTGCCGTTTCATAGCGTTCGTCGGTCAGGTTCTTACCGACGAGGCGCAGCGTATATTTGTCGTCGATATCCGACAGGGTGATCGCTGCGTTGAGCAATGTCCGGGCGCGCAGGAAGGTGTTATCCCGTGCATCCGCAATGGACTGCGTGAACAGGTTCCGTCCGACATAGCTCAGATTGGCGTTAAAGGCGATTTTCATCGTATCGCTGACCGGCGTTGCATAGGTGCCGTCCAGCGACCACTGCCATTTCGGTGCGCGATCCAGAGGCGCCGTTGACAGGTCATAGCCCGCGGGAATGGGCGTCACATATTTGCGATACTTGGCATCCTGATAGCCAAGCACACCGCGCAATGTCAGCCCATCGGTCGGGATCAACGTGGCTTCTGCCTCGATGCCCTTCACCCGGGCGCTCGCCGCGTTGAAGAAGCGGGTGACCTGGTTGGGCTGACCATTAACTGTGATCGGCACAACAATCTGCTTTTGAAGATCGCTGTAATCCACCCAGAAACCGGTCAGGTTCACGCGGGCCCGATTGTCGAGGAACTGCGTCTTGATCCCAGCTTCATAGCTGTCGGCCTTTTCAGGCTTGGTCGCAGCAGCCGCTGTCGCAAATGCTGCAAGGTCGGTGCCGAAGGGACCAAAGCCACCAATCTGGTCGTTAAAGCCGCCGCCCTTAAAGCCGCGCGAATAGGTGGCGTACAGGAAGGTATCGTCACCCGCCTCATAGGACGCAGAAACCCGATATGTCGGTTCATTGTCGCTGGCCCGCACGGTGACGACGCCCGCGGTATATTTGTAGACACTGGCATCCAGCGGACGGTTGATTTTGATGTTGGTATCAAATCCGCCACCCAGCTGCGGGATGAACACCTGCTGGCGCCCGCGCCATGTCTTGCGTTCCCAGGTATAGCGCCCGCCTGCCGTCAGCGAGAGCTTGTCGCTGACCTTGAACGTGCCTTCGGCAAAAAGCGCGGTCGATTTCGCCTTTTGCGCATTGCAGAGCAGATAGGGCGAGTCATTCCAGGCGCCAAAGGGCAGCGGCCCGCCGGTGAGGTCCAGGAAGCCAAGCAGCTGGTTCACGCAGAAGTCGGTATTGTCCCTTTGGTAGAAGCCGCCCGCAACGAAATCGAACGCACCGCCCAGATCCGATGCAAAGCGCACTTCCTGCTGCCAGGTCTTGCGATTGTCATCGCGGGTGGCGTCAAACAGCGAGAGAACCGAACCATCGCTCGCAAGCGGGGCCTGGCCGGTATAGGTGCTCGGCAAACGCGACCGCTGGCTGCGCCAGCCCGTGATCGAGGTAAGGGTGCCCATGCCGACATCAAGGTTCATGTTCAGATAGACGCCGTCGACATTGACGACATGGCCATCCTGCATCCGCATCAAGCCGCTCTGCCGATCGGTGACGCCGGCATTGTCGATGGGATCCTTGCTCTTATTCCCGCGCGATCCGACATTGAGCGCATCAAACAGGAAGAAGCGGCCGCCGCCATTGACCGGGGTTTCGTTGACCGGGGCCGGCGTTTCAGAGCTGTCGCGGATCATTTCATATTGCAGCAGCGCCTCAAAATTATCTGAGGGTTCCCACAGCAATTTGGCGCGCATGTTGAACACATCGGTGCCGCCGACACGACGGCCATCGCCACAGCCCGACTTGCCAACAAATTTCGCGGTGCTTGCAGGCAGCGCCGGTGGCGTCGTCAAGAAGGTGCCAACCGGGCCATAACAGGCGCCATTGTGCATAAAGCCATCGGAATATTCATAACCGCCGACCAGCCGCAGCGCGAGCTTGTCCTGAACCAGCGGAATGTTCACAGCCGCATTGCCGCTATAGGATTTGAAGCTGCCCGCGGTGACGCGGAATTCCGCGCCGAACTTGGCCAGATCCGGGCGCTTGGTCTTCACGGTCACAGCACCGCCATCGGCGTTTTTGCCGAACAACGTGCCCTGCGGCCCGCGCAGCACTTCGACCTGCTGAACGTCAAACGTATCAAGCAACTGGGTTTGAACGCTGGGCATCACAAAATCGTCAACGGTCACGAGCACGGACGGCTCGTAATAAACGATGATGTTGTTCTGACCGACGCCGCGCATCGCGAAGGATGCTGCGTTGAAGCCGGTGATCTTTGCTGCCGAGAAATTGGGAACAAAGGATGCCAGATCGCCGATATTATCGGGGCTGGCTTGCTGAATAACCGATTGGTCAACGGCGGTGATCGCGATTGGCGTCGTCTGGAGATTAGAGTCACGCCGTGTTGCCGTGACGATGATGTCCGCCAGGCCGCCATCCTCTGAAACGCCATCAGCGGTTTGAGCGAAAGCGGGTGATGCAAGTGCAAGAACCAGACCGGTTCCGATACCGCTAGTCAAAATTTTACTGCCCATAAGAGCCTCCCCATACGATTTTATCAGCGGCCATTTATGGCTTTTGTACCGCCTGAGGCTTGTGGCATGTCACATATCGAAATAACAATCAATCATGTTTGTTTTTTTGATTTTGTGTATGTCGGGATCCGATAAGCGAGAGGAGTGCCGTCGATGAACTTTGATTTTCGGCTCTGGGATATCCATGTGGGCGCGCATCACCCCTTTAATGATCGGGCGCCCAGAATCGATAATGGAACCGACCGGCCCGACCCGCGGCGCTATCACGGCGCAGATTACAAGGCCGCCGAATGGGACCGGATGTGGACGCGCACCTGGCTGCTTGCCGGCCCGGCCAGCGATCTGCGCGATGCCGGTGATTTCATCCGATTCGACATTGGCGGGGAAAGCTTCATCGTCGTGCGCCTCGACGATGGGCGCCTGAAGGCGCATTACAATGTCTGCCCGCATCGTGGCAGCCAGCTGATCCTCGCTGATTTTGGGTCCATCAACAACTTCACCTGCCCGTTCCACAGCTGGCAATTCGCGCTGGATGGCACCAACACCAAGGTCACGGATGAATTTTCCTTTCATCCCGAAACGCTGTGCCATGACCGCAATCTGACGCCGGTTCGCTGCGAAGAGGTGGCGGGCCTTGTCTTTATTTCGATGTGTGATGATCTGCCGCCGGTGCGCGAGTGGCTGGGCCCGGTGGCGGCCCAGCTGGAAACCTATGACATCGGCGCGATGAATGTCATTCAGCACAAGCAATCCGATTGGGCCGCGAATTGGAAGGGCGGCGTTGACGCTTTTTACGAGATTTATCACCTCCACGCCGTCCATCCTGAAACGCAAGGCGTCATGGATGACCGGACACAGATTGATCTCTACCCCAATGGCATGAGCCGCCAGTTCGTACCCTTTGGGCAGCCGTCGCCCCGGTTCCCGGACCAGGTCAGCGTGAATGAGGGCATCAAGATGATGCTGCGCGACGCCGGGATTGATCCGGATAGCTTTACGGGCACCGCGCAGGATAGCCGCGCCGCAATCCAGGCGGCAAAGCGCGTGCGCGCCAAGCAATATGGCCTGGATTATGATAAGTTCAGCGACACCCAGCTGAGCGATTCAACCATCTATGGCATTTTTCCGAATGTGCAGATCGGGTGCCATCCAGAAGCGGTCTTCATCCATCGCTTCCTGCCGCATCCTGATGATCCCAATCAGTTCACTTATGACACCTGCATTCTGTTCGCGCATGTCGACGCGCCGGGCTATGGCCCGCCCGCCTGGATGGGTCTGGCTGAAGGGACGGACACCACCGGGATGACGCGCCCTGAAATTGAACGCGTGCCGCTTGGCGAGCCGCCCAATCTTGGCCAGGTTCTGGACCAGGATTCTGAACTTTTGCCGATCGTCCAAAAAGGGTCGCGATCGCGCGGTTTTCGCGGGCCGATCTGGAGCGAACAAGAAGCGAGACTGCGGCATTTCCATGCCGAGCTTGATCGCTATATCGATGGAGAAATTTGACATGAGCTGGACCTTTGTCTCGCGCTTTAAGGTGAAGGCCGACCGCGAAGCCGAATTCCTGACGCTGATCCCGCAGATGGAACGCAATGCCGCCGAGGAACCGGGTACGCTGGCGTATAAATTTTATCGCCTCGATGCGCCGCATGCCTTTGCGGTCTTTGAAAGCTTTGTGGATGAGGCGGCAGATCTCGCCCATCAGGCCAACCCGGCCAGCACAGACATCATCACCCAGATGATCGACTGTATCGATGGAACATATACCCGCGAATATCTGCGGCCCTTATCCGCATGACGGCGATCTACACTTTGGGGGCGCTGTTGCGAAACGGCGCCGCTGTGCGCCCGCAAGAGGATGCGCTGATCTTTCCGGACAAGCGAACCAGCTATGCCGCGTTGAATGATCGGGCCCGGCTTTGGGCCGCCGCGCTCATTGCGCGCGGTGTGCAGCCGGGGGATCATGTGGGCCTGTTGCTGACAACGCGGCCTGAATTTGTTGAGGCGATGTTCGGCATTGCCATGGCGGGCGCGGTCGCTGTGCCCGTCAATGCGCGCTACCAGCCCGGTGAACTGGCCTTTCTTGTCAAAGATGCGGATCTGGTGTGCCTGATCACCACCGGCCGTGTGGCGGATGCGCTGGATTTTAGTGAGCGGTTGATGCACGCGCTGCCCTCGCTTGCCACGGCGCGCGATCCCGAACATCTGGCACTGCCCGAAGCGCCCAAGCTGCGATCAATCATCTGTGTCGATGATCCCTGCCCGGCAGGGCTTGTTCCGGCGCGCCAGGCGCTGCCATCTGCCCCCCTGTCAGACGCGATGGCGGCAGATATTGACGCGCGGATCGATGCGGTTGACCCACATACAACCGCGCTGATCCTCTATACATCAGGGACAACGGCCAATCCCAAAGGCTGCCTGATCCGCCATCGCGGCATTGTCGGCAATGGTCGCAATCTGGGGCGGCGCTATGACATGCAGCCGGGTGACAAATTCTGGTCGCCGCTGCCCATTTTCCACATCGCGGGGATTTTGCCGCTGGTGTCGATCCTCGACATTGGCGGATCTTATCTGACCATCCCCAATTTCGATGCCGGCGTTGCGCTCACCATGCTGGAACGGGAAAAGGCAACGCACGCTTATCCCTGCTTTGTCACGATCATGCAGGATCTGATCGAACATCCCAAATTCCCGGACACCGATTTGTCGAGCGTCCGCTTGATGAACGCCAATTTGGGTGTGCAGCCCGACTGGATCAGAGACGCGATCGTCAAGGCCATGCCGCACACGATCATGGTCGGCACCTATGGGCTGACCGAAGGCTCTGGCACCATCTGCACAAGCCGGACGACCGACCCCTGGGAAGCGCGGGG
>JBJOJQ010000046.1:0-11998 GCA_046046525.1 Pseudomonadota bacterium
GGATCGCCAGAGCCAACGATCAATGATGGTGCGCGCGCTGCACCGGCGGCCTTGACCAGCGCGTTGCGCGGCCTGTGGTCGTCCTTTCCGGGGAAAGCCGGCATTGCCGTCATGAAGGCCGATGGATCCTGGATTGTGTCCTATCGGGGCGATGAACCGATGCCGCAGCAAAGCGTGTCGAAATTGTGGGTCGCCATTTCGGTGATGGATGCGGTCGACAAGGGCAAGCTTCGGCTTGATGACCAGGTTACCCTCAAAAAATCAGACATGACCCTGTTTCATCAACCCATTGCCGGGCTGATCGGTCCAAATGGCTATACAACCACCATCGCCAGCCTGTTGAAGCGCGCGATGACGCAAAGTGACAACACCGCCAATGACTTCCTAATGCGGCGCGTGGGCGGCCCCAGCGCCATTCGCGATGTGATTGCCACCAAGAAACTGGGCGCCATTCGTTTTGGCCCCGGCGAACGCCATTTTCAGGCAGCCACTGCTGGCCTGACCTGGAAGCCGGAATATAGCAATGGCTGGGCTTTCCAGTCGGCCCGTGCCGCCCTGCCGATGAATGTGCGCAAGGCGGCGATGGATCGCTATGTCAATGATCCGATGGACGGCGCGACGCCCGCGGCCATTGCCCGCGCATTGGCCCGCCTGAAGCGCGGGGAATTGCTAAGCCCGCAATCAACCCAATATCTTCTCAATATCATGCAAGCGACGGTCACCGGGCGCGCACGCCTGAAGGCCGGTGTCCCCGGCGGCTGGACACTCGCGCACAAGACCGGCACTGGGCAGGATCTGGGCAGCCGCACCGCAGGGTTTAATGATGTGGGCCTGATCACAGCGCCCGATGGCACAAGCTATGCCGTGGCGGTGATGATTGCCGACACCAAGGCCCCGATTTCGCAGCGGCAGCACCTGATCCAGCAGGTCGCCTCACTTGTCGCTACGACGCATAAGAGCAGCCAGTACGCGCAGAAATCCGGGTCCGGCGACCGCGCCAACAACTGATCCGGCGAAAGCCTGTCGCCAAAGCGCCGGGGCATTGCTAATCCCGCGATATGGGCGAACAGAAGCATCTCTATCTTGTCGACGGCTCCGGCTATATCTTCCGGGCTTATCATCGGCTGCCGCCGTTAACCAACATCCACGATGAACCTGTGGGTGCGGTCTATGGCTATACAACCATGCTCTGGAAGCTGGCCGATGCGCTGCACAAGGCCGATGGCCCAACGCATATGGCGGTTATTCTCGACGCCTCTGGAAAGTCGTTCCGGAACGAGATTTACGATCAATATAAGGCACATCGCCCGCCGGCGCCCGAAGACCTTGTCCCCCAATTCCCCATGATCCGCGACGCCACGCGCGCATTTTCGCTGCCCTGTATCGAAGAAATCGGCCTGGAAGCTGATGATATCATTGCCTCTTATGCCAAGGCGGCGCTGGCGGCAGGGTGGTTGGTGACGATCGTATCCACCGATAAGGATCTGATGCAGTTGATCCAGCCCGGTCTCGATATGCTCGATCCGATGAAAAGCGAACGGCTTGGCCCGCATGCCGTTGTGGAAAAATTCGGTGTCGGGCCAGATGCCTTGGGAGACGTTCTCGCCCTGATGGGGGACAGCGCCGATAATGTGCCCGGCGTTCCCGGTATCGGCCCCAAAACCGCCGCCAAGCTGATCCAAGAATATGGATCTGTCGAGGCGGTCCTGGCGGCCGCACCCGACATGAAACCCTCCAAGATGCGCGACAATTTGATCGCTCATGCCGACATGGCCCGTCTGTCGCGCATTCTGGTGACCCTGAAAGACGATGCCCCCTTGCCAGAGCCGCTCGACGACCTCCTGCTCAAGGAGATCCCCGAACCGCCCTTGCGCGCCTTTTTGGAGCATCACGGCTTTTCATCGCTGCTGAAAAAACTGGGGGATGGCGGCGGCCGCGCCGATCATCAGACGATGAAGCTGATCCGGTCTGAAGCGCGCACCGCGCCCCTGCCGGGGCCAGCAGAGCCGGAAGCCCAGATTTTTGACCGCACGCAATATGCCTGTGTGCAAAGCGTGGCAGATCTAGACGCCTGGATTGCCGAGGCCGAGGCTGCCGGTGTGATTGCCGTCGATACTGAAACCGATGCGCTGGATTCCATTGCCGCGCATCTGGTTGGCGTCAGCCTTGCCACGGCGCCGAACCGGGCCTGCTACATTCCGCTCAAACATGGCGGCGGCGACCTGTTTTCCGATGCGCCCGCCCAAGTCCCCTTTGACATTGCGTGCGCCAAGCTGAAGGCGCTGCTGGAAAACCCGTCCGTCCTCAAAATCGGGCACAACATCAAATATGATCTGAACGTCTTCGCCCGGGTGGGTATTTCTGTTGCGCCGATCGACGACACGCTGGTGATGAGTTTTGATCTGGATGCCGGGAAGCGCAATCACGGCCTGGATGAACTGGCGCTCACGCATTTCAACCATAGCTGCATCAGTTTTAAGGATGTGTGCGGATCTGGCAAAGCGCAGCTGAGCTTTGATCGCGTCGCCCTGAAGGACGCAACGGCCTATGCAGCGGAAGATGCGGATGTGACGCTGCGGCTGTGGCACTGGCTCAAACCACGGCTATCGGCAGAGCGTGCGACGCGGGTTTATGAACGGGTGGACCGCCCGCTCATCCCGGTGCTCGCCCAAATGGAACGCCACGGCATCAAGGTGGATCGCGATGAGCTGGCGCGGATGTCGGCCGAGTTTGCCGATGGCTGCGCCGCGCTGGAGGCAGAGATTCATGCGCTAGCCGGCACAAGTTTCTCAGTCGGCAGCCCCAAGCAGCTGGGCGAGGTCCTGTTTGGCAAAATGGGCCTGAAGGGCGGCAAAAAGGGCAAGTCGGGTGATTATTCAACCGATGTCACGGTGTTGGAAAAACTTGCCGAAGAGGGCGTGGAGATCGCCCGCAAAGTGCTTGATTGGCGGCAATTGTCAAAGCTGCGATCCACATATACCGATGCCCTGCAACAGCAGATCAACCCGCAAACCGGGCGCGTCCACACCAGCTATAGCCTGTCCGGGGCACAAACCGGGCGCTTGTCGTCCAACGATCCCAATCTGCAGAATATCCCCATTCGCACCGAAGCGGGCCGCCGGATCCGGCAGGCCTTTGTTGCAGAGCCGGGCCATGTCCTGTTGTCGGCGGACTATAGCCAGATCGAATTGCGGCTGGCCGCGCATATGGCCGATGTTCCCGCGCTGAAACAGGCCTTTGCCAATGGCGAAGATATTCACGCCCGCACGGCGCAGGAATTGTTCGGAGAGGTGAACCGCGACACCCGCGGCCGTGCCAAGACGATCAATTTTTCGTTGCTATACGGCATTTCGCGCTGGGGCCTGGCCGGGCGGCTGGGCATCAGCGCGGATGAAGCACAGGCGATGATTGACCGGTATTTCGAACGATTCCCCGGGATTAATCAATATATCAGCCAGACGCTGCAAAAGGCGCGGGAAAGCGGCTATACAGAGACATTATTCGGGCGAAAGACGCATTTCACCCGGATCACCAGCCAAAATCAGACCGAACGGGCCGGCAGCGAGCGGGCCGCGATCAACGCCCCCATTCAAGGGACCAGCGCGGATATCATCAAACGCGCAATGGTGCGGATGGGCCCGGCCTTGCAAGCCGCTGGATTGGCGCATGTCCGCATGTTGTTGCAGGTGCATGACGAGCTTGTCTTTGAACTGCCCGAAGCGGATATTGCGGCGGCAACGGCGGTGATTGAGCAGGTTATGGCCCATGCGGCAGAGCCGCTTGTGACGCTTGACGTGCCGCTTGGCGTTGAAATCGGAACAGGCAAAACCTGGGGTGATGCACATTGACCGATCCGGCCGCAGAGCAGGATGACATAAAAGCGCTCGCCAAGGGCGGGCAGGCCAATGTCGCCGGCTTTTTCGTGCGGCTGATTGCCCGTATCCCCTTCTTGATCATTGGCGGTCAATGGTATGGAGCCGAAGCCTTGGGGCGGCTGGCCTATGCGATCATCATTGTGGAATTTGCCGCACTCATCGCAACTCTGGGCCTGAAGCGCGGCCTCGCCCTGCATCTGACGGGCGCTGGCAAGCAGAACGGTGCCTGGGATGGGCTGATTGTCGTTCTGGTGGCGACATTGCCGCTCACGCTGTTGCTGATGGCTGTGCCGCAAATCATGTTCCCCAACAGCCAGATCAACCGGCTGGACAATTTGCTGCCCCTTGTCATTCCTGCGCTGGCGGCATCGGACCTGATGTTGACGGCGCTCGCCTATCGCTTTGATGTTGCGTCCACCGTCCGTGCCCGCGCGGTCATTGAACCCTGGACGATCAGCATTGCCGCCTTTGCCTTGGCCTGGATATTACCGCGCGACGGTTTGCTGGTGGCTTATGCCCTGTCGATGGGTGCGGCATTTCTGGCATCGCTGGTGCCGTTCCTCAAAAGCTTTGGCTTGCCCCGCGATTGGCATCCCCGCCCCCGCCAGCTCTGGGCCTTGGCCCGCCGCAATGCGCCGCTGGCTGCCGCCGATGCGATTGAATGGGGCTCGCGCCGGCTGGATCTTGCCATTTTGGGCCTGTTCGTCTCCCCCGCTACAGTCGGCATTTATTGGGTGGCCCAGCAAATTGCGTCGCTGCCACAAAAGCTGAAAACCAGTTTTGACCCCGTCCTTGGCCCGGTCATCACGCGGCGACTGGACGAAGGCAACCGTCTCGCGGTCGCCCAGCAGATCAGCCAGGTCGGGTTCTGGATTTTGGCGGCGCAGCTTGGCGTGGCGCTGGCGCTCGGCATCCCGGCGGGTGGCATATTGGGGCTGGTGGGACCAGGCGGCCGCTTTGTCGATGGCACCGGTGCGCTTGCCTTTTTGCTTCTGGCAGAAGCCGTTGCCGCACTTGCTGTCGTCAGCGAAGCCGCCTTGGTCTATGTTGCGCGCCACCGAAACATGTTGATGTCGTTCGGCATGATTGCGCTGCAAGCGGCGATCTCTGTTGGCGTGCTTATCCTCATGCAGCGCGAGGGCTTTAGCGAAACAGCACTGGCGGCAGGTGTTGCCGCGGCCTTGTGCGTGGCTTTGGCGATCGGATCGATTGCCAAGTCACTGCTCGCCCGACACATGCTGCAAGCCCCGGTGACGGTGTGGCGGTGGCCACTTCTGGCGGCCTCCGCGGCTGCCATTCTTGTCGGGCAGATTTTCATTCGGCTGCCCGAATGGGTCGAACTGGCCTTTGGCATCCCAGCTATTCTTGCCACCTATAGCTGGGTCATCTGGCGACACGGCTTTCGCGAGGAAGACAGGGTCTTGTTCCGCCGCCTGAAATAGGGGGAAGCAAGCCTCCCCCCAAGAAAGATGCGCGGCTTAATGGCGGAAATGGCGCATGCCGGTGAACACCATGGCCAGGCCCGCGGCATCGGCCGCAGCAATGACTTCATCATCGCGGATGGAGCCGCCCGGCTGGATCACGGCGGTGGCACCAGCCTCCACCGCGGCCAGCAAGCCATCGGCAAAGGGGAAGAAGGCATCCGATGCAACGGCGCTGCCCTGCGTCCGGGGCGCGGCCCAGCCATAGGTTTCAGCCGCTTCGCGCGCCTTGGTTGCGGCAATCCGGGCTGAATCGCGACGGTTCATCTGCCCGGCGCCAATCCCCGCGGTCACGCCGTCCTTGGCATAAACAATCGCATTCGATTTGGTATGCTTGGCAACCGTCCAGGCAAAAAGGCAATCTTTCAGTTCCTGATCGCTTGGCGCGCGCTGCGTGACGACCTTCAGCATATCCTGCGTAATCCGGCCATTGTCGCGCGTCTGGACCAGATAACCGCCCGCAATATTCTTGATGTTCAGGCCGGGGCGCGCCGGATCGGGCAAATCGCCGGTGATCAAAAGGCGCAAATTCTTTTTGCGGGCAAAGGCGGCACGGGCAGCTGCATCGGCGGCGGGGGCGGCCACGACTTCGGTGAAAATCTCACACATCGCCTCAGCCGTCGGGCCGTCCAAGGGGCGGTTCACCGCAATGATGCCGCCAAAGGCTGACACAGAATCGCATTCCAGCGCATGTTTATAGGCGTCCAGCAGCGTAGATCCGGTCGCAACGCCGCAGGGATTGGCATGCTTCACGATCACAACGGTGGGTGGCCCATCGCGAAACTCGCTGACCAGATCCAAAGCCGCATCGGCATCATTGTAATTGTTGTAGCTCAGTTCCTTGCCTTGCAGCTGCTCAGCCTGCGCAATGCCGCGCACATGCGGGCCTGACGGGATATAGAGCGCCGCCTTTTGATGCGGATTTTCGCCATAGCGCAGCTCTTCGCGCCGATGCGCGGTCACCGCCAGCATATCAGGAAACAGCTGCTGTTGATCTGCAAAGGCAAACCATTGGCTGATCATGCCATCATAAGCCGCGGTTGCGGCATAGGCCTTGGCCGCCAGGCGACGCCGGAAATCATAGCTGGAGGCCCCATTGGTGGCCGCCATCGTATCGATCAATTCCGCATAGTCCGCAGGATCGGTGACGATCGCCACAAATTCATGATTCTTGGCGGCAGAGCGGACCATAGAGGGACCACCAATGTCGATATTTTCGATAATATCTTCGCGGCTGGCGCCCTTGGCCACGGTTTGGGCAAAGGGATAAAGATTGACGACGACAAGGTCGATCGCCCCAATATCATGCGCCGTCATCGCCGCCACATGATCGGCATTTGTCCGCACCGCAAGCAGGCCGCCATGCACCTTGGGGTGCAGTGTTTTGACCCGGCCATCCATCATTTCTGGAAAGCCCGTCAGGTCTGAAATATCCATGACCGTCAGGCCCGCATCGCGCAGCGCCTTGGCCGTACCGCCGGTGGAAACCAGTTCAACCCCATGGCGGGCCAGGGCCATGCCCAATTCTGTCAGGCCATTTTTATCGGACACCGAAAGAAGTGCCCGCTTGATCTTGATATCTGTCATAGTCGTCCCGTTAGTTATCCGGCGCGTCGCAGCACCCAGCTGACAGAGGCGCCGCCCGCCGGCACCTCGCCTGAAATCACCAATTGTTGCGTGGCGTGCATCCGCCCCTCTGCATCAATCCAGATGCTGTCTTCAATACCCAGATCGCCACCATGGCACCGGAACTGCCACAACACCCCATCGGGTAAGCGCAGCAGGGCGCCGCTATGGTCAGCGGTCATGCGGGTATCGACGCCCAGCCCCAGATGAAAGCGGACAGCGAAATCGACACCGGGGGCTTTGCGGCCGCGGGTTGGCACCAGCACATCTTCGCCGCGCACATCGCGCCCATCGGGGCGCAGCGTCAGCGTCCGCCGGTGGAGCAGGCCAAAACGCTTGGCATAGCCATCATGCGTCGCGTCAATGCGGCTGCCCGCCTCTGCATCAAGGCACAGCACCTCAACCTCAGTGACGCCTTTGCCAAGCCCGCCATCGGGCAAAAGCGCGGTGGAATTGCTATCGGCCAGGGTCAGGGTGGAATGAGCGGCCGTGGTCCGTAGCGCCTGCGACAATGCCGCAGGAACTGCCGCACCGCCCGCTTGTGCGCCGCCGCAATTGACGATGAGCCGATGGGGGCCATCCGACAGTTCAAAGGCCAATGTCGATGCACAGCCCGCCGACAGCGCGGGGGCGAGCGAGGGCGGTGCGACGTCCATCACCAAAATGCTATCGCCCTGCTGCAACCGTTCATAACCCCAATCCAGCGGCGGCATCCCCGATGGCATTTGGGGGACAGAGGCACGGATGACGGCATCGATATCCGCCTTGGGGGCCGGCAAATTGCCCTGCCAACTGCACAGACCGCCATCCCCCAGCGTCAGGCGCGATAAAGCCGCCCCGGCACGGCTGAGGGCATCGACAATAAAGGCTTCAGGCACAAACCCGCGCGAGTCATAGACTTTGGTCAGCATCGCCAAAGCGTTGATCAGCTCCACCAGACGTTCGGGGCTGCGGCAAAACAGGCCGGTGTCTGACAAAACACCGGTTGCGAGGGCCGCCTCCAGGCCCGCCTCGCCCGTTTGTCGCCGCGCCTCACCCCCCGGCATCAACAGGCCGGCGGCCACAACGCCGCACCACCCCTGTACCGGAGACACCCCAGCCGACGTCCGCCCAGAGGCGCGTTCCAAATGCCGTGCTGTCCGGGCGAGCGCACTGAGGACTGCGGAACGGTACACGACATCGGGGCTCGAAAGGATCAGCGGCGCATGCGCGGCCCACAACAAAACGCGCATCCCGGCAACATCCGCCCGCCACGCCGCATCGGACACATCATCGCCATGCTGGATCAACCAGGCCCGCATCAGATGTTCCGCAACCGGTGCGGCCGCTTCCCGATTATTCAGGGCCGCCAGATCGCGCAGCCAGCCAAAGCTTTGCATGTACCGGGCAAAACCGGGGGACCAATCTTCCTCTTGAAAGGTACAGGCCGCGATATCCTGAAACTCACCCTTCCACTGCAGCGTCCCGCGCAACATTTCCCGCCCACGCGTGGCATCTCCACGGATCGGGTCTTCGGGTACGGTCAGCAACTTCAGCGGATAGCGCCCCCGCAAGCGAAAGGCGTGCAAGGGGGTCCCCCATGTCATCCGGGCAATGCGATTGCGCAGACGCTCCCATAATGACCCGCGCACCCGGGGGGAAATGCGCGCACGACGCTTGCCGGCCTCCATCAAATCGATATCGGCCGACGCGGTTCCGTTCATTGCCCGCGCAACCGCGCGATATTGGCGGCATAATGGTCTGGACCGCCGCGGAAGGTTGCCGTGCCGGCGACCAGAACATCCGCGCCCGCCGCAATCACACGCGGCGCCGTGGTTGCATCCACGCCGCCGTCGACTTGCAAGCGAATATCCAGCCCCTTTTTGTCAATCGCAGACCGGATCGCGTCGATTTTACGGAGCTGGCTTTCGATAAAGCTCTGCCCGCCAAAGCCGGGATTGACGCTCATCACCAGAATAAGGTCAATGTCCTCATACATATAATCCAGCATCTTGGCCGGCGTCGAAGGGTTCAGCGAGACGCCGGCTTTTTTGCCAAGCGCCTTGATCCGCTGCACCGTGCGGTGAAGATGCGGGCCGGCTTCCTGATGCACAGTGATGATGTCTGACCCCGCCTCGGCAAAGGCATCCAGCATCGGATCAACCGGGGTGATCATCAGATGCACGTCCATGGTTTTCTGGGTGTGCGGGCGCAGCGCCTTCACAACCATGGGGCCGATCGTAATATTGGGCACAAAATGGCCATCCATGACATCAACATGGATCCAATCCGCCCCGGCTGCGTCAATCGCGCGCACCTCTTCGCCAAGGCGGGCAAAGTCCGCCGAGAGAATCGACGGGGCGATAAGAACAGGACGAGTCATGGCCTGTGGCCTTAATGGCCGCAGCCCGCGCGGGCAAGGCGATCAGATCCGCTGAAAACAGGCGATGAAGAAGCCATCACGGCCCGGTTCGGGAAGTATCCGGACCCAAGCCTGGGGGGCAATTGCCACGCCTTCGGGCAGGGCATCAGGCGCCGCAGAAACGGGCGCCAGACTAAGCTTTGCGGCCTGTTCTGCGACCTCTTCCCCTTCGGCAGGTTCCAGACTACACGTCGCATAAATCAGCTGACCACCGGGCTTAAGCCAGTCCACCGCCCGCGCCAACATGCGCGCCTGCACAGCCGCCAATTGGGCGATATCGCGATCACGAATCCTGTGGAGAACATCGGGGTGACGGGCAAAGATGCCGGTTGCACTGCACGGCGCATCCAGCAGGATGGCATCGACGGGCGCATCTGGCGCCCATGTCATGACATCGGCCGCCACCAACTGCGCGGTCAGGCCGGTCCGATCCAGATTTTCCGCCAGCCGGTCCAATCGGCGTTGATCGCGCTCAACGGCTGTCACCTGCCAGCCCGCCGCCGCCAGCTGCATCGTCTTGCCACCCGGCGCGGCGCACAGATCCAGCACGGTACGGCCATGGCCAGCACCCAACAGCCGGGCGGGGACCGACGCCGAAATATTCTGCACCCACCAGGCGCCATCGGCAAATCCCGGCAGCTCTGTCACCGCCTGATCGCGCGCGACGCGGACATGTCCGGGGGCAAGGCTTTCCCCCGCAAGCTGCGCCACCCAATCGGCCGTTGTCGCGGGGTCTTTCAGCGTCAGATCCAGCGGCGGCGGCGCGGCCAAAGCCTCCGCCGCCATGCCAACCATCGCCGCGCCCCAGGCCTTGGTCCAGCGGGCCTCCACCTTGGGGGGCAGCACAGGCACGCGCCGCAATTGGGCCTTGGCCCGAAACAACGTGCCCAGCACGCCATGAACAAGCCGCCGGGGGCCGCCTTCCAAAAGGGGCAAGGCCGTGGCGATCGCCGCGTGCGGCGGTGTGCCGAGGATCAAGACTTGCACCAGCGCCATCCGCAACACCATCCGCGCCTTGGCATCATCGGGCAGGCGCTGGCGCGTTGCACCATCAATCAGATCGTCCAGATCGGGAATATGGCGCAGCGTTTCTGACGCAATGGCATGGGCAAGCGCCCGATCTGCGGGATTGTCGATCTTGCCCGTCGCGCCGGAAAGCGCGGCTTCCAGCGCCTGCCCGCGCCTGAGAACGGCATCAAGCAGGTGAAGTGCGGCGCGGCGGGCGGGAAGTCCCTGAATATCAGTCATCCCCCGCCCTAACGCGGAGTTGGCCGCTTGTCAGCCCGCTGGGGTATCAGCCCAAAGGATCAAGCGCGCTGCGTCGGGCCGCCGGGGCTGGCGACGGCGCCGCAACAGGCATGATATCCCCCGCCATGTCCTGCAAAGCGGCAATCCGCTTTTCAGTTGCCGGATGGGTTGAAAACATCTCTGACATGCGCGTCGGCACAATATAGAGCTGCGCGGTCGCCGGCAGGCGTTCGGCCACCGGGTTCGGAATGGCAGCAGCACCTTGCGAAATCTTTGCCAAGGCAGAGGCCAGGGCCATCGGATTGCCGGAAATTTCTGCCCCGGTGCGATCGGCGCCATATTCGCGCGTCCGGCTGATCGCCATTTGGACGATCATGGCTGCAATTGGCGCCACGATCACCGCAAGGATCGTTGCCAAGGCATTGCCGCGTTGATCATTGCCCCGGAAAAACAGGCCAAAATTGGCGAGCATGGAAATGGCGCCGGCAACGGTCGCCACCATCGTCATGATCAACGTGTCGCGGTTTTTCACATGGCCCAGTTCATGCGCCATCACCCCGGCAATTTCATCGCGCGTCAGCATGTTGAGCAAGCCGGTCGTCGCCGCCACCGCCGCATTTTCAGGATTACGTCCGGTTGCAAAGGCATTGGGATGCGGCGAATCGATCACGTAAACGCGGGGCATGGGCAATTCGGCCCGGCGCGCCA
Organism: Pseudomonadota bacterium; assembly: GCA_046046525.1. Classification (GTDB taxonomy): domain Bacteria; phylum Pseudomonadota; class Alphaproteobacteria; order Sphingomonadales; family Sphingomonadaceae; genus Aquisediminimonas. The sequence goes on from JBJOJQ010000046.1 coordinate 11,340, forward strand.
GATCTGCGACCATGGTATAAAATTCAGGCGCGCTCTTGGCATCCACCTCTTGCGCATTGTGCATGCGCAGGACGATTTTATCCGAATTCCAATAGGAAAAAATATTCATCCCAAAGGCGATGACAAAGGCGATAACCGCCCCTTTGCTGCCGCCAAAGGTAAAGCCCAAGGCCATCAGCAGCGCCGTCAGCGCCGATAAAAGGATAAGCGTTTTGAAACCGTTCACTTGAACTCTCCGGGTGCCCACCCCAATGTGGGGCAAAGACCGACCTGCTTCAAGACGGAGAAATATTATGGGCGCGCGCCCCCCGCATGTGAAACCGCCAGCCTATCTCTCCAAATCCCCGCCCGTGCCCCAGCCGCAGCCGCAGCCTGTGGCCGACAAGGACGCCAAGGATGATCCCCTGGGCCTGAATCCGGTCCGCTATGGGGATTGGGAATTGAAAGGCATCGCCGTCGATTTTTGATCAGGCGATGGCTTCGCCTTTCAAGGGACGCGACAACAAGCCCGTCATCACCGCCTGCACATCCAGCGCGCCCGACAACAAAGCACACACGGCATCGACAATTGGCATATCAACCCCGGCGGCGCGCGCGGCCTGTTGCAAAACGGGCGCGGTAAAGGCGCCTTCCGCGACCGTCCGTCGATCCGCCAGCAG
>JBJOJQ010000048.1:0-35004 GCA_046046525.1 Pseudomonadota bacterium
CCCGTCGGGGATCTGGACCGTGCAGAAGGCCGGCGCCTGGCCCATGCCGTGGCGGATGAAACGGCGGCCATTGCAGCGGCCCATGGCGTGGGCATGAACCGCGACCGGCTGCGTCACAAGATCGACTTTGCGCTGACCCACCATAAGGCGCATCTGCCATCGATGTTGCAGGATCGTCTGGCCGGTCGCACGACCGAGATTGAGGCGATTAATGGCGCCATCGTTGCCGCTGCCGCTGCCAAGGGCCTGACCGCGCCCGTCACACAGGCGCTGGCCGATCTTATCCGCATGGGGGAACCGGGTTAGCCCGGACCAGACCCCTTATTCCTGCCAGGCTGGCGCCTCGCCCTTGGCAACGGTGCTGCTATTGCCCAACAGGAAATCCCCCAGCACATCCACGGCCTCGGGATAGGCGGCCCGGATCCGCGCCCGCAAATCCTGGGAATCGCGCGATGCCGCGACCAGCTTTGGCCAATCGGCAATATAACGCTGGCTAAAGCGGATGCCGGAAATATCATCGGGAAGGCCCGGCTTGGCATGGCCGGCGACCACCAGATCGGGCTGAAGCGCAGCCAGTATCTCCAGCGATTTGCCCCATGCGGCAATCGCCTTGGGATCATGTTCCCCAAACCAAAGATACATTTGATTATAGACAAGATCCCCCGGGAACAGCGCCTTGATGCCCGGCGCCCAAAGCGCGGTTGCATTGGCATGATCCCCCTGCATGGGGCCGATGATCTGCAACGCATGGCCTTCCAGCATCAGCGTGTTGCCCTGTGTCGGCAGCGGCGCGGTGGGCATGCGCGGGCCATTGGCCCCCAGACCCGGCGACCACCGCTTAACCTTGAAGGGCAGCGACCGCCAGATATCGGCCACCACCTGGGGATGGGCGACAATCCGGGCATTTGGGAAGGCCTGGGTGATCACTTCCATCGCGAAATAATGATCCGGATGGTCATGGGTGATGAACACGGTTTCCAGATCACGCCCGCTGTCCAGGATCATGCCGACCACCCGATGGGCATCCGCCATGGTAAAAGGCGCATCGACAAGGACGGCCTTTTTCTCCCCCTTGATCAACGCGATATTGGCATAAAGCGATCCCGCACTGGTGCGCAGAACCTCCACCTCCAGCGGCTTGGTCTGGGCAAGAACCGGGGCCGCCAGAAAGGCCAGCACAACAGCGATCAGACGGAACATCGGGCGTCTCCTCAATGGGCGGTTTGGCCGCCATCAATGGTGAATGTGGCGCCGTTGATATAGCTGGCCGCCGGTGAACACAGGTGCAGCACCGTGCCCGCAATTTCTTCGGGCTGGGCAGCGCGGCCGGAAATATTCTGGGCAAAGAACATCGCCTGAAATTCAGGGCTGTCGGCCCAATGCTGCGTCATCGGCGTGACGACAAAGCCCGGGGCAATGGCATTCACCCGAATATTCTGTTGCGCATATTCCACCGCCGCAGCCTTGGTCAGCCCGACAACGGCATGTTTGCACGCGACATAGGCCGACATATTGGGATCCGCGATCAACCCGCCGACCGACGCCGTGTTGACGATGGCGCCACCACCATTGTTCAGAAAATGCCGAATTTCGGCCTGCATCGCAAAATAAACGCCCTTGAAATCAACATCGATCGCGAGATTCAGTTCATCGACAGGCACCTCATGCAGCGGGCGTTGCGGGGGCAAGATCCCGGCATTGTTGAACGCCATATGGAGCCCGCCAAAGCGTGCGACACAGGCATCGACCAGCCCGGTCATCGCCGCCGGGTCGCGCACATCGGCGCGCATGAACACCCCATGCCCGCCGGCGGATGTGATCATCGCTGCGGTTTCTTCGGCGCGCGCATCGACATCGCCAATCAGAACATTGGCGCCCTGTTCGGCAAAGGCCAAAGCTGTCGCCCGCCCAATGCCCGTCGCGCCGCCGGTGATGAGGACCGTTTGTCCGGAAAATGCAGCGCTCATACCAATCCCCCTCTTGCGTTTTTTGTCACCCTTGCGGTGCGATCAGCACCTTGCACTCATGCGTGCGCGTGCGCAGCGCCTCAAAACGGGTGGGCGTGTCATCCAGCGAAATCGTGTCAGTCACCAGCGCGCGCGGTTCGGCGGCCCCGGCCTCCAGCGCATCCAGTGCGGCTTCATATTCCTGCCGTGTGAAAAAGGCAGATGTCACCAGCCGAACCTCTTTGGACAACATGGCAAAGCTGTTGAAACTATCGGGCTTTGTGCACAGGCCCAGAAGACAAATCGTGCCGCGATTGCGGACCTGATCAACCGCCTGCGCAATCAACCCGGGCACGCCCACACATTCAAACACAATGTCCGCCTTGCCACCCAAGGCTCGCTCTGCCCCGCCAATGGGATCTTCAGGCGTGACGCAAAAACCGGTGGCGCCCATGTCACGGGCGCGGGCTTCCTGAAAATCGGCAAGATCCTGAATGACAACATCCGCCGCCCCCCGGCGCCGCGCCCAAAAGGCAACCGCCAGACCAATGGGCCCGGCACCCAGAATCAACACCTTGTCGCCCGTTTTCAGGCCCGACATGTTGACGCCGTGCAGGGCGACGGCCAGCGGCTCAATAATCGCGCCATCGGCCAGCGACACCGATTGCGGCAGGCGGATACACTGGTTGGGGCGGGTCAGCGCATAATCGGCATAGCCCCCGCCTTGCAGGCCAAAACTGTCACACCAGGCCACCTCTCCGGCGCGGCAGGATGGGCATTGGCCACAGCTGCGCAGCGGAATCACCGAAACAAGATCGCCGATGTTCAGCCCCGTCGCATCGCGGCCCAAAGCCACGACTTCGCCCGCAAATTCATGGCCCAGCACATCGCCCGCGCCCATGCCATAGGCCGGATCTTCGGTCATATGCAGATCGGACCCGCAAATGCCGCACCGGCCAACTTTGACGACCACCTCCCCAGCCGCGGGTGTTGGATCGGGAACCGTTTCAACCGTCAGCGGCTGATGCAGCCCCTGCATCACAACAGCGCGCATCAGATGATCCCAGACTTGCCCGGCGCAATCACGCCATTGGGGTCGATCGCGTCTTTCAACAGCTTGTTAAAGCCGCGATTGACCTCACCATATTGTTCAGCGACCAGCGCCATGGAATTGACGCCGGTGCGATAACTGGCCCAGCCCTTGGCGCCAAAACGCGACACAAGTTCGCGGTAACAGGCGCCTGCCTTTTTCTCCTGATCCTTGTCACTCTTGTCAAAAAGCAGCGCGATAATGTGGTGCAAATCGCGCCAGCCAATCGCGTAAGCAGCCGTATAATCAAAGCCATGCTTGTCGAGAATCTGGCGCGCCAATGCGGTTTGCGCCTCGGCTTCCGGGCCCTTGGCAGCGGCCACCGGGGCGAACCAGGCCAGGCCCCCGCCCGCACCGCGCCAGCGCAACAGGCCAACTTCATCCAGATTGAGGCCGCCCTGCATCAGCGTGGCATGATGGTGGAACCAGGGATTATCCCCCATTTCCTTTTCGGTCAGAACCTCACCGCCACTTGCCGTCAATTGCGCGCGGATAATCGGCTCAATCGCCGCCACGGTCTGCTCCGTTCCGTACAGCGCGAAATAGGTGTTCCACATGCCCAGCCCATTGGCCTTGGCCGCTTTTTTAAGAGAGGCGTCATCCAGCGGGCGGCCATCGGGCACAATCTCGCTGCGCCGCTTGAACATGGCGAGCTGGTAAGACGCGCTCATCATCAAATTGCAATTGGCGACCAGATTGGACACGCGCAGCGGCCGCATCGCTTCAATGATCCGCGGGACATCGGCCATATTATCGTGGCGGATCATGAACGGCTTATACACGGGCGGCCGCGGCATCAGCCACATGCCCATCTTGGTCACAATGCCGAAATTCGATTGCGTAAAAAGGCCATCGACATAGGGGCCATAGCCCCATTTAAACGCCTGCCAGGCGGTCGATCCCTTGATGCTGCCCATGCCGGTCCGCATGACCTGCCCATCCGGCAGAACAACCTCCATGCCGCATTGAAACATGAAATGTTCGCCATAGGGCGTATAGCCAACGCCGCGGTCCAGCGTATTGCCGACCGGCGACGCGATTGGCCCCACGGTCGGCACATCGATCCAGAGCGGGATGTTATTCTCGTCGAGATAATCTTTCAGCTGCTGATAGGTGACACCCGGCTCAACCAGACAGGTGCCCAGATCCGCATCCACTTCCAAAATGCGGTTCATGCGCTTGAGATCAAGGACAATCTGGCCGGGCGTTGCGGGCGCCGCCATGCCATATCCCATATTCTTGCCGGTGGAGACCGGCCAGATCGGTTGGCGATATGTATTCGCGATCCGGACGATTTCCTGCACCTCTTCCACCGTCTGGGGCGCAACCGCGCCCACGGGGACATGCTGTCCGTCGGGATCGGGAACATAGGTTTTGGACCAGGGTCGCACGGCATCCGCATCACCCCAGACCCATTCATCCCCCACAACCCCGCGCATCGCCTTGATCGCGCCGGCAAAATCCGCCTTGGACACACCCGGGGCCAGCGTCGCCTTGCCATTGCACGCGGCCAGCCCAACCATTGTCGCCCCGATCAACCCCGCGCCAATCAGGCCACGCCGGTTCAACTCAAGGTCGCTCATTGCCCATGCTCCTCCGGGCGCGCAGCGCCGGTGGAGATCCACTTGGCCAGCGCTTCAAGTTCAGCATCCGTCACTTCGGTCGGGCGAAAGGCGGGCATGCCATTGCGACCTTCGCGGACCACGATCGTGATCATCTCGACGGGCAATTTGCGACCCAAAAGGATCGGGCCGACATTGCGGCCATGGCAATATCCGCACACCTTGGCATAGACGACCTCCGGCGCGCGCGGCGCCTGATAGGCCCCCTGTTTCTGGCCGGCCTGCGCCGCACCGGATGCCGCCAGCAGCAGCGCCGCCGCCCCCATGGCCGTGCGGATCAGGCCGCGCGTCATTTGAAGGCGCCCAGGGCCATGCCGCCATCAATCATGACATGGCTGCCCGTCATATAATTGCCGGCATCCGATGCCATGAGCAGCGCCAGCGGCTTGATCTGATAGGTTTCTGCCACCCGACCAACCGGGACAAGCTTATCCCAGGCTTCGCGGGCCACCGGATCTTTCTTCAGCCAGCCGCCCCCGATATTGGTCACAAAGGGGCCGGGCGCGATGGCGTTCACGCGAATGCCAAATTCTGCCAGTTCCAGCGCGGCGTGGCGCACAAGGTGCTTCACCCCGGCCTTGGCCGGCATGTACGGAATGCCGACAATCGGTTCATTGACCTCTGCCGCGTTCGATGAGGTCGCGATAATGACGCCACCCGTACCACCGGCCTTCATGCAGCGGGCGGCTTCACGAATGGTGTAGAAAACGCCCGTCAGGTTGATCCCGATTGACCGGTTCCAGGCCGCGGGATCATATTGATCGATCTGGCCTTCAGGGTTGCGAAAGCCGCCGGGATTCCAAAATCCGGCCCCGGCATCAATGCCCGCATTGGCAAAGGCGATGTTGAGGCCACCATAAGCCGCGACATGATCATCAAACGCCTTGGCGACGCTGGCCAGATCGCTGACATCGACGTGCGCGGCCCGCGCTTCATAGCCTTCGCTGCGCAGCCGGGCTGCCTCTGCCTCGGCACCGTCAAGATTAATATCCGCCAGCGTCACCTTGGCGCCTGCCTCTGCCATGGCCTCGGCATATGCCAGACCCAGGCCCGATGCAGCGCCTGTCACCAGCGCGGTGCGACCGCGAATGTCGAACTGGTCCAAAGCTTTGGGATCACCACTCATAGATAGAGCGCCTCGTTGATCTTGATGCCATGCGCCCGGCAATGGCTTTCATAATGGTTGATGAACCACCACACATCGAGCGTTTCGACATGGTTGCCATGTTCATCGTAAAATTCATTGGCGCCCTGCATATGGAACAGCGCCTTCATCCCCATCGGATCATCGGTGACAAGGGTATGCGCCGTGCCCGGTGTTTCGGTGATGAAATCGCCCGGTCGGCAAATCCAGTCATATTCCAGATAGCGGAAGGACCCTTCCAGCCCGATCGCCCAGACTTTGCCGCGATGCTTGTGCGTGCCAATCACCCCGGGGCCTTTGATCCAGAGAATGTTGACGTAGATGTTTTCTTTGACGTCAAAGGCCAGATGGCGAATGGCGGCATTGTCGCCAAAGGGCACCCAGGGGCTTTCGGCTTCGGACGCGCCGACATAGCTGCCCTCTACGCCACGCGCCTTGATGATGCTGCCGTAAAGTTCCGGAACGTCGACAATTTTATAGGCACCCGACGGCGGTGCGGTCATGGTCATGAAGAGATCCTCTTAAGGGGGGATGCAGGTCAGCGGATCAGCGTATCGACATAATCGGCGCCAATGCCGACCTTGTCATAATGTTCCCGCGCGGCCTGCATGTAATCAAACACATCATAATGGCCGATGGTGTTGCCAGCATCGTCCAGCCACATCAGCGGGCCCGACACGACGAAAAAGACCTTCATCGGGTCTTCATGTTCATAGCAGACGAGCGTGTGGCTCTCGCCCGGCGTTTCATAGACAAAATCGCCAGCGGTCGCCGTCCAGTCATGTTCCAGATAGGCCCATTTCCCGCTGATCGTATACGCCCAGATCGGGTGGGGGTGATAATGCCGGTTCACCAGCCCAGCAGATTTGGACATCAGCACATCCGCCCACATATTCTTCGACGGGCTGATCCAGACAGGTTTGGATGACACTGTTTCGCTGATCGGCACCCAATAACGTTCATCGCCTTCAGCGATTTTGGAATGATAGACTTCGGGCAGGCCGCCTTCGCGGAAGACCTTTTCAACGGGCTTGATGTCTTTCCAGAATTCGGAATGCGCGGTTTCAGGCATGATGAGCGTCCCAGATAAATCAGGGCCAATCTTTGACTGGCCAGAGATGAAAAGGGCGGGCCCCTTGCGGCGCCCGCCCTTTCCGTGTGGATCAGAAGTCGATGTTCAACCGCGCGTACCACTCACGCGGGCGGCTATAGGTGCCATAGGCCTGGCCCCCGGCGAACTGCGCCTGACCGGTGACGAGATAGCGCTCATCGGTCAGGTTGGTGCCGCCAAAGGTCAGCGCCCAGTTTTCGGCGGCCTTATACTGAATGCTGGCATTCAGAATGTCGGTCGCCGGACGCACCAGCAGGAAATAGCCTTCGGTATCGTTCTTCAGCTTGCTGGAATGCGTATAGTCCGCAAGCAGAATGACCGAGCTGCCATTGGCCAGTTCAACCTGATAGCGCGGGCTGATGTTGAACTTCCACTTGGGCGTCTTGGGCAGGGTCGCGCCCGGGATCACCCCATAGGCCCCGAACACACCCGATGACGCCGGCACCTGCGCGCCAGCCAGAACGCTCTTATACTTGGCATCGAGATAGCCGATCGCACCATTGATCGTCAGACCACGGACAGGTGCCGCCACCATTTCGACTTCAAAGCCCTTGATGCGGGCATCGCCGGCGTTCTGAATGGTGGGCGAAACGCCCTGCTGGAAGTTCAGCTGAATGCCATTGTAATTGGACTGGAAGACGGCGGCGTTAAGCTGAAGCTTGCGATCCAGCAGCGTCGACTTCACGCCCAATTCAAAGGTCTGGGCCTTTTCTTCGTCAAAGTCCGGTGCCGTCGGCAGCGGGTTCGACAGACGCGTGGTCCAGCCACCCGTCTTATAGCCGCGTGACCACGAGCCATAGACCATCACATCATCATTCGGGTGCAGCTGGATACCCGCCTTGGGCGAGAAGTTGCTGAACGTCTTTGTCTGCGTTCCGGCGATGTAATAGCGCAGCGGCTGGCCGGCATTCGGGAAGCCCGCCGCAAGGCGGCACGCATCCGAAATGGTCGGTGAGATGCTGGCACAGGGCGGCACGCCGACCTGGTTCAGGATCTTGTAGGTCAGCCCGTTGGCATCCGACTGGAAGCCTTCGAACGTCTTGTTTTCATGCGTGTAGCGACCACCCAGGGTGAACGACACCAGATCATTCACCTTATAATCTGCCTGGCCAAAGAACGCGTAGTTCTTGGTCGCCAGATCATTGGGACCGTCCACCTGCAACAGGCCTTCGGCAAAGGTCACATAATCGTGCAGGTCCCCGGCTTCCTTGAAGTAATAGGCACCGAGCACATAGTTGAGCTTGTCATCCAGCGCCTGGCCAAGCAGCTGCAATTCCTGGCTGAACTGCCACTGGTTCATCGAGAAGCTGGTGTGCAGGAAGTTGAGCGGCGAACCGTCCAGATCCATGCCGACCACCCAATGCAGTTCGCGATAGGCCGAGATTGATTTCAGCTGCACGCTGTCCGACAGGTCGTAAGACAGGGTCAACGCACCGCCATAGGTCTTCAACTTCGAGAAGTTGTTGCCATTGGCATAAGAGGTGTCGATGTTCGGCGGCAGGAACCGGTCGTCATAGGGGACGCGGTTGTTGCTGGGGTTGGCGTCTGAATTGACGCCCCAAACCGACGGATTGTCATAAAGGCCGTTCAGGCCGCCAATGCCGCCGATAAAGGCAAAGGCCGGCGGGCCGGCGCCGCAGCTGTCATCAACGGTTGCGGTCAACGCGCAATTATAGGTGCCGGCAAAGACGAACGGCACGGTCTTGATAACGGTATTGGCGATCTGTTCATTGTCGACATTGCTATAGTCGGCCGACAGCGTGGCCTTCAGCGGGCCGCCATTGTCCCAGTTCAGCTTGCCGCGCATATTCCAGGTGTTTTCGCCACCTTCGGTGCCATAGCCGATCCCGCCATAGCCAGCGGCCTTATAGGAGGTGACCGGCGGGTTGTTGAAGTTGATGCCACCCGGGAAAGGAATGCGCTTCAGATAGCCGTTGCGGTTCTTGATCGAAAAGGCAACCGATGACGACAGGCCTTCGGACAGCGGTATATCAACCGTGCCGCGCGCCTGCATCAACTTGTAGCTGCCCGTCGTCACATCACCGACAAAGCGGAACTTGTCGCCCGGCGTATGCGTGACGATCGAAATCGCGCCGCCGATGGTGTTGCGGCCGAACAGCGTGCCCTGCGGGCCCTTCAGGACTTCGACGCGTTCAACGTCGGGAAGTTCCTGGTTGGCGCCGACGGAGCGGGCCAGATAGACGCCGTCGAGATAGACGCCGACACCCGGATCGATGTTGAAGGCAAAGTCATTGGCGCCGATGCCGCGAATATAGGCGGCCAGCACGGCACCCGACCCCGAAAAGGGCGTGCCAGCGTCCAGCGTGACGTTCGGCGCAAGGTTCGACAGCGAGGACACGTCGGTCACGCCGCGTTCCTGCATCGCTTCGGCCGTGAACGCGCTGATCGCGATCGGCACGTCCTGAACATTTTCAGCGCGCTTCTGCGCGGTAACGACGATTTCGGCAATGCCGCCATCATCGGATTGCGCTTGCTGCGCAAATGCCGGCGTGGCGATCATCGCAGAGATCGCAACCCCGGCCATAGCCGTGATCTTGAAATTCATGGCAACTCCCCTTTCATCCTCAACTCGCCGGTTGGTTCCGGCCTCACACACTCGTCTTTTATGCGCGCTGGGTGCAGGACCGTCTTGCATTCACGCGCAGCACAACAGGACTCACGCGAAGCCTTGGGCGTTCTCCTCTCGCCAGCGGCGCGGTGTCGTTGCAAATCGTTGCCGAAAGCGCCTGGTGAAATAGGCGCTGTCATTAAAGCCCGTCTCTAAGGCGATTTCGGTGATGCTGGATGTGGGCGATGAGGCCAGCCGGTCCGCCGCGCGCTTCAGCCGTTGTTCCTCAATATAGGCGCTGGGCGTTGTCCCCAGTGCTGCAAAGATATTCTGCACCGTGCGCAACGAGATGCCAAGTTCCCGCGCGATCATGCTGGTTTTCAGGTCCGGGTCGAACAGGCTTGCCTCGACAAGTGCGAGCACGCGATCCTTGGTGCCTTTGGGCATGACAAAGCCGGCCCCAGCCCCTTTGACCGCAAAGGCGAGCAGATCGAGAAACACATTCGCAATGCCTTCCTGCCAATCCGGATCAGCATCGCTTTGATCGCCCTGTTTCCACAGCGACAGCAGGAAATCATGGACCAGCCGCGACCCCGGCGCTGCGCCCGAAATGGTCTGGCACAGATGATTTTCGAGGCCCGGAATGCGCGAGGCCAGTGACGCGCGCGACATTTCCACGACCAGCATTTCATTGCGGTCGGACAATTCGGTGAAATAGGGATCTGCGCCATAGCATAGGGTGAAATCGCCGGCGTGCAGCTCTGCCTCGCGCTGCCATTGGCCGTTCAGCGATCGGCCAAGATGCTGAAGGTGGAAGATGATCCGGTCTGGGCGTTGGCTGGCACCGTCTTTCCAGCGGGAAACACGCGCGCGCGGCGATGTGGGGCGGATCAGCGTGAGGTCGCCCAATTTCCACCGGGCCATATGCGCCATGAAATCTTCAGCACCAGAATCCACCGTCAACCCGGCAAAGGTATCGGACGACACATCATTCCAAAACCGCAGCCGGTCTGGCCGGGCAACAACATGCGTGTCGAAGTTTTCGATGGCGGCCATGATGGGATCCTCCTTCGGGTTAGGCGGTGGCAGCAGCTCCTGCCGCACGACGGGCAAGAATACGGGGGGCAGTTTCGCGCAGGCCTGTGCCCACAAGGGCCGCAGCGATCGTCAGGCCAAGCATCATCCACATGACAGCGGACCGGCCAAAGCTGTCCGACAACAGGCCGGCGGCAAAGGGGCTGAGCACGCCGCCCAGCACTTCGCCAATGCCCATGACAATGCCCGTGAGCGAGGCCGTCAGGCGCGGATCCACCGATTCCGAAGGCACGGTTGCCATGAAGATCGGGAAGACGCCGTTCAGCGCCCAGCCAAAGAAGAAGATGGCGGCAAGCACCCAGCTGCTGCCCGTAAAGAACATCGCGCCAAGCGGCAGGATCACACCTAGCAGCGAAAAGCCGACAATCGCCGGCTTGCGCCCGATATGATCCGACAGCGCCGAAACGACAAAGCTGCCAATGCCCGCCGAAATGCCCAAAGTGGCCATCAGCCATTTGGTCGTATCCGCATCAAAGCCCCGGTCATTCATCAGATACAGCGGCATGAAGGCCCAGCAGCAGACAAGGTACGACACCAGCAGCACCGAAATGATCGCACACAGCTGCACATTGCGGTCGGCAAAGGCCTGGCCCAGCGTGGCGCGCGGTGCATCGGATGCGCCATAAACCTCACGCGGCGGCTCTTTGACAAAGAACCAGATGATCGCGGCGCTGATCAGACCCGGTAGCGCGGCCAGGAAAAAGGCGTCCCGCCAGCCATAGGCCATCGCAACCGGCACCAGCACCAGCGGCGCGGCGGCAGAACCCAGCAGGTTCGACCCCAGATTTTGGCCCACACCCATGGCGAGCCCGCGCTTATCATCATCCACCTCAGCCGCGATGATCGAATGGCTGACGGGCATGACACCGCCTTCGGCTGCGCCCATCAACAGGCGCGCGCCCAGCAGCATCAGGAACGAACTGGCCAGGCCCGACACAATCGAACACAGGCAAAAGGCAATGGTCGAGACAACGATGACGGGCTTGCGTGACCCCAGCTTGTCGGAAATCCGGCCCACCAAAAAGCCCGCAATGGCCCAGGTCAAGGACAGGCCAGATGACAACATGCCGACTTGCGTGTCACTCAACTGCAAATCCGGCTGCACAAAGGGCATGAGGAAATTGAGCGCATTGCGGTCAAAAAAGAGGATCCCGAAATTCAGGCTGAGAATGCCCACCAGAAAAGCCTGATAAGCCCCGGACCGCCGCGTCTTGGTCATCAATCATCCTCCCTTTGCCCTTATGATTTTCGTGCCGGGCGAGCGCGTCTCTTCAAAAATCCTTCGTCTGTCTTAACCCGCAAAGGGGCGGATCGGGTCCGCGCCCGACCAGTCGCACGACGCGCGCCAAAATGCGGTAAAGGCGGCATCCATGCCCGGTGTCGCGGGGATCAGCTCCAGAAAGCCGGGGTCATTCACACCATTGTCGAGATAGGCGACGGCACCACCCGTCGGCACAGCGGCACGAAAGGCCAGATCATAGCCCTTGGCGGCATAGCGGGCGATTTCGGCATCAACATCCGCCACCGCAAGGCCAAGATGATGAAAGCCATAGCCGCGCTGATCAATCACTTCCTTGTAAACCGAGGGCTTGTCATCCAGCGGCTGGATCAATTCAATGCACATCGACCCGGCAAAGGCCATGGCGATGGCGACATCCGCCTGCGACTTTTGGCCGCGATAGACATGATCATCGGCCAGAAAATGATCGAGGAGAAACCAGGGTCCGGTCTGGGCGCTGTCAATCCACCAGTGGATCGCGGCCCGGATATCCTTCACGACATAGGCCGTCTGGATGATGCGTCCGACGTCCTGGCCAAATCCGAACTTCGTCATCCGTCCCTCCCTTTGTGCATCGCGCCCTAAAGCGTGATGACCACCTTGCCGAACAAACTGGACGATGCCTGATAGGCATAGGCCGCCTTGGCCTCTGTCATCGGGAAGGTCCGGTCGATCACGGGTTTGATGCCATGGGCATCGACAAAGCTGTTCAGCCGTTCCGCCATGCCGCGCGATCCGACGAAAATGCCGCGCAGGCTGGCGCCCTTGAACATCAGGGCATGGGGGCTGGTATCCCCTTCACGGGTCAAGACGCCAATCAGGGCGATTTCACCGGCAAAGCCCACCGCCTGAATGGATTGGGCCAATGTGCCGGCACCGCCCACTTCGACCACATGGTCAATGCCGCGCCCGTCGGTGCAGCGGACCGCCTCTGCCCCCCAATGGGGCGTGGTGGTGTAGTTGATGCCGATATCTGCGCCCAAGTCCCGGACGCGGGCCAGCTTGGCATCGGACGAGGATGTGGCAATCACCGTCGCTCCGGCCGCCTTGGCAATCTGAAGCGCCAGCAGGGATACGCCGCCCGTGCCCAGCACCAGCACCGTTTCCCCCGCCAAGGTGGGGCGTGGCCCTTCCATCAGCGCGTTCCACGCAGTGACGCCCGCGCAGGGCAGGGTCGCCGCCTCTTCAAAGCTCAGCGTTTGGGCGATGGGGACCAGCCCCGCTTCGGGCAGGCAGACATAATCGGCCAGCATACCCGGGGCCGGCGGCGCGCCCAGCGCCGGGCCGCCCTGCGGATGGGGCGGGCCATCCACCCAATTCTGGAAAAATGTGCCGGCGACGCGATCGCCAACCGCAAAGCGGGTGACGCCAGCGCCCAGCGCCACGACATCCCCTGCGCCATCGGACAGGGGCACAATATCCTGCGCGATCGTGCCGCCCATATATTTGCCCTGGGGGATCAGCTGGTCGCGATAATTGAGCGAACAGGCGCGCACGCGCACCAACACCTCGCCCGGCTGGGGCTGGGGGATATCCGCCTCGGTCAGATGCAGATCGTCCAGCGACCTTGCCCCGGCCTTCAATATCCAGCGTTTCATCAGCATTCCTCTCCGCAGGTCCAAGGGGTGCGCTCTTGGAACCGGCAAGACAAGACCTGATCATTTCATTTAATGAAACGGGTTTACATTGCGTCGAGCGCCTGGCCCATACGATCCGCGATCGACTGAACGGTCGCAAAATGACGGCGCACCACCTCATCCACCGAAACACGCCGCGATGGCCAGGTGACGTTGATGGCCGCGACGGCCTGCCCGGCAACCATGATCGGCACGCCAATGGAGGATTTTCCATCGCGCAGAACGGTTTGCCGATTGCGATCGGGCCAGGGATGATGCGGTTCCCGCGTGGAATAGCCGCGCGTGCGGGTTTCCGCGATGATCGTATCGAGCAGATCCAGCTCTTCCTCGCTGGGCTGGGCGGGCTGAACCCGGGCGATGATCGCCGCCCGTTCCTGCGCATTGCACGCCGCCAGATAGGCCCGCCCCGTGGCGGTGTGGATATAGCTGAGTTTCACGCCCACCGGGCCAAGAACCGCCGCGTCAAAGCGCGCAAGACGGCTGTTTGTTTCAATAATTTCCAGATGATCCATGCGCGGCACAGCGAGGATAGAGGGCCAGACCACCCGTTCGCTCAACTCCACCAGCAAGGGCGAGGCAATTTCGGCCAGCCGCTCTGCCACATCGGGGCGGCGGCGCGGCCCATCGATGGTCGTCGGCAGATAGGCGCCATCGGCCAAACGCTGCCAAATCAGGCCGCGCGACGCCAAAGTGACGAGCAGCCGCAGCAATGTTGCCTTGGCCAGTCCCAGCCGCAAATGCAGTTCATGCAGGCTGATTCCCCCGCTGCGCTGCACCTCCCATAAGACGTCCAAACCGCGTTCCAGCGCCCGGATTGACTTGACCTTACGTTCAATCATGGATCCACCTTTTCACTTAGTGGAACTAGAAGTTTGGAAATCAATAGGCAAGAACCCGTGGTTGTGAAAGATTTCCGCCATGTGACGGGAGAGGACCCAAAACGATGACCAAGCCGCATGTGCTGTTGATCGTAACGCAAGACACCAAACAGGAAGAAGCCGCCTATATCCGCGGTATATTGGAACAGGCGGGGTGCGCCGTCATCCATCTGGACCCCAGCGTCCGGCGGACCATGGGCGGTGCTGAGATTTCACCAGAGGATGTGGCGGCCGCCGCCGGCCACACGATCGACGCGGTCCGGGCGCTGGGCCATGAGGGCAAATGTCAGGCGGTAATGACGCAAGGCGCCGTTGCCTGCGCGCTGCGCATCCATGCCGAGATTGGCCTGTCTGGCGTGCTGTCGCTGGGCGGATCCATGGGCACGGGGCTTGCCGGCACGGTGATGCAGGCGCTGCCTTATGGCCTGCCCAAATTGATCGTTTCCACCATGGCGTCGGGCTTTACCCAGCCGTATCTGGGCGTGAAAGACATTGCGATCATGAACGCGGTCACCGATATTTCGGGGATCAATTCAATCAGCGCAGAGGTTTTCAAAAATGCAGCGCTGGCGGTGGCCGGCATGGCCAGGGGCTATGCCCCGCATGTCGCGGCGCAAAAACCGCTGGTGCTGATGACGACTTTGGGCACCACCGAAAAATCGGTCCGCCGGATCCGCGAACATCTGGAACGCGATGGCTGCGAGGTCATGGTGTTTCACAGTTCAGGCGCGGGCGGACCAACGCTGGATGGCATTGCCGCCGATCGCGACGTTGCGCTGGTGCTGGACCTTTCGCTGACTGAAATTCTGGATCATATCCATGGCGGCCTTGCCAATTCCGGGCCAGATCGTGGCAAGGCCGCGCTTGCCCGGCAGATCCCCGCCATTTTTGCACCGGGCAATGCCGATTTCATCATTGCCGGGCCGATTGAGGCGGCGCAGGCCCAGTTCCCGGGCAAGGTTTACCATATGCACAACCCCGCGTTGACGGCGGTGCGCACCACGCTGGATGATCTTAAGCCGCTGGCCGATCATCTGGCAGAGATGTTCCGCACCGCGCAGGGCCCGATCAGCTTTTTTGTCCCGCTGCACGGCTTTTCAAATCATGACAGCCCCTATGGGCATATTCACGACCCCAGCATACCGCCGCCCTTTGCGGATTATGCCCGGTCCGTCATGCCCGATCATGTCGGCTTTCAGGCGATTGACGCCCATTTTAACGACGACGCCTTTGCCGATGCCATTATCGCCAAGGCGCGGGAGCTGCTGGCCCGATGAGCACCGACCTGCCCCTGACGCCCGACGACGTCAACGAGATCGCGGCCATCCTCGAAGGGTCGCAATTTGATCGGCTGGACCTGAAAACCAGCCGTTTTCGCCTGCGTGTGGAACGGGGGTCCGGCTGGACGCAGCAATGGTCGCTGGATGAGGCCGCGGCGTCTGCGCCGATCGCATCGGTGGCCGCCGCGCCGGCCATCGCCGCCGCCGCCGCCGCAGACGTGCCCGATGGCCATGCCGCCGTGCCGGCACCGCTGCCCGGCACATTCTACCACGCGCCCCAACCCGGCGCGCCGCCCTTTGTCGCCATTGGTGACCGGGTCGTGCCCGACAGCGTGGTCGGCATTGTGGAAACCATGAAGCTGATGAACCCCGTTCATGCCGGCTGCACCGGCACGGTCGCGGCGATCTGCATCGACAATGCAACCATGGTCGATGGCGGCGCCATTCTGATGCACATCAAGACGGCCTAAGCGATGATCCGTCGCCTGTTCATCGCCAATCGGGGCGAAATTGCGCTGCGCATCCTGCGGACCGCCCGGCGGCTGGGGATGACGACGATTTTGGGCGCATCCGAAGCTGATCTGCACAGCTGGCCCGCCCAGGAGGCGGATGAGGTTGTCTGCGTTGGCCCGGCCGCGTCTGCATCCTCTTATCTGTCGGTCGATGCGGTGATGGCGGCGGCCCAGGCCGCGCGGGCCGATGCCATTCATCCCGGCTATGGCTTTTTGTCCGAAAATGCCGATTTCGCCCGCGCCGCGGCCAAGGCCGGCATCCGCTTTGTCGGGCCGGATGTCGCCAGTCTGGAGGCGATGGGCAATAAGCTGATGGCCCGCAAAGTGGGGGTTGAGGCGGGGCTGCCGGTCGTGCCTGGCGGGGAAGCCGCCGACAAGGCGGCAGCCGCAGCCATGGCCGCGACAACGGGGTTTCCGGCGCTGCTCAAGGCGGTGTCGGGGGGCGGCGGCAAGGGCATGAAGCGCGTTGAGCGCGCCGAAGATCTGGACGCGGCGATTGATATGGCCATGGCCGAGGCGCAGGCTGCCTTTGGCGATCCGCGCATCTATGTGGAACGCTTCATCGCCGCCGGGCGCCATGTTGAGGTGCAGATCCTGGGCGATGGGACACGCGCCATCCATTTGGGGACGCGCGATTGTTCCATCCAGCGCCGCTTTCAAAAACTGGTTGAAGAAGCCCCCGCCCCGTGCCTGCCCGATGATCGTCGCGCCGCCATTGAGGCCGCAGCGGTCAAGCTGGCTGAACATTTGCATTATCGCGGCGCCGGGACGGTTGAGTTTCTGGTCGATGCCCACAGCTTTGATTTCTATTTTCTGGAAATGAATGCGCGGATCCAGGTGGAACACCCGGTGACCGAAGCCGTGACGGGGATTGACCTGATCGAACAGCAATTGCTGATTGCCGATGGCCAGCGCCTGTCGCTGACACAGGACATGGTCGATATGGATGGCCATGCCATTGAGGTGCGGATCAATGCGGAGGACTGGACCCAGGATTTCCGCCCCGCCCCCGGTCGCGCAACCGAGGTGCGCTGGCCGGCCGGGCCCGGCATTCGCGTCGACAGCCATATGGCAAATGGGCAGGTGGTGCCGCCTTTTTATGACAGTCTGGTCGGCAAGCTGATCGTGCATGGTGCCACCCGCGCCGAGGCTGTGGCCCGGCTTACTGCCGCGCTTGATGCGCTTGTGATCACGGGATTTGCGACAACCACCGGGCTGCATCAGCACATTGTGCGCGATCCGCGCTTTGGCGCGGGCGGCGTTGATACCCGGTTTTTTGAAGGATTGGCGCGTGGCTGAGATTTCGCTTGTTGATGTGTCGATGCGCGACGGCAATCAAAGCCTGTGGGGCGCCACGGGGCTGAACACGGCGCAAATGCTGCAAATTGCCGGGCAGACCGACCGGGTCGGCTTTCGAGCGATCGATTTCACATCCTCCAGCCATATGGCGGTGGCCGTCCGCTATTTCCGCAACAATCCCTGGGAACGGATCCGCCGGGTCGCTGCGGCCATGCCGCGCACGCCCTTGCAGTTCATCACTACGGGGCTGCGCTTCATTGCCTGGCAACAGGCCGATCCAGAATTCATGCGCCGCGTGTATCGCCGTTTGCAGGCCAATGGCATTCGCCGCTTTGTCATGCTGGATCCGATGCATGATGCCGATGCCGTGATCGAAGCCGCCCGGCTTGTCCGCGAGGAAGGCGAAGCAGAGATTATGGGGGCGCTGACCTTTACGTTGTCAGACGTTCATACCGACCAATTTTATGCCGATTTCGCCCGCAAGATCTGCACCAGCCCGGATATTGACCTGATTTACATCAAGGATCCGGGCGGCCTGTTATCGCCAGAGCGCGTCCGCACGCTGGCCCCGGCGGTGAAAGCCGCGATTGGCCATCGGCAGCTGGAAATCCACGCCCATTGCACCATCGGCTATGGGCCGCTGGCCAGCCTTGCGGCGGCCGATATGGGCGTGATTGATGCAGTGCATGTCGGCATTGGGCCGCTGGGCGAAGGCAGTTCGCTGCCAGAGGCGGGGCGCATGCTCGCCAATCTGCGCAATGCCGGCCATCATGTGGCGATTGATGAGGCCATGCTGGCGCAGGTTTCGGACTATTGGTGGCGGCTGGCCCGCGCCGAAAGCCTGCCCGCCGGGGAGCCACAGGCGTTTGATTCCAGCTTTTTGCGCCACCAGATCGCTGGCGGGGTGATGACAACAACGCGCCGTCAGCTGGAAGAGCTGAAGCTGGGCGATCGGTTTGACGCAGTGGTGGCAGAAACCGAACGGGTCCGGGCAGAGCTGGGCCACCCGATCATGGTGACGCCTTTTCCGCAAATGGTCATGAGCCAGGCGCTGTTCAACGTCATCGGCACGCGCCGCTATGCGCAGGTGTCTGATCAGGTGCTGCGTTATGTCATGGGGAAGTTCGGGCGGCCAACCAGCGCGATTGACCCGGCGGTCGAAGCCGCCATCCTCGATCGTCCGCGTGCCCGCGAAATTGCCGAAGAACCGATGTTCCCCGCCTTTGCCGATCTGCGCCGCAAATTCGGCGTGCACATGCCGGAAGAGGAATTTTTGCTGCGCGCCGTCATGCCGGGGGATCAGGTGGATGCGATGCTGTCGGCCGGGCGGTCGCGCGCAACCTATACGCCCGAAGCCGCCCCCTTGTTCCAGCTGCTGCGCGCGCTGGCCGCACAGCCCGATGCGCGCAACATTGTGATCGAACGGCCGGGCCTGCGCCTGGCGCTGCATGGAGGTGCGCATGTCGCCTGAGTTGATCGCGCGCCTGCGCCGTGCCCGCGGGTTCATTTTTGATATGGATGGCACGATCGCGCTGGGCGATGCGGCATCGGGCGGCCACAAGGCCCTGCCGGGCGCGGTGGAGCTGTTGGCCCAATTGCGCCGGTCGGGCGTGCCGTTTCGTGTCTTCACCAATGGCACAGCCAAGGCCCCGGCCCATTATGCCGCCAGCCTGCGCGCCGCCGGTTTTGACCTGAGCGATGATGAGATGATGACGCCGTCATCCTCGGCGGCCCTTTGGTTTCGGGCGCAAAAGATCACACGTGTCCGGGTGCTCGGCAATGACGGGGTGGCCGCACCCTTGCGCGCGCTGGGCATCACGACACTGGGCGCCGCAGAACCGGGGGATGTCGAGGCGGTCTATACCGGCTGGTTCCGGGAGTTTACCTTTCCCGATCTGGAGGCGGCCTGCCAGTCCGTCTGGGCGGGCGCCCGGCTGACCACGGCCAGCCATGTGCCCTTTTTTGCCACCGCCACTGGCCGCGGCATCGGGTCCAGCTTTGCCATCAACAAGATGATCACGGCGCTGACCGGCCAGCAGGCCAAGGTGCTGGGTAAGCCCTCGCGCACCGCCTTTGACGCCGCCGTAATGGCGATGGGCCTGCCGCGCAGCGCCGCTGCAGATATCGTGGTGTTCGGGGATGATCCGGCGCTGGAAATGCGCATGGCACGGTCCGCTGGCGCGCTGGCCATTGGCCTGACGACCGGATTGATGACCCGCGATGGTCTGGCGAAGCTCCGCCCGGCGGAACAGCCCCATGCCCTGTTGCAGGATTTGACCGGTCTTGCCGAGATGCTGGCCTGATGATCTTGGCCGAATGATCTTGGCCTGATCAGGGGTCAGGCGGTCGCCGCATCCCCATTCCAGATAAAGCGCAAGATCAATTGCTTGATCATCTGGGTCCAGACATCGGGCGCAACCGGACGGCTTGAGACATCATCCAGCGCCCGCCCCAGCGTATAGGCCTGCATCAGCACGGCTGCGGCGCGGGGATCCACATCGTCACGGAAATATCCGCGCTGCTGGCTTTGGGTGATCAGCGTCTCAAAGGCGTCGGTCAGGCGATCCTGTTCGACGGCCAGTTTCTTGGCAAGGCGCGGATTTTCGCCCGCCAGCGCAATCAGACGCATACGGAACAGGCGGCTGGGCGCAGCCTGCGCTGCCTGTGCGTCCTCATTGAGGAGGAAAAGCTTGTCCAAAAACTCAGCCGCGGACCCGGTGTGGGTCACAAAATCGCGCATCATTTCAATATTGGCATCGACGCGCGCCGCAAAAATGCTGACGGCGGCTGATTCCAGCAGATCCGACAGATCCTCAAAATGATGATAGAGCGATCCGCGCGAAATGCCCGATGTTTCAAGTACAAGATCTGTGGTGATCTCTGCCAGAGGCAGGTCCGCCATCAGCTTCACGGCAACATCCAGAAGCTTTTTCTTAGTGGGGTGAACCCGCTTGGGCACCCCAGGGCGACGTTGTTTGGGCCGCATGCCTGCCATCTTTCCCAAAAGCCTTCTCCGCTCCTTATGCGGCCAACAGGGTGGTCCGCACATCCATTAACCCGGGCCGCCATTTGGCGAATCACGCAGACAATGGACGAAGAAGTCCAATCGAATACTTATAGATCAAATAGTTAGATTGTAAATCCAACGCATGATCTGCCCTGTTGGTCAGTCTGATGTGCTGGCTTGTAGCATGGCGATGATGCCTGAAAAATCGACGTCGCCCTGTCCTAGATTAGCAAATTCCTGATAAAGTTCTGCCGCGCGCGCGCCCATGGGGACGGCGGCATCCACCTGCTCTGCGGCCTGCATGGCAAGCAAAAGATCCTTGAGCATCAAATTGGTGGCAAAGCCGCCGCGATATTCATTATCAGCCGGGCTTTGCGGGCCAACGCCCGGTACGGGGCAATAGCTCGTCATCGACCAGCTTTGGCCCGAGGCCTTGGACGAAATATCGTAAAAGGTCTTCAGATCAAGGCCAAGCTTTTGCGCCATCACAAAGGCTTCGCAGGTGGCGATCATTGTCGCGCCCAAAATCATGTTGTTGCAGATTTTGGCGGCCTGGCCCGCGCCGCTGCCACCGGCATGAATAACGGCCTTGCCCATGGCGGCCAAAATCGGTTCGGCATGTTCAAAGGCGCTGGGTGTGCCGCCGACCATGAAGGTCAGCGTGCCGGCATTGGCCGCAGCAATCCCGCCCGACACCGGGGCATCGACCATTTCATAGCCGCCCCGTTTCGCGGCATCCCGCGTGACCTTGCGGGCCGTGTCGACATCAATTGTCGAACAATCGATCAAAATGGCCGACCGGGGTGCGACACCAATGATATCCGCGCCATAGACCGTATCAACGATCTTGCCATTGGGCAGCATGGTGACAACGGCCTGCACATCGGCCACCGCCTCGGCAATGGTGGCGCAGGGCGTGCAGCCCTTGTCCTTGGCCCGGGCCAGCGCCTCTTTCGACAGGTCAAAGGCTGTGACCTCATGCCCAACGCGCGCCAGATTGGCGGCCATGCCGCCGCCCATATTGCCCAGTCCGATAAAGCCGATCTTCATCGCTTATTTCCCTGTCCAGTTGCCGGGACGCTTTTCAATGAAGGCGGCCATGCCTTCGGCCTTATCGGCCGTGGCGGTCAGCACCTGAAAAATCCGGCGTTCCATCACAAGCCCTTGATCCAATGTAGTTTCAAAGGCTGCATTGACCATTTCCTTGTTCGCAATGGCGGCCAGAGGCGGCATGGCGGCAATCTCACCTGCGGTTTTCAGCGCCTCATCAATCAGCGCCGCAAGCGGGACGACACGCGCAACAAGGCCCGCACGTTCCGCCTCTTCAGCGCCCATCATCCGACCAGTCAGGCACATTTCCATGGCCTTTGCCTTGCCAATGGCGCGCGTCAGCCGCTGGCTGCCGCCCATGCCGGGGCCAACGCCCAGCTTGATTTCGGGCTGGCCGAACCGGGCCGTGTCGGCGGCGATGATGAAATCCGCCATCATCGCCAGTTCGCATCCGCCGCCCAGGGCAAAGCCATTCACCGCCGCAATCCACGGCTTGCGCGTGGTTTTGACGATATGGCTGGTCCAGCGGCTGAAGAAATCATCGGCGTAAAATTCAGCGGCGGGCTTATCCGCCATTTCCTTGATATCGGCGCCGGCGGCAAAGGCCTTTTCACCGCTGCCGGTCACGACTGCACAGCGTTGGGACGGGTCGGCTTCAAACGCGGCAAAGGCGGCGATCAAGTCCTCCAAAACCTGGGCGTTCAACGCGTTGAGCGCCTGCGGGCGATTGAGCGTGATCAGCGTCACGGCGGCGCGCTGTTCAACAAGGATGGTCTCAAAGCTCATAAGGGTTTCCATTCTTCATTGGCGGGCAGGGGCGCGAAAATCGCGTCCAGCAGGGCAGGCGTCACAGCGTCTGGCGTGGCGGGGTTCCAGCGTGGGGCATTGTCCTTATCGACAATCACTGCGCGAACGCCTTCGGTGAAATCGGGGCGCACCAGCACCCGGCTGGCGATGCGATATTCCATCACCATATTGGCCGCAAAATCGGGGCAGGACAGGCTTTCGCGCAATTGCCGCAGCGCGACCTTGCAGGTTTGGGGCGATTTGCTTTGCAAGGTCGCCCGTTCCTTCGCCGCCCATTCGGACGGGTCGGCATCCAGTGCCGCCAGAATCTCTTCATAAACGTCCGACGCGAACAGACGATCAATCAGCGGCAGATTGGCCATGATCCGCGCATCGGGTGGCGCCACCGCCAGACCCGTGAGGATCGCGTCCAGATCCGCCGGATCTGCGGCAATCTGCGCCTTGGCCTGCGGCAAAGCCGTGCTCGGCAGATAATGGGTGGCCAGGCCCGTCGCCAGACAGTCCGCACCATCCAGACGCGCGCCCGTCAACGCCAGAAACGCCCCCAGCCGCCCTTTCAGGCGCGAGAGATACCATCCGCCGCCGACATCGGGGAACAGGCCAATGCCCGTTTCCGGCATGGCAAAGCGGGTATTTTCGGTCGCCACGCGGATGCGCGCCGGCTGGCTGATGCCAACGCCGCCGCCCATGGTGATGCCGTCCATAAAGGCAAGGACAGGCTTGGGATAGGTGATCAGCAGGTGGTTGAGCTGATATTCATCATGAAAAAATGCCCGGCCCGAAACGCCCTGATCCTCCAGCGCCGACTGCCGCAAAAAGGCAATGTCCCCGCCGGAACAAAAGCCCCGTCCCTCGGCATGATCGATGATGATGGCCGCCACCGCCGGATCATCGCGCCAGGCCAGCAGGGCCTTGGTCATCATATGGACCATGTTCAGCGTCAGGGCATGGATGGCCTTGGGCCGATTGAGGCTGATGACACCAGCCTTGCCCTCAATACGGGTCAGAACCTCGCTCATGACCGGGTCAGCTCCCGCCCGATGATCATCCGCATGATCTGGTTGGTCCCTTCCAGGATCGAATGGACACGCAGGTCGCGCCAAAAGCGTTCAATGGGATAGTCCATCAAATAGCCATAGCCGCCATGCAGCTGCAGCGCGCGATCGACAATGGCAGAGCCATTATCGGTCGCCAATCGCTTGGCCATGGCGGCAAATTTCGTCTTGTCCGGCGCGTTCGCCGTCACCTTGGCCGCGGCCAGATACAGGAGGGCACGGGCCGCCTCTAAATCGGTGGCCATATCGGCCAGCGTGAATTGCGTATTCTGGAAATCGGCAACGGCCTGCCCAAATTGCCGCCGATCCTTGGTATAGCGGATCGCCTCATCCAGGCAGCGCTGCGCCCCGCCCAGCGAGCACGCCCCGATATTGAGGCGCCCGCCGTCCAGCCCGGCCATGGCGATTTTAAAGCCATCGCCTTCGGCGCCGACGCGATTGGCGACCGGCACGCGCACTTCATCCAGGATCAGCTGTGCCGTCGGCTGGGCATGCCAGCCCAGCTTGCGTTCCTGCGCGCCAAAGCTGACCCCGGGCATATCCTTGTCAATGACAAGGCAGCTGATCCCCTTGGCCCCGGCATCGCCGGTGCGGACCATGACGACATACACCTCATTCTCACCCGCGCCGGAAATGAACTGCTTGGCGCCGCTGACGATATAGCTGTCGCCATCACGCCGCGCCGATGTTTTAAGCGCGGCCGCATCTGACCCGGACCCCGGCTCTGTCAGGCAATAGCTGGCGATCTTGTCCATCGTCACAAGGCTGGGCAGATACCGCGCCTTCAGATCGTCTGACCCGAAACAATCGATCATCCACGCGGCCATATTATGGATGGAAATAAAGGCGCTGGTCGCGGGGCAGCCATAGGCCATCGCCTCCATGATCAGCGCCGCCTCCAGCCTGCCCAGACCAATGCCGCCCGCGCCTTCCGACACATAAATCGCGCCAAAGCCAAGCTCTGCCGCTGCCTTGATCGTCGCACGGGGGAAGATGTGCTTTTCATCCCACTCGCCCGCAAAGGGCGTGATCGCATCGGCCGTGAACTTCACGGCCATGTCCTGGATGGCGCGCTGATCTTCGGTCAGGTCAAACTGGCTCATGCTCACCCCATGGTTGGAATGATGAAGGCGTTGCCGCCATCCACGGACCCATCCGGCCAGCGGCTGGTGATCTTCTTCACCTTGGTCCAGAAACGGATGCCTTCCATGCCATATTGATCCTGGTCGCCAAAGCCAGACCGCTTCCAGCCGCCAAAGCTGTGATAGGCCACAGGCACGGGGATCGGCACGTTGATGCCAACCATGCCGACATTGACGCGGCTCGCAAATTCCCGCGCGGCATGGCCATTGCGCGTGAAGATGGCAACGCCATTGCCATATTGGTGGGCCGACGGCAGCGCGAGCGCCTCTTCAAAGCTGTGCGCCCGCACCATCTGCAACACCGGGCCAAAGATTTCCTCTTTGTACGACGACATATCGGTCGTCACATGATCGAACAGCGTCGGACCGACGAAAAAGCCCTTTTCATGGCCTTGCAGCGTAAAGCCGCGGCCATCAACGACCAGTTCTGCGCCTTCATCGACACCCTTTTGGATCCAGCCTTCGACCTTTTCCTTGTGCGCCTGTGTCACCACCGGGCCATAATGCGCCTCGGCATCGGTTGAGATGCCAACCTTCAGCGCATGGATGGCGGGGATCAGCTTGGCCTTCAGCCGCTCTGCCGTGTCATCGCCCACGGGGACGACCACCGGCAGCGCCATGCAGCGTTCACCCGCCGAGCCAAAAGCAGCCCCGGCCAGATCATTGACGACCTGATCCAGATCGGCATCGGGCATGACAATGCCATGGTTCTTGGCACCGCCCATGGCCTGCACGCGCTTGCCGGCGGCGACACCGCGTTGATAGACATAATGGGCAATGTCGGATGATCCGACAAAGCTGACCGCGGCAATGGCCGGGTGGTCCAGAATGGCGTCGACCATTTCCTTATCGCCATGGACGACCTGCAAAATGCCTTCCGGCGCGCCGGCTTCCAGCATCAGTTCTGCCAAGCGCACAGGGACAGACGGATCGCGTTCCGATGGCTTCACGATAAAGGCATTGCCCACCGCAATCGCCGTGCCGAACATCCACATCGGGATCATCGCGGGGAAGTTGAAGGGGGTGATGCCCGCCCCCAGGCCCAGCGGCTGGCGCACCGAATAGACATCGATGCCGGGGCCCGCACCCTGGGTATATTCGCCCTTCAAAAGATGCGGCAGGCCGCAGGCAAATTCAATGACTTCCAACCCGCGCTGAATGTCGCCCTTGCTGTCGGCAATCACCTTGCCATGTTCGGCTGAGAGCATATGGGCCAGATCGTCCATATTGTCTTCAATCAGCCGCTTGAAATCAAACATCACGCGCGCCCGGCGCTGCGGGTTGGTCGCGGCCCAGCCCGGCTGCGCCTTCAGCGCGGCCTGCACCGCCCGCTCCAGCACGGCCGCATCGCCCAGCACGACTTGCGCCTGCACGCCGCCTTCATTGGGGTTGAACACGTCGCCAAACCGCTTGGGGGCACTGCCTGCACCACCCACAATGAAATGATCAATTTGTCGCATTCCGGGATACTCTCATAAGGACATCAGCCCTGCGCATGTCCCAGATCTTCTTGCAGTTCAAATATCAAAAATGCATTGTGTGTCTGCATTTTTGCAGGGCGATTATATGCATTGGGATGATCTTCGTTTTTTCCTCGCCATCGCGCGCCACAAGAACCTGGTGGGCGCCGCCACCCGGCTGGGGGTCGATGCGACCACGGTTGGCCGGCGCATTGCCCGGCTGGAAAGCGAACTGGGCTCTGATCTCTTTGACAAGGAACATTCCGGCTATTCGCTGACGCCAAGCGGCGAACGCTTGTTCACGCTGGCCGAGGAAATGGAGCGCACGGCGATCACGGCGGGGCGCCTCATCTCTGGGGAGCGGGCCCGCTTTAGCGGAAAGGTGCGGATCAGCCTGTCCGAAGGCCTGGCGACATGGATTGTCGCACCGGCCTTGAAACAATTTGCCGCCACCCATCCTGACATCCAGATCGAAATCGCGGCCACCAACGGCTTTCTCAGCCCGTCAAAGCGCGAGGCGGATATCGCCGTCATGCTCGCCCGGCCAAAGCGTGGAAATCTGGTGACGCGGCGTCTGGCGGAATATCAACTGGGGCTGTTTGCATCGCACAGCTATCTCAAAAGCCATGGCACACCGGCCATGGCGGCGGACCTGTCTGGCCACAAATTGATCGGCTATGTCCCTGAACTCATTTATGCAGATGAACTGCGCTACCTGTCCGAAATATCCGAAGGGCTGGAACCGGATTATGCCAGCTCCAGCATCAACATCCAGCACCGCATGGCCGCAGGCGGGCTTGGCGTCTGCGTGCTGCCGCTGTTTCTGGCCCATCAGGATCCGCAGCTGACCCGCATCGTCCCCGATTTTGCCATCACGCGCAGCTTTTGGCTGGTGGTGCATAAGGACCTGCGCAAGGTCGCGCGCGTCAGTGCCGTGACCGAATGGCTGGGGGAGCTGATCCAGCGCACCTTGCCAAGCGACGACACCGCCAACCCGCCGCCGCCGATGGATGCAGCACCAGAAAACCTGCGGCACCCCCTTGGCCCTGGATGCTGAGCATCCTGTCTTGGGGGCACCGCAGGCCTGTTCAGTCTCTCGTCACGCCGTTTCGGGCCAAGACCCGGTCTTATCGATCGCGTCCAAAACGAGACTGGCGCTCCTGACTGACGCCTTGTTTATAAAAAGGGCCGAGCGGGCGCGGTATCCGTAATCATCCGGACTGGACAGACGGATAGCGCAAAGGCGGCCAGCGCAAAGGCGGCCGGCGGCGCGGCGGCCGGATCAGTTCCGGCGTTCGGCCAGGGTTTCCAGCGTCGTGCGCTTATAATGGCTGAACACGGCGTGCAGATTGATCGAGCCGGGATTAACAAGCCACTGATACACAAGGCCAAAAATAAAGGCGTTAAACTCCACGGCAAAGCAGACGGGATCAATCGATGGCCGGATTGTCCCTTCCTCTATGCCTTGGCGGACCCAGCGTTCGGAATCTCGGCGATAGGCCAGATGATTTGCCGCCAATCGGCGCCGGACGGCGGTGTGGCTGCTGATCGATTCATACCACAAAATATAAAGCGCCTGCATTTCAACCGTGTGATTGAGCAGGAAATATTCAACCGCTTCCAGCGCCGCCGTAAAGGCCGCAAAGCCGGATTTGTCGCCGACAAAGCGGCGCAATTCACTGGCCCATTTGTCGTTGAAACTCAGGACCAGTTGGTTGAACAGCGCCTCTTTCGACCCAAAGCGGTTGCTGGCCAGCCCGCGGCTATAGCCTGCACGCTCGCCAATCTCTTTCAGCGTGGTGTTCTGCGTGCCCTTTTCCACGATCAAGAGCATGGCGGCTTCAAACATCAGCCGATCGGACAAAGCGGTCCGTTCTGCCTGGGTGCGGCGTCGGGCCGGGGTGGGTGCAACAGGAGCAAGGGCTCTATGCATTTTGAGGACTTCCTTGGCGACTGGGGTCTGCAACACGGACAAAAGGCAATCTGCCCGCGTCAACATCCTCTCTTAACTTTCGCTTATCGATTTTCCCGACGCTCGTTTTCGGGAGGCTGGGGATGGCGGCCCAATATTCCGGCACCATGAATTTGGCAATTTGGTCCGACAAAAAACGTCTGATGTCGTCAAAATCGATCGGGCGATCCTCCTGCGTCGTCAGAATGACGAGCGGCCTTTCCTCCCAGCGGGGATCCGGCACCGCGATCACTGCAACCTCATGCACCCCGGGATACCGCCCGACCGCATTTTCCAGATCAACAGAGGAAATCCATTCGCCGCCGGATTTGATGAGATCCTTTGTGCGATCGGTGACCTGAACATAGCCGCGGCTGTCGATGGTTCCGGCATCGCCCGTGCGCAGCCAGCCATCCTGGGTGAGCGGACGATCTGCCTCGGCCTGCAGATAATAGCCCTGCGTGACCCAGGGCCCGCGCAGCTGGAGATGGCCAACCGCCTGACCATCTTCTGGCAGCGGCTGATCCTCATCGTCCACAATCCGGACTTCCATCCCCGCAACCGGGCGTCCGCTTTTCGCGCGCCATTGCACCTCTTCATCCACAGGCGCATCAACGGGCGGGAAGGACAAAACGCACATCGGGCTTGTCTCTGTCATGCCCCATCCCTGAATAAGGCCAACGCCCCAGGCAGCGCGCACGCGTTCAATCAGCGTCGGCGACACCGCCGACCCGCCGGAAATCAGCACCCGGAAACAGGACAGGTCAAGCGGATCGCGGCTGTGCATCAACAGCAGGTCGTTCAGGATGGTGGGGACGGCCGCCGCAAAGCTGGGGCGCGTGACGGCGATCAGATGGGCCAGCTTCTCTGGCTGAAGGTGCGGCCCGGGCAGCACGAAGTTGCTACCGGCCAACCAGCCTGAAAAGGGCGCGCCCCAGGCATTGGCATGGAACATGGGCGGGATCATCAAGATCGTGTCCCGGTTGCTGATCGCAAAGGCATCTGCCCCAAGAGAGGCCAGACTGTGCAGGAAGATGGAACGATGGCTGTACACAACCCCTTTGGGATTGCCCGTCGTTCCAGAGGTATAGCACATGACCGCCGCACTATATTCATCCAGCACCGGCCAATCGGCATCGGCAAAGGGCGTCACCCCATCGATCAGCGCGTCATAGCCCATGATCTTGCCTGAAAATCCCGGCAGGTCCGCAGGCGCATCGCCAAGCACGACGATAAGATCAACCGATGGCAAATCCGCAATGATCGCGGCGACCAAAGGCACAAAAGAGGCATCAATAATCAGAACCCGGTCTTCGGCATGGCCGACGATATAGCTGACCTGGTCTGCAGCAAGACGGACATTCACCGTATGCAGCACGGCGCCCATGGCTGGCACCGCCAGATAGGCCTCAAGATGCTCTTGGGTGTTCCAGCACAAGGTCCCGACGCGGTCACCCTGTGCCAGGCCATGCGTCCGCAAGGCGGCGGCAAGCTGGCGCGCGCGCTGGGCCACCTCGGCATAGCGCACCGAACGCACCTGCGTGCCATCAAAGCTCATCACCTGGCTGTTTTCGAACAGGCGGGCGCCGCGGCGCAAAATCATTTGCGTCGACAGCGGAAACTGCATCATCGTGGCGTCCATCAGACAGCTCCCCGATCTATATAGGCTGCGGCTTCCCGAAGCAGGTTTGGAACATCATGTTCAAGATTGCGGGCATAATCCCGATCATCCAGGCCGCGGCGATGCGCGACAAAGGCGCCTTCCACAATCGCCGCAAGCCGCCAGGCGGCAAACACCGTGTAATAGCCCAAATGGCGGGATTCAAAGCCCGTCAGCTCTGCCCAAAGGTCGGCCAAAGCCTCTGGCGGGATGACATCGGGCCGGTTGGTGAGCGCCTGGACATGGGCAAAGCCCAGAGCCTCGTCTGGATTGCGCCGCCAAAAGAACAGGCACAGCCCCAGATCGATGAGGGGGTCACCCAGCGTTGCCATTTCCCAGTCAAGGATGCCCTTCAGGCGCGGCGCATTTCTATCGACAAGGCAATTGTCGAGGTGGAAATCACAATGGATCAAGCTGGGGTGCTGGCAATCCGGGCGATGCGCGAGCAGCCAGTCCGCAATCTCTTGCAAATGCGCCAAGGGGCGCACCGCGTTGTTCGCCCGCTCTGCCAGCCATCGCGTCACCTGCCGCTCAACAAAAAGATCAGGCTGGCCAAAGCGGTCGGGCAGACGGGACACGCACTCTGCCCGGTGGACCGCGGCCAGGCCTTTGATCATTTCGCGCCCAAGGTCCGACACATGGTCCGCCGCCGACTGCGTCTGGCCATAGTCCTTTGGCAAATGGGTCGTCAAAGACACGCCATCCAGCCATTCAATGACGGAAAAAGATTGGCCGATCACCATTGGGTCGTCGCACCAAGCAATGGGGCGCGGCACGGGGGCCTGGCCCTGCAACGCCAAAAGCGCCTTATGCTCACGCGCAATCCCGGCGGCTGCCTTGTCCGAAATCGCAACAACAGGGGGGTGACGGAGGACAAAGCGCCCGGCATCACTTTCAATCAGCTGGGTCACATTCGCATTGCCGCCAGCCAATAAAGGCCCCGGCCGTGCATTTTCTATGCCCGCTTCTTGGTTCAGCCATTGGCGCAAACGTGCAAACGCCTCCGGGGCTAGAGGTTGCACATCAGTCCTCCGTCGGTCACGATCGTCGATCCGGTCATATATCCCGAACCGGCAACCCACCACACGACATCCGCAATTTCTTCAGCCGTTCCCATCCGGCGGAGCGGCACTTTTGCGACGATTTTCTCGCGCGCCCGTTCCGACACGCCAGCGGTCATTTCGGTCATGACAAAGCCTGGCACGACCAGATTGACCCGGATGTTCTGCGCCGCCAGCTCGCAGGCCAAGACCTGGGTGAGCCCAGACAGGCCCGCCTTGGACGCGCCATAGCAGCTGTCGCCCGAAAAGCCTCTGAACCCGACAACAGCGCCGATATTGATGATGGCGCCGCCCGCGTCGAGATGGGGAAGAACCGCCCGGATCGCCCGCATGGGGCCGGACAGATTCGTGGCCAGCGAGGCGTCCCAATCTTCATCGCTGATCGCCAACAGCTTGCCGCCCCGGTGCAGGCCGGCATTGTTGACCAATATGTCAACGCCGCCCCATTGCGCGACCATGGCCGCAGCTGCCGCTGTAACATCCTGCGCGATGCTGACATCGCCTTTGACAGCAATCGCGTTGGGACCAAGAGACGCAGCGAGGCTGAACACCTCATCCCCTCTTGCCATCAGGCAAACGCGGTCCCCGCGCGCAATCGCCAGGGAAGCGATCGCGTGGCCAAGACCACGCGACGCCCCTGTGACAAGCCAGCGCCGCTGGCTGTTCGTGTTCATCGTCAATGTCAGCCCCGAGCTTAGAAGGTCTGCGTCACCGCAACGCCCCAGGTGCGGCTGGGACGCGGTGCCGCATAGCTCCAGATGCC
The DNA here is from genome assembly GCA_046046525.1 of Pseudomonadota bacterium. Lineage (GTDB taxonomy): Bacteria > Pseudomonadota > Alphaproteobacteria > Sphingomonadales > Sphingomonadaceae > Aquisediminimonas. The sequence continues at coordinate 31,419 of JBJOJQ010000048.1, forward strand.
CTGAACGTCATAGCCGATCGTCCAGCCATCCTCATTTGCCAGGTTCTTGCCAAAGACGCTGACGGTGGTGTTGTTCACCTTATAATTCACCGACGCATCGAGCAGATACTGGCCCTGGTTGCGCACGTTCGGGTTGTTGAGGAAGGTGATCTCATGCGCACCGACATAATGGAGCTCGCTGGTCATCCAGAAGGTGCCCGGGCCCATATCACGTTCCCACGTGGCGCCCAGATCCCAGGTCCATTTCGGCGCGCGACGGATCTTCAGGAAGGTCGCATCAACTGGGTTTCCAGTGCTGTAGATATCCCCAAAGAAGTCTTTGTACTTCGCATCGAGATAACCCAGCTTGGCGCTGAGGGTCAGTTCCTCGGTCGGCCGTGCGGACAGATCAAGTTCGATCCCCTTCAGGTCCGCCTTGGAGGCGTTGATCGTCCGATTTTCACGACCCGTGGAGGTGCCTGGCGCCGGAACGTCAAGATCCTGCTGCATATCCTTATACTTCATAAGGAAGACCGCCCCGTTCAACCGCACCCGACGATCAAGAAACTCCGTCTTGAAACCAAGTTCATAATTGTCGAGCGTTTCGGGGTTGTACGGGTTGATCGCTGCACCCACGGTGGACGGGCGACCGTTAAAGCCGCCGCCGCGATAGCCGCGTGACCACAGGGCATAGGTCATCACATCCGGGGTCCAGTTCATGCTCAAGCTGACCTTGGGCGTGAACTTTGACCAATCCTCCTTCTTCGGGGTTGTCATCACGATGTTGCCCGCAGCAGCGCTGGGCGCAATGACAGCCACCGGGTTCGCTTCCACCAAAGAGCCATAAATGAAGATGGTCTTGTCGTTGACGAGGCTGCTCTTCTTGTCCTTCGTATAGCGGCCACCGACCGTCAGCTTCAGCTGATCGGTCAGCTTATAGTCGCCTTCAAAGAAGCCGGCATAGGAATTGGTCGTCTGCGTCACGTCCTGCGCACTCGTCAACAGCGGCGGGCCGGCAAAGCCGATATAGTTCTTCAGATTGATCGTATATTGCGAGTCCCAGATATACCCACCCAAGACGAATGTGGCCGGGCCCGTGCCGCCCTTTGACAGCCGGATTTCATTGGTGGTCTGCCGCCAGCGTGCGGGACGATCCGTGTGATAGAGCGTGAACCGCGAGGAATCGAAATCCTGGGTCGCGGCTTCATCGGTCTTCAAATAGCCGAGGATATACATGATTTCGAGGTCGTTCCCGAGATCATATTTCGCTTTACCGATCGCCATGTCGAGCTTGAAGCGGGCATCCTTTTCAATCGGGCCATTGCCCAGGCTGACATAACGGTCCCCCGAAACGGGCACGCCAGGCTTTGGAGAGCATTGGCTGTAGGCTGCGCAGAACAAGTCCGTCGATTTGGTGATCGACATCAGCTGCGGCGCATCCTGCTTGGTCAGCTGATGGTCATAGCTGACCGACAATTCCAGTTCCGGTGTCGGCGTGGCGAGGATCATCCCGCCAAATGACCGGAAGTCCGACTTTTGCCCGGGCCGATTCTGGGTGCGGTTAAAGATATAGCCGTCGGTCCGGTTATAGGCGCCGGTCAATTTGACCGCGACGTTGGGCGCCACGCCAAAGCTGACCACGGCCTGCGCATCCAACGTATCAAAGCGACCATAGGTCAGGCGGGCCTTGCCGCTCAGCTCTTGCGTCGGGCGAGAGCGCGCCAGGTTGATGACGCCGCCGGTTGCGTTGCGGCCAAACAGGGTGCCCTGCGGCCCGCGCAACACTTCGACGCGGTCAAGATCAATCGCGCGCAACAGCGAGCCAGAGCTTTGGCCGATGTACACATCGTCAATGACCACACCAACCGCGGGGTCCACCGACTTTTCGACGTCGGCCACACCAATGCCGCGAATGTAAATCGCCGCAACGCCACCGGGGCCTTGCTGGGTATCGTCAATGATCACATTGGGTGATGAGTTCGCAAAGTCGCGCACGTCTGAATCGAAGCGCCGGCTCAGTTCCAGCGACGAGAGCGCGCTGATCGAGGCCGAGACGTCTTGCAGATTTTCAACGCGCTTGCGGGCGGTGACAACAATTTCGTCGAGGCCCTGATTCTCATTCGCCTCCGCAGCGAATGCCTGACCCGTGCTCAGAGTTGCCAAAGACACCGTAGCAGCAAGAACTGTACGGAAATAAGTTGCTGACTTCATAGCCATCCTTCTCCTCCCCATGCGGCTTGCGCAAAGGTTTAAAAAGCAGATGCCCCTGCACCATTGCGTGACCGGCAGCTGCGCCGCTCTTTTTTGCCGGGACGCACGATCCGGGTGCCCAAACCGCGCGCCCTTTTGAGAGCTGACGTGCAAAGTGATATCTTACTTGTTTAAGACGAGCAAGTGGTCAAAAAATGACATGGGTCGGGCCATGCTTTACATCGTTATCATTTGTTAAAATGTCGGTAAAACCCTCAGTTATCAGGGCATCCAGTCCCTATAATCGGCGCGTTTCAGAAAACGCATCGGTGCAGTTTTTTGCTTGTTTAAAGCTAGTATGATGGATAAACCTCCGGCAAAAGACGTCCCGAGGAGAGCAGCATGGCTGGGCGCATGGCAGGCAAGACAGCGCTGATTTCCGGTGCCGCAAGCGGGCTGGGCGACGCGCAGGCAAAGCTTTTTGCGCAACAGGGCGCACGGCTTGTGCTGGGCGATCTGCAAGAGGCCAAGGGGCAGCAGGGACTTCGGGTCAACACGATCTTCCCGGGGCAGATCCGTACACCTATTCTGGGAGATATCACGCCGGAACAGGACGCCGCTATTCAAGCGGCGATCCCCATGGGGGTCGTCGGTGACCCGATGGACGTCGCCTATGGCGCGTTGTTTCTGGCCGCAGACAAAGCGCGTTATGTCACCGGCGCAAAAGTGTGGATCGACGGCGGCTGGTGCGCCAGTCATTGAACTTAGACAGGGTAAATTAAATGGCATGGGATTTCTCGACCGAACCTGAATTTCAGGACCAGCTTGACTGGATGAAGACGTTTGTGGCGACGGAGATCGAGCCGATGGATCTTGTCTTCCGCCATCCGGCCGCACCTTTTGATCCATCGTCCCCGGCGCAGCGCGCCATGGCGCCGCTGAAAGAAATTGTGCGCAAAAAAGGCCTGTGGGCCTGCCATCTTGGTCCCGAACTGGGTGGCCGGGGCTTTGGTCAGGTCAAGCTTGGCCTGATGAATGAAATTCTGGGCCGCAGCCGCTTTGCGCCGACGGTCTTTGGCACTCAGGCCCCTGATACCGGCAATGCCGAGATCCTCGCACGCTTTGGCACCGAGGAGCAGAAGCAACGCTATCTTGAGCCGTTGCTGAATGGCGAGATTTTCTCCTGCTATTCCATGACTGAGCCGCAGGCGGGCGCCGACCCGGGCCAGTTTACCTGCCGGGCCGATCTGATTGGCAATGAATGGGTGATCAACGGCGAAAAATGGTTTGCAAGCCATGCCTGTGTCGCCGAATTTTTGATCGTGATGTGCATCACCGATCCTGAGGTGCCGGTGCACGAAGGATCAACCATGCTGATCGTCCCCAAGGACACGCCCGGCATGGAGATCATCCGGAA
>JBJOJQ010000134.1:0-21597 GCA_046046525.1 Pseudomonadota bacterium
GCAGCCAAACACAAAAAGAGCGCAAGGGCGGCAATGGGCGCGATCACCCAGAGCGCCGACATCGCCGCTGCGACAAGGATATAGAGGCTGAACAGCCCCCAGGCGGATGCGTGGTTGAGGCGCATAGCCTGACTGGCCAGCGCAATATCAAAGGCCCCATGCGGCAGGCCACCGGCCAGCATCAGCCCTGCGGCCAGCGCCAACGCGATATTGGTATCCAGCGGCACCGAAAAAAGCTGGCACAGCACCAGCGCAGCGACTGCCGGCCAGAAAAAATAAGGCACCGGCACGCGTCCGCGACGTGTGCCAGTGCCTCTATTGGGCTGGATTTGGGTCATGAAGACCATATCAAAACCATCCAGATGGTGCGTTACTTGGCTTTCACCTGCTCCGCTTCAGACTTGCGGACGGCGATCACCCAAATCAGCACGCCAACGGCCGCCTTCGCGACAAGATCGGCAATGGTATAGCCAATCTGGATCGCCGTTTCGGCATCCGCGCCCGAAATATCGGCATAAGGCGCCATGTAGACAATCGGGTAAAAGCCCCAGGAGGCAAAGGTCAGCAAACGGGCCTTTTTCACCAGTTCACGGACATTTTCCGGCTGACGCTCGATCGATGCACCCAGACCGCTGAACAATTCCCAGATGATGTACAGGAACGGAATGGCCGACAAGGTGCCCCACAAGGCGCGGGTCGGGATGTCGGTTGCAATTTCACCCGGATAGCCGAGGACAATCATCAGTGCAGCCGCAAAGCCCAGCTTCGTCGTCTTGCTGACCGTTTCTTCCTTGCTCAAACGCATGACGAGCACGAGTTCAATCAACAGCAGCGGCACCGTCAACAGCCAGTCCACATAACGATAGGCATCGTTAAAGGCATAGCCTGTGGCCGCCAGAACACCGTCCTTCATTTCATAGGCGGCTTCCCAGCTCTCAAAGATGCGGAAATAGTGATATGCAGCAATGGCGCAAACTAGGCCAGAAATGGTTACGGCTGTCTTGTAATTTGCTGACACTTGCGAGCGACCAAGCCACAAAAACAAGGTTGCAGCGGCCATTGTCGCAAATGTGAATGAAAAAGCATTATAGACCAGTGAATACTGGAATGGACTAATCATATCCATGGCATCCTCCTAAAACAAAAACCAAAATTTCACGGTTTTTCTTCTTTTCGGAGAGCCTCCAATCATGGCGGCCCCCTCCCCTATATCGCGGTGATATTTTTAACTATCTTTCCCTGCGATCATGGAAGACTAGTCAGTACTTGGGGAACTGCCATATATCCTTTTTACTACAGTAACTTGGTTACCCCCAAACAGGGTTGAACAGCGCGCAAGGCGCCGTCGCACGCGCCGAAAAGCGGACGAAATTCGAAAGATTTGGGGGGGCAGCAAGGGTGCGGCGCGTCGGGCCGGTTGCTCTGGCCAAAGGCGGACCCGGGCCTGTGACCGCCAAACTCATGATAGCGCGCGATCGGCGCAAAAAAGCCCGCCGCAGCCCCGTATCGAGCCACGGCGGGCAATAAGTTATTTTTTCAAGCGGCGGACCATGTCGTCCAGAATGCGGACACCCCAGCCAGAGGCCCCCTTTGGCGTCAGGGCATCGGCTCGGTCCGCCCAATTGACGCCCGCGATATCAAGATGCGCCCATGGCGTTTTTGGATCAACGAAATAGCCGACAAAAGTCGCCCCAAGGCCTGCGCCCGGCCCGCCGCCTTCCACAACGTTCTTGATGTCTGCAATGTCGGACTTCAGATCATCCTGATAATTTTTATGCAACGGCATGCGCCAAATGTCTTCGCCGGTCTGGTTGGCCGAGGCCAAAAGCGCGCTTGCCAACGCGTCATCCCGCGCGAAAAGGCCAGCATATTCATCGTTCAGCGCTTGCACAATCGCGCCTGTCAGCGTGGCGATCGTGACCACCCCAGCGGGCTTGTGGCGCGAGACGACATATTCGGTCGCATCGGCCAAGACGAGGCGGCCCTCGGCATCCGTGTTCAGGATCTCAATGGTCTTCCCGCTCATGGTCCGCACAACATCGCCCGGGCGCTGCGCATTTCCGCCCGGCATATTTTCAGCCAAAGCCGCGACCGCGACGACGTTGACCGGCGCATTGGACTTGGCGAGCGACAGCACGGCCCCCATGGCCGAGGCCGCGCCCGACATATCGGCCTTCATTTCCCACATGCCCGATCCGGGCTTCAGCGAGATGCCGCCGGAATCAAAGGTTATGCCCTTGCCAACCAGCGCAATTGGGGCGCCTTGGCCGCCGGTATATTCCACGAGCAACAGCCGCGGGGGTCGACGCGCGCCCTGCCCCACGCCGGCAATGGCGCCCATTTTCAGACGCTGCATGGCGGCAACGTCGAGCACCTCAATCTTCACATTGCCAACGCCGGCAAAGGCCTCACGCACACGCGCCACAAAGGCTTCGGGATACAGGACATTGGCGGGCTCACTTGCCAGATCGCGCGCCATGGTGACGCCTTCGACCAGCCCACGACCGCGCGCCGCCCATTCCGTGGCCGCGGCCTGCGGATTGGCGGTGACAATGGTGACCTTTTGTGTCGGCAGTGCGGTTTTGGTCGCGGTCTTGTACCGATCAAACCGATATTGCCCCAGGCCATAGCCAATGGCCAAAGCCGCGGCATCATCGGCAGACAGGGCGCCTGCGATCGACACCGCCTGCGCCTCTTCCCGCAGGTCCTGCGCAATCTTGCCGCCCGCTTCACGCATGCGGCGGGCCGCATCAGCATCACCGGCACTGCCGACCAGCTGGATCCGCGCATAGGGCCCAATGCCCCGCAGGCTCAGCGCAGAGCCGGCCTTGCCTTCAAATTTGGCCGCATCCGCCGCTGATTTCACGGCCGCGGCCACCGCCGGGTTGAGGCCGATATTGGGGATTGTCGCATCGGCCATCAGAATGACCAGCACCCCATCCGGGGCGATTGCGGCGCCAAATTCTATCGGGCGCGTCGCAGAATTGCTGACCTCGGTTGCGTCAATGCCAGAGCCAGCCGCAATCGACTGAGCCAGGCTGGGGGTGGCGCTGAGCGCCAGAGCAAGCGTCAAAAGGGGAAGGCGCATGCGGTGATACTCTCCTGTTCTAATTGATCTAGGGGGCCAAAATCAGATCCTGATGCTGATGATACAAGATAACATTAAGGTCAATGTTGGGACGCACTAGCCCTGCCCCAAGCCTGCACAGCGACACCCCGTCGCACACACCCATCTACCCGGAGTTCTGCGATCATCAGGCCAACCCGATACGTATTTTAGAACGGAATTGCCGGCAAATGCCCGGAGCATGAAAGATAAGCGATAGATTTATGTCACACCTGACACCCATTTTTTGCTTTCGATTACCAATATTATGGATTCATGTTCTAAAATAGATTAGTCGCGACAACATCGTGCCTCACGATCATGAGTCTTGATTGCGGAAATCCATTGAGTTTCATTTGGGATTTTTGATTTTTTTAGGACTTTTAGTCGTTTGCATCGAAAGTTTTGGACGGGAATTTGATTAAACGGAGTTCATAGGAAGCCATTTCTAGCACCAATGTTCGGGGCCATCCCAGTCGTCGCACTGACGTTGCGTTCGACCAGCATGTGTCGGCTTGAATGGCGTTTCGGGATTTCGGGGAAAAGACGGGGGAAGAATGAAGTACCATAGCTTGATCTTGACAACGATGCTCGCGACCCTGCCGACGGCAGCGTATGCGGCTGACCAGGGGGAGCCGCAGCCATATAGCGGGTCCGGGACCTATACGGTCGAGAAGGATCTGGATGACTGGACCGGTCTGACCGTCAGTGGCCTTGTGGGCTATCTGATGAAGAATGACGGCGAACAGAACTTTGAAGTTGGACCGCGTGATTACACGCTGGACCGCGAAGAAAAGTCCAAATGGTTCGGCACTGCACAGCTGGGCTATGATGTCCAGGTGAACGACAGCCTTGTTCTCGGTATTGAAATCGATGGCTCCATTCTCAACCGTAAGACCCGCATGTCGGGCTTTTTTCAGGATGTGAGGAACCCCTTGCTGCTGTCGCGCGACAGCTGGACGATCCGTACCGATGTCGAAATCGATCACGATCATCACGATTATGATTACGATCATGGCTATGAATATGACCATGACGATTATGATTATGATTATGATGACGATCATGATGATTACGACAAGTATACGGGCCCCTTGTGCAAAAATGGCGTCAAGGGTTCGGGCAAGAGCGTCCGTTACTTCCCGGGCCGGTCCAGCTGCCCGGATTCGATGAACTGGTCGCAGCAGTCGCCCAGCAAGAAGCTGCCTTATCTTTATCACCATGGTAAGCAGACCATCTCGGTCGTGACCTCGACCGGCTATCTTGAAAACTATCTGGCGAGCGCATCGACCAGCATCAACGCCGACAAGAAGGTTGACTATGTGGCAACACTTCGCGCCCGTCTGGGCGGTCTGGTGACGCCGCGTTGGCTGGTCTACGCGACGGGCGGTCTGGCCTTTGGTGACGTTCAGGCGAGCATGAACATCAATCATAATGTTCGCTATCGTGAAGAAGAGCTGACCTGCGCAACCATCGGTTGCCTTCCCGCAGGTCCGGGCACCCGCGTAATCACCGATAGCTATGCTGTCGAAACGGTATCGAGCGGCCGCTATTCCGGCACGCGTTATGGTTTTGCAGTTGGCGCCGGGACGGAATTCAAGCTGACCCGCAATCTGCGTCTGCGTGCCGAATTCCTCCATTATGATCTCGGCTCAAAGACGGTTCGCGGCAATGCGTTCGACGTGATCAATCCGGCAAACGGCGCGATCAGCACCGTCACGCCGTCGTCGCGCTTCGACTTCACGGGCAATATGATCCGGGCTGGCCTGACGCTGCAGTTCGGTCGTACGGCAGCAGCTCCGCCGCCGCCCCCGCCGCCGCCGCCCCCGCCGCCCCCGCCGCCGCCGGTTGTGAAGAAGCCTGCGCCAAAGATTGTGACGCCGGGGCCGTTCATCGTGTTCTTTGACTTTGATAAGTCAGACATCACGCCGGAAGCCGCGACGATCCTCGACAAGGTTGCCGAAGGCTATGCCGCCACGGGCCGCTTCCAGCTGGTCATGTCGAGCCATGCCGACCGGTCCGGTTCGGATGACTATAACGTGGCCCTGTCACAGCGGCGCGCAAACTCGGTCATCGGCTATCTCGAAGCACGTGGTGTGCCGTCGGAGCGCATCGTTTCTGAAGCCTTTGGCGAAAGCCGACCGCTGGTTGAAACGGCCGATGGTGTCCGTGAACCGCAGAACCGTCGTACGGAACTGGTGTTCCGTCGTCTGCGGGCACAACCCGTCCAGCAATAAGGCGCGCTTTTGCGCTGAAAAAGGGACCGGTCGACGCATGCGTCGGCCGGTTCTTTTTATGCCCGATGATATTTGTATGCTTTACATACAAATATTCTTGCCTCGGATGCCGCCCTCGCTTAATTGCACTTCGTGAAACGAGGTGCCCATGATTGAGCGGAAGGTAAAATCGATCCGTGCCCTTGAACGTGGCCTGGATGTGCTGCTGGAAGTGCAGAAAAGCGGCGGCATGAGCCTGCATGAATTGCACCAGCAACTCGGCTTGCCCAAGGCAACCTTGTTGCGGCTGCTCGTCACCCTCGCCTCGCGCGGCTTGGTCTGGCAGCGGCTGGCGGATGGCGCCTATCTGCCCAGTGCGCTGCGCCTGACGGGCAAGCGCGAAGATCTGGCCGCCCGCCTTGCCGAAATTGCCTCACCCTTCATGGTGGAACTCAACAACCGGTTGATCTGGCCGTCCGTCATCGCCGTGCCGCGTCTGGATCATCTGGAGATCATTGAAACAAACAACCGCCTTGCCCGCTTTGACTCGCTGACGCCCAGTCCGGTGGGGATGAAGCTCAGCTATATTCACACAGCAACGGGCCGGGCCTATCTGTCCGCTTGCGACAGTGCGGAACGCGCGGCCATTGTTGAACGCCTGGCCCCGCCCGATGCCCGCCCCGAAGACTGGGACGTGCTGGACACAATTGTCGCTGAAGCGCGGACCCGGGGCTATGCCACGCGCGACCCCCATCATCCCTGGCAAGATCGCAACAAGCAGACCGTGATGATGGATGGCAAGCTGTCCATCGCCGTGCCTGTGCGCGCCGCAGGCGTCGCCGTTGCGGCCATCAACGTGGCCTGGCCTGGCCAGCGCGTGACCTTGGCCGATGTGGTCAGCCGCCATCTCGACACCTTGCAAAACATCGCGCAGCAGATTGGCCGCCATCTCGAAGACGCGTGATTTCACCGCTAGAAACATCATCCATTGCGGCTTGGGATTCAGGTCGGACGCCATTTATCACCGTCTGAACGGCAGGACAGGCAGCAATGGCAACATTCATCCTTATTCATGGCGCATGGCATGGCGGCTGGAGCTTTGACGCCATTCGCCCCATGCTGGAAGCAGCCGGGCATCAGGTGATCGCACCGGACCTGCCCGGCATGGGCGGCAGCGATGCCGAACTGGCGGACGCGACCCTGGCCAATTGGGCGGATTTTGTCGCCGACCTCTGCCGAAATGCCTCCAGGCCTGTCATCCTTGCTGGCCATAGCCGGGGCGGCCTTGTGATCAGCGAAGTGGCGGAACGCGTGCCCGATCATGTGGCGGCTTTGGTTTATATCTGTGCAATGCTGCTGCCTTCGGGCTTCTCGCGGGAACAATGGCGCGACATGGCAGAGCCCAACCCCGCCTTTCGCAGCATCATTCAGCCCCATGCCAGCGGCATTGCAACCGTGGTTGATCGCGACCGCGCAGCCCCCATTTTCGCCCAATTGTCGCCGCCCGATCTGGTTGAAAAGGCGCTCAACCGACTGATGGCAGAGCCGGACCAGCCCCGCATGACAGAATTGTCGCTGTCCCCCGATCGCTATGGCCGTGTGCCCCGCCATTATATCGAATGTACCGAGGACCGGACCATCCCAATCAGCGATCAGCGCCAGATGCAGGCGCTGCAACCCTGTGCCAGCGTGACGACGCTGGCGGCAGATCACAGCCCCTTCCTGTCCATGCCGCAAGAGCTGGCAGACGCCCTGGTGCACATTGCAAAGACGATTGAGCAGTGACCCCGCAGCTGTCATGACGACAGGCCGGACAATGGGGGTATAAGATATGGCTAAGTTTGTTCTTGTCCACGGGGCATGGGGCGGCGGAGAAAGCTGGCGCAGCGTCGCCACATTGCTGCGTAATCAAGGGCATGAGGTGCATGTCGCGACGCTGACCGGCCTTGGTGAGAAAAAGCATTTGCTAAATCCGGCGATCACGCTCGACACCCATGTCGATGATGTCCTGAATCTGATTGCGGCCCATGGCCTGGATGATTTCGTTCTGGCCGGCCACAGCTATGGCGGGATGATCATCACAGAAATTGCCAACCGTCTGGGCGGTGCCATTCGGGCGCTTGTCTATGTCGATGCCTTTTTGCCGCGCGATGGTGAGGCTTTGTGGGACATCGCGGATGACCCGTCGCGCCAGCATTATATTGATGCACAGCGCGATATGCCGGGGCTGGTGGCGCCGTTTCCTGGCGCGCCATCATGGCTTGGCCGCCATCCGCTGTTGACCCTGATCCAACCTGTCCGGATGACGGGCGCAGAGACCGCCATTTCGCGCCGCTTCTATATCTACGCCACCCGCGATGCGCCGACCGTCTTTACAAAATTTCACGATCGAGTGTCGGCTGATGCCAATTGGTGCAGCCATGATTTGCCCACGGGCCATGGCGTGATGCAGGAAAAGCCGGCCGAAACCGCCGAAATTTTGGTTGCAGCGGCGGCATAAAGCCCCCGCCCCGCCCGGCTTCTTCCAGCGTCAGTTCACCATGCGGGCATTTTCACCCCAATAAGGGATGCGCAGCGCCTTTTTGTCCATTTTTCCGGCAGCTGTGCGTGGAATGGCCGCGACAAATTCAACCGATTTCGGCGCTTTCACGCCGCCCAGCCGGGCTTTGCAATGCGCGATCACCGCGTCGGCGCTGATCCCATCTGCAACGACAATGGCGTGGACCTGCTCCCCCCATTTTTCGTGCGGAATGCCGATGACGGCACATTCGCGGACCTCTGGCAATTCGGTGACAGCGGCTTCAACTTCTGACGTAAAGACGTTGAAACCGCCCGACACCACCATGTCCTTCTTGCGATCGACGATATAGAGATAACCGTCCTCATCAAATTTGCCGACATCGCCTGTATGGTGCCAGCCAAATTTACGGACTTCGGCGGTTTCTTCGGGCTTTTCGAAATAGCTGTGCGACACAAGCACGCCGCGCGCACAGATTTCACCCGCCTCGCCCAAAGGCACGGGCTGGCCATCATCATCCAGCAGGGCAACCTTGATGGACCGTGTCGGCTTGCCACAAGAGGCCAGCTTTTCCGGCGCCTCCTTGGCAAAACGCGCCACATCTTCGGGTGGGAACCAGGCAACAATCATCGGGCATTCAACCTGCCCATAGGATTGGCACATGCACGGGCCAAAGACATCGACGGCCTGGCGCAGCTTTTCCGGGCTGCATGGCGAACCGACCAGAATGAAGATTTTCAGCGAGGAATAATCATGCTGCGCAATTTCTGGCGAGGCGAGCAGCTGGTAAAGCGCCGTCGGCGGCAGATACATGTGCGTTACGCGGTGCGCCTCAATCGTGCGCAATACCTTTTCAGCGTCAAAGCCGGGCAGGATGATTTGCGTTGCCCCAAGGCTCAACGTCGAAAGCGCAATCGGCCCCGCCGCATGGGTGATGGGCGCAGAGACCAGCGCGACAGGGTTGTCGGTGCGCCCGCCCATCCCATCGGCGGCGGTTTCAATCATCGTCCCCCAGCCCAAATTGGTCACATTGGCACCCTTTGACGGGCCGGTCGTGCCGCCAGTCGGGAAGATGCCGACAAGTTCATGCATATTGCCAAAGGCGTCGATCTCTGGCTCCACAAAATCGGCAGCGGTCACCCCGGCGATGAATTGATCAAGCGAGGGATCATCGCCCATCGGGCGGTCGATGCAGATGAATTTGGTCAGCGTCGGGCACAGCGCGCGCAGCTGGTCCACCTCATCGGCCAGGCTGGAGTGATAGACCATCCATTTGCAGCGGACATAATTGATATAGCCCGCATTGGCATCAATCGCGTTGCGCGTGTTGACCGGGATCCATTTGCCATTGGCGCGCCACATGGCCAGCAGCATGACCAAAAGCATCCCGCCATTCGGCCCATAAAGTGCCAAAAGATCCTGATTCTCAAAGCCATTTTTCTGGAGCGCCGCCGCAATTTGCTCGGACATTGCCTTAACCTCGGCAAAGCTCCAGGCATCGCCGGTCACCGTGTCCAAAATGGCGGTCCGCTGCGGATTGCGGTCATGGCCGCGATCAAAATAATCGATGGCGCGCATCTCTGTCTCTCCCATGCTGCCGGTCACCGGCCCTGCTGATCACCCCTTGGGGTGATTTTGTAAGCAACACTTACGTCTTGGGAAAGGAAGGCGTCAAGCTGGCACCAGTGAAACCCTGATCAAAATCAAGCGCCAAAGCGCGCCCAAATGGCCTTGAGCGCGGGCAAAAGATGCGCTCGGTCTGCCGCTGGCACGGCAGCGATCACCTCTTGTTCAAAAGCATCAACCTTGGCCTTGACCAAATTGGCCACGCGCGCGCCTTCGGCGGTCAGGTCCAGCCCCAAAGACCGGCCATCTGCGGGGATCCGCTGCACCAGGCCGCGTGCTTCCAGGCGGGCTGCAATCGGGGTCATATTTGCGCGCTGAATATCCAGAATGCGGCCCAGCGCGCTTTGCGTCAGCCCCGGTTGCTGTTGAAGTATTTGCAGGATGGTGGCCTCCACACTGCGCAGGCCCAGACCCTCCATCTCTCGCGCCAAAGCCGCCATCATCGCGGATGACGCGCGCCGCAGCACATAGCCCGGAAGATCAATAAGCGGATCCTGCATGGCGGCTTGCTAACAAGTGATCTTGCCTTGGGCAATCCAGATTGTTATGACTTATAACATAATCCATCCCTGCTGAAAGGTTCCCTATGTCTCAACGTCCTGAAGAAGACACCGTTTCATATGCCGTGGACGGCGGCATCGCCTGGGTGAAATTCAATCGCCCGGAAAAGCGCAATTGCATGAGCCCCAAGCTCAACCGGCAAATGCTGCGCGTGATTGAAGAGCTGGAATTTCGCGAGGATGTCCGCGTTCTGGTGTTGACGGGCGAAGGCGAAGCCTGGTCTGCGGGCATGGATCTGCGGGAATACTTCCGGGAAACCGAAGAACAAGGGCTGTGGGCCGTCCGTAAGGCGCAGCGCGAAGCCTATCGCTGGTGGGAACGCCTGCGTTGGTATGAAAAGCCGACCATCGCGATGATCAATGGCTGGTGCTTTGGCGGGGGCTATGGCCCGTTATTCGCCTGCGACATCGCCATTGCGGCAGATGAGGCGCAGTTCGGCCTGTCTGAAATCAACTGGGGCATTTTGCCCGGCGGTGGGGCATCGAAGGTCGCGGCCGATCTGATGCCGCTGCGCAAGGCCATGTATCACGCGATGATGGGTGAGAATCTGAATGGCAAGCAGGCCGAAGCCCAGGGCCTTGTCACCGAATCGGTTCCGGCCAGCCAATTGCAGGCGCGCGTCACCGAAATTGCCGAGGCCCTGCTGAAAAAGGATCCGCATGCCCTGCGCGCCACCAAATGGGCGGTGCGGCGGATGACCGAAATGACCTATGACAATGCCGAGGATTATCTGATCCGCGCGCAAGAGGCGCTGCACAGCTTTGGCGGCGTGGCCGCGCGCACCGAAGCGACACGCCAGTTCCTCGATGAAAAATCGTTCAAGCCCGGTCTTGGGACATTCGATACGTCGAAGGTCAAAGGCTGATCGGTTTGGGGCGGTGCGCCATCAAGGCCACCGCCCTGCCCCTAGCGATTGACCAAGATGCCGGCTTGAAGCCCGCGACCCTTTCGGTGAGATATTGTGCCATGACCTTTTGTGACCCCATTTTCACCCATGCCCGCGCCAACCCGCAGGCGCTGGCGATCATCGACCTCGAAAGCAGTCGCCGCTGGACCTATGCAGAGCTGGATCAGGCGGTGGATCGGCTGGCCGCATGGATCGTGCGTGAATTTGGGCCGCAAAGCGGGCGGCGTCTGGCCACATTGTCGAAAAACTGCGCAGAAATGATCATTCTGCAACATGCCGGGGTCCGCGCTGGGACGATTTTTGTGCCCTTTAACTGGCGTCTGGCCGCCGCCGAAATTGACGCTTTGGCCGCAGATGCAGAGCCCGACATCGTGTTCCACGATGCCGAATTTGCGCCGCCAAGGGCGGCTGGGCGCGCACTGCCGATTGCCGATATGCTGTCCCTTGGCACAGCGGGCGACCGCCCTTCGGCCGCCGCACGCCGGGCCTTTGGCGATGTCGCCACCTTTTTGTACACCTCTGGCACAAGTGGGCGGCCAAAGGGCGTCATGCTGTCTGAGGAAAATGCCTTTTGGGGCTGCGCCAATTTTATCTATGGCAATGATGTCACGATGCGCAGCGTGTTTTTGTGTGACATGCCGCTTTTCCACACAGCCGGCCTTTATGCCGCGGCCCGATCGCCCATTCAGGCGGGGGCGGCCCTGCTGATTTCAAAGGGCTTTGATCCTGTCCTGACGCTGGAACGGATGACCGACCCCGGATTTGGCGTCACCCATTATTTCTCGGTCCCGCAAATGGCAGCAACATTGTGGAACCAGCCCAGCTTTGCGCCGGAAAAACTGCGCAATATCGTCAGTTGGGCGATTGGCGGCGCCCCCAATCCCAAGGCGCAGTCAGAACGCTTTGCAACGGCCGGGATCCGCATTTCCGAAGGCTTTGGCATGTCGGAAACGGGATCGAATTTCGCAATGCCGGCGCATGATCTGGACACTTTGCTGCGCAAGGCCGGCAGCTGCGGCCTGCCCCTGATGACGGTTGAAACCCGGATCGTGGACGATGCCGGGCAGGACGTGCCGGTCGGGGAGCGCGGGGAGCTTTGGGTGCGGGGCCCATGCGTCGCGCAAGGTTATTGGAAGCAGCCAGAGCTGACCGCCAAAGCCTTTGTCGATGGCTGGTTCATCACCGGGGACACGGCGTTGCAGGACGCCGACGGCTTTTTCTACATCGTTGATCGCAAGAAAGACATGTACATTTCCGGCGGCGAAAATGTGTATCCCGCCGAAGTGGAAGCGGCGCTGGCCGAGCTGACGGCGATTGGCGAATGCGCCGTTGTTGGCGTGCCGGATGCCCGCTGGGGTGAGGTTGGCCGCGCCTATGTGATCCCGGTGCCGGGGCAAAGCATCACCCCCGAAGAGGTGATCGCTCATTGCGCCGCCCGGCTGGCCAAGTTCAAGGTGCCCAAAACGGCCGTCATCACCGACACCATCCCCCGCACCGCCTCTGGCAAGGTGCAAAAGCACCTTTTGCGGGACCGGGCGTTGCAGGAACTCGGGCTGTCCTGACGCAAGCGGCGTGGCGCGCGGTCAGTCGACCGGCTCCCCCTTGATGGCGTCGGACATCTCGCCATCCGCATCGCGGATCGGCAGCATCAGGAACAGCACCAGCGCCGCTGCTGACCCCAGCCCCATCAGGAACGATACGATCAGCAGCTGATCATCGCCGAAGATCTTGAACAAGAAACCGGCAATGATCGGCGATCCCGCTGCCCCCAGACGCCCCACGCCCAGCACAAAGCCTGTGCCTGTCGCGCGTGCATGGGCCGGGAAGCCCAGCGCAAAGGCCGCATAATAGCCGACGATCGCCGCATTGGTGAAGAACATCGCCAAAATGGCCGCCGCGCGCCAGCCCCACAGGCTGTCAAAGCCTGCGCCAAATACGGTCACGGCGGCGATGCCCAGCAGCAACATCGCCACGGTTGGCCCCTTGATGTGCCACCGCTTCATCAGGAAGCCAAAGATCAGCCCGCCCAAGGCGCCGCCGATATTGGCATAGGTGAGCACGCTGGCCGCCTCTGGCTGGGTATAGCCGGGCGGATAATCCGCAACGATCTTCACCGCCCATTTGAGGATGTAATAAAATGTGATCGTGTGGAACATATAGCCAAAGGCCAGCATCAGCGTCACCGGACGCAGCCGGGGATTTGACAGGATTTCAGACACTTTGGGCTTGGGCGCGCCTTCGACCAGCTTGGGCAGCGCCGCAATTGCAGTTTTGCCATAGGCCGCCAGGGTCCGGTTGATCCGGTCCAGCGCATTGGCCGGGCGCGCGACTGTCAGATAGGCCGTTGTTTCGGGCACAAAGGCAATCACCAGCGGGATCATCAACGCCGTCATCACGGCGCCAAACAAAAAGACGGCGCGCCAGTCATAAACCTGCAAAAGCCAGGTTTGGGCGGCAAAACCGCCGATCACACCACCCAGCGGATAGCCGATGACATAGAGCGCCATGGACAGGCTGCGCCCGGCCTTGCTTGTGCTTTCAGCTGTCACCGCATTGGTAGCCGCCAGCATGCCGCCAATCCCGACCCCGGTGAGGAAGCGCCATGCCGTCAATTCTGTGACGCCATTGGCGGCATGGGCCATGTACATGCCAAGCGCCATCACCACGAGGCACATCAGCATGGCCGGTTTGCGTCCGGCCTTATCGGCCATCCCGCCCAAGATGATCGATCCAAAGCCCATGCCGACCAGTTCAGCCGACAAGACGATGCCCAGCGCTTCGCGTGAAACGCCCCATTCCTTGGCAATGCCGGGGGCGGCAAAGGCGCTCGACAAGACGTCAAAGCCGTCAAGCGCGTTCAGGGCGACCATGATGGCAACAACAACATATTGCCGCCAGTTCATGGGGGTATCGTCAAGGATGCGCTGCGGATCCTGCTCAGTCATTGCTCTCTCCTCCCCGGCCACTTTATTCGTGGATACGGGTCAACAATTCGATCAGCTTGCTGACTTCCTTGTCGGTAAACCGCGATTTCAGCCAGTTTTCATGTTCCAAAATGGCCTGTTTGGCGACGCGCAGCATCTCTCGACCGGCGTCGGTCAGGTTCAGCGTCTGCTTGCGGCCATCGGTTTCAGATTTGCCCCGGACAAGGTAACCGCGCGCCTCCAGCCGATTGACAATCGCCATGGTGGTCGCCCGGTCCATCCGCATGCGATGCGCCAGATCCGTCTGGGCGATATCAGGATGGTCATCGACCAGCCAAAGCACGGACACCTGCTTTTGCGTCAGGTCCAGATTCGAAAATGTTTCTGTGAAATGCCGGTAAACGGCGCCATGCGCCAAACGAATGTGAAAGCCGACAATATTGCGGATTTCGCCGATATCATCATCGCCATCAACTGGCGGTATCGTGATCGCGAGCGTTTCTTTTGTTCTTGCCATCCTCAACCCTCGGCGCAATTGTTAGTGTAACTTACAAACAGAGTCGAGAGGTTGACCATGGCCCACTTCCCCCAAACCCCCTCGTTCACAGGTTTTAACACGCCGTCGCGCATTGAAGCGGACATTGCAAATCTGGTGCACGAAGGTAGCATCCCTCCCGAACTCAATGGCGCTTTCTACCGTGTTCAGCCCGATCCGCAATTCCCGCCGCGCCTCAGCGACGATATCGCCTTTAATGGCGATGGCATGATCACACGCTTTCATTTTCACGATGGCCAGTGCGATTTTCGGCAGCGCTGGGCCAAAACCGATAAGTGGAAGCTGGAAAATGCCGCCGGAAAGGCGCTTTTCGGCGCCTATCGCAATCCGTTGACCGATGATGACAGCGTGAAGGGCCAGATCCGGTCCACCGCCAACACCAATGCCTTTATTTTCGGTGGAAAACTTTGGGCGATGAAGGAAGACAGCCCAGCGCTGGTCATGGACCCGGCGACCATGGAAAGCTTTGGCTTTGAAAAATTCGGCGGCAAAATGACCGGGGAAACCTTCACCGCCCACCCGAAAATCGATCCCAAGACGGGCAATATGGTGGCGATCGGCTATGCCGCCTCTGGCCTGTGCACCGATGACGTCACGCTCTACGAAATCAGCCCAACGGGGGAGATGCTGTACGAAGCCTGGTTCAAGGTCCCCTATTATTGCATGATGCATGACTTTGGGATGACCGAGGATTATCTGGTTCTGCACATTGTGCCATCCATCGGCAGTTGGGAGCGGCTGGAAAAGGGCCTGCCCCATTTTGGCTTTGATACGACCATGCCTGTGTATCTGGGCATCATCCCCCGCCGGGCTGATCTGAAACAAGAGGATATCCGCTGGTTTAAGCGCGACAATTGCTTTGCCAGCCATGTGATGAATGCCTGGCAGGACGGGACCAAGATCCATTTCGACATTCCCGAAGCAAAGAACAATATGTTCCCCTTCTTCCCGGATGTGCATGGCGCCCCGTTCAACGGGCAGGAGGCGATGAGCTATTTGACCCGCTGGACGGTCGATATGGCTTCTAATTCTGAGAATTTTGAAAGCATTACGCAGCTGACCCAAACAG
Source organism: Pseudomonadota bacterium (assembly GCA_046046525.1). Lineage (GTDB taxonomy): Bacteria > Pseudomonadota > Alphaproteobacteria > Sphingomonadales > Sphingomonadaceae > Aquisediminimonas. The sequence goes on from JBJOJQ010000134.1 coordinate 15,484, forward strand.
CGGGGGAGTTTCCGCGGATTGATGATCGCTTTGCCGGGCGGCCCTATCGCCATGGCTGGATGCTCGAAATGGATTATCGACGCCCCGTCGACCTGAAAGGCGGCAGCGCCGGCGGGCTGTTGATGAATTGCCTGTGCCATATTGACCATGAAACGGGCCGCGAACAGCATTGGTGGTGCGGCCCGGTCTCGTCCTTGCAAGAGCCCTGCTTCATTCCGCGCAGCCCCGATGGCGCCGAAGGCGATGGCTGGATTGTGCAGGTCTGCAACCGGCTTGAGGAGCATCGCAGCGACCTGTTGCTGTTTGATGCGCTGGACATTGAAAAGGGCCCGATTGCCACCATCAACATCCCCATTCGCCTGCGCTTTGGATTGCATGGCAATTGGGCGAACGCAGATCAGATCGGACTGGCAGCATGATCAAACCAGAGCTGGAATTTGTCTATGAAGCCTCGGGCGATCTTGGCGCCCCCATCCCCATCGGGGATGTGCCGGATGGCACCCGCCGGATCATCCCGATTTTTGAAGGCGGCCGCGTTGAAGGGCCGCTGATCAAAGGCCAGTTGATGGGCAATGCGGCCGATTGGCAGCTCACCCGCCCCGATGGCGTGACGGTGGCCGATGCCATTTATGCGCTGCGTACCGATGATGATGTCATCATCCAGATCCGCAACAAAGGCATTCGCCATGGCCCGCCAGAGGTGATGCAGCGCCTGGCACGCGGCGATGATGTTGATCCCGCCGAATATTATTTCCGCACAGTGCCAGAATTCATCGCACCGATCGGCAAATATGACTGGATGAACCGCAGCATCTTCATCTGCGCCGGTGCCCGCTATCCAGCCGGGATCAAGCTGTGGGTCTGGCGCGTGCTTTAGGCCGCACGCTCAGATCTTTTCCCCCGCAGCGCGCGCCCGATCCAGCAACTGCGCCTCATCCTTTTGCACCCGCCACGCAATGGCGAGGAGCAGCGCGATAATCACCGGCGACACGGCGTTGATCGACAGGATGGCCCGGCCCAGATCACCACCATTGGCATCCGAAATCAGGCCAACGGCATAAGGCCCGACGCCCAGCCCCAAAATCGTCATCACAAGCAGATAGACGCTGGTTGTCACCCCGCGCATCCGCGGCAACACCTGATCATACATGATCGCATAAAGCGGCGGCAGCCAGCCGGTCAGGACAATGCTGTACACCGAAAACCGTAGATAAAAGCTGGTGGCATCCGGCGCGGTATAGACCCAAAAGGCAATCAGCGGCGACACACCCAGCGAAAACAGCGTGACATAGCTGCGCCCCTTGCCGGGAAATGCGCGGTTCAGCAGATCCGATACCGGGCCGGAAATCATTGGCCCGGCAATGCCCAGCGCCGCTGATAACAGGCCAAAGGACAAGGCCGTGTCCTTCATCGTCAGGCCATAGGTTTTCATCAGGAAGCTCGGCGTAAAGCCCATGATGCCGTAATTGATCATCGATTGCAGCGCACCGACCAGCATCACCATAACCAAGGTTGGCGATCCAGTGATGACCGCAAAAGCCGGCTTGTCTGTAAGCGCAAGGCCCTGCAACAAATTGATGATCACAAACAGGCCAAAGCCCGCAACCGCCCATTGCAGGGCATGGGGATTGATCGCAACGCCGCCCAGAACAAGATCTGGCCGGGGCGAAATGCCGCTTGAGATCCGGGTGAGCAAAACCATCGCGCCGACGATCACAGCCAGCAGAACGCCGTTGAGCAGCCATTGCCGCGCTGAGGCCCCGCGACGCCACAGGCTCAGCCAGTTGAGGCCCGGCGTCACCGATCCCAGAACGGCGGCACTGGCGGCAAAGGGGGCTGGATCCGCCGGGGTCGGCACGCCATCCATGGCGCCCCGCTCTGGCTCTTTCAGGCGCCATAAAAAGACCGACAGGATAAAGCCCGGCATGGCCGCTGCCAGAAAGGCGAATTGCCAGCCCGACAGGCCAAGCGGCGCTGCGGTGCCGGCATAGGCATCATCCCACCAGGCCGCGGCAACGCCGCCCAGGATCAACGATCCACCCAGCCCAATGGCAATGGCAGCGGCCAGCACCGCCATCACAAAGCCGCGGCGTTCCTTGGGCCAATAATCATAAATCAGCGATGTGCCCGCGGGCTGGGTCGCCGCCTCCCCAATGCCGACCCCCAGACGGGAGAGCGCCAAGACGCCAAAATTGCCGGCAAACGCCGCAAGGCCGGTCGCGGCCGACCAAAAGGCGATCGACATGGACAGCAGCCGATTGCGCATCCAGCCATCGGCCAGACGCCCCAACGGCAAGGAAAACAGGGCATAAAATAACGCGAAGACGGTGCCATAGAGCAGCCCCATCTCTGCATCGCCGACCCCAAGATCCGCCTTGATGCGCGGCGCCAAGATCGCAAGGATATTGCGATCCAAAAGGCTCATCGCGTTGGTCAGGGCAATGACACCCAGCGCGTACCAGGCGCCGCGCGGAAGCTGCGTTTTTGCCGTCATGTCCTGCCCCTCTCCTGCGCTGGATTATAGTTTGAACCAGCGTTCCGCATTTGTCTGAAAGAACTTCTTCTTCACGGCAAGCGGCATATCCATGCTGTCCATCGCGCGCACTTCAGATGCCTCATATTCATAGGGATAATCCATCGCGTACATCACGCGATCTTCGCCCATAACCTGTTGGCAGAATTTGATCGCGGGTTCCCACGCCATGCCGCTATTGGTGACGAGCACATTGGATTGCAGATATTGCGCGATTGTCTTTTGCAAAGGCTGCATCCGGGCATAGCGTTTCGACCGGACACCGGCCTGATGCATGTAATCCAGCCGATAAAGCCAATAGGGCAAGGCTTCGCCCATATGGCCGACCATGATTTGCAGGCTGGGATATTTATCAAAAATGCCAATGGTGATGAGGCGCAGCAAATGCATGCCCGTTTCCACGCCAAAGCCAAAAATCGCGCCATCCAGGCCAGCCTCAAGCATCGGCCCGATCATCGCATCCGGCGGCGTTGCCGGGTGAATATAGAGCGGCTGATCCATATCGACGAGCGCCCGGAAAATCGGATCGAACTTTGGATCATCAAGATATTCGCCTTGGGTATGGCTGTTAATCTGGACGCCCTTGAAACCCAAATCCTTGGCACCACGACGAATTTCGGCCGCAGACCAATCCGGATCCTGCACCGCCAGCGTGCCCATGCCGTAAAAGCGGGTGGGATGCGCCTGACAACGTTCCGCCAGCAAGTCATTGGCGTTGCGCGCAATGCGTTTGGCCTCATCAAGATCAAGCATGGGCTGCACACCCGGAGAGGTCAGCGCGAGGATGGCCTTATCAATCCCGGTCGCATCCATATCGGCCAGCCGCCGTTCCCCCAGATCCAGCAGCCGCTCCAGAATATTCGTCGCGCGTTCCGACGGCGATGTCGCATAAAATCCCCATAACGACACCATGCCCTTATCCGCTTTGCCCTCGCGGATCATGCGCAGGTAGATATCGACCTGTTCCCGCGTGGCAAACGCCTCTTCAGTGGCGATGCGCAAATAGCCGCGATCCCCACCGGTTTTCAGTTCATGCGTCATTGCCCTTGTCTCTCCTGTCTTGGCGCGAAGCGCGGTTGGCGCAGCCGCAGCCGCAGCCAAGCCGATCCCCAGCGTCTTATTCACGACACGCCGGGTCATGCCCGGCGGCGCGGCGCGATCATCCTTCATGCACGGCCTTGGCCACAAGGCAGGCGTGAAGGCCCTCTGGCCCATCTTCATGCCCATGGCCGGACCATTTGACCCCGCCAAAGGGCGCGTCTGCCCCGCCAATCATCGATGTATTGATCCCCAGCATCCCGGTTTCCACATCGCGCATCAAGCGACGCTGGCGGCGGGCATCCTGTGTCCAGGCATAGGCCGCCAGACCATAAGGCAGGCGGTTCGCCTCGGTGATCATATCATCTTCGCTGCCAAAGGGGTTGATGATCGCGACGGGGCCAAAGGGTTCTTCCTGCATGATCGTGGCGTCCAAAGGCACGTCGGACAGCACCGTTGGCGCATAGAAAAAGCCCTGATTGCCAATGCGCTCGCCACCTGTCCCCAGCCGTGCGCCCCGCGCCACGGCATCCCCGATCAGCCGTTCCATCGCATCGGGACGCCGCGGATTGGCCATTGGCCCCATCTGCGTATCCGCATCCAGCCCATGGCCCACCCTGATCTGCGCCGCGCGCGCGGCAAAGCCATCGCGGAACTTATCAAAGACGCGTTCCTGCACAATGAAACGCGTGGGCGACACGCACACCTGCCCGGCATTGCGATATTTCTGGCCAACAACCGTATCGAGCACACTGTCCACATCGGCATCATCAAACACCAGAACGGGACCATGGCCGCCCAATTCCATGGTCGTGCGCTTCATGTCGTCCGCGGCCAGCTTGGCCAGATGCTTGCCAACCACGGTTGATCCGGTGAAGCTCAGCTTGCGGATGATGGGGGATGCCAGCAAATGGCGCGACACCTGATCCGGCACGCCGAACACGGCCTGTGCAACCTCTTTGGGTAGCCCAGCATCCAGCAGACATTGCAACACGCCCAGCGCCGAAGCGGGCGTTTCTTCCGCTGATTTCAGGATCACGGAACAGCCCGCCGCGATCGGCGCGCCCAATTTGCGCCCCGGATTGCCAAGCGGAAAATTCCAGGGGCTGAACGCTGCGACAGGCCCGACCGGCTCATACATCACGGTGGAACGCATCCCCGCCGGACGGACAAGCTGGCGGCCATAAATGCGCTGCGTTTCGCCAGCGTAAAAGTTGAAGAGGCCGACATTCATCATCACTTCGATGCGCGCCTCAGCAAGTGGCTTGCCCTCTTCCAGCGTCGCGATCCGGGCCAGATCTTCCTGCCGCTCCATCATCAACCGGGCGGCCCCTTGCAACACGGCGGCGCGCTGCTGCGCCGTCGACTCACGCCACAGGCGAAAGCCGCGTTGCGCCGCGTCCAGCGCCCGATCCAAATCCGCAGCATCCGCCAGTGGCAATTCGCCCAATGTTTCGCCCGTCGCCGGGTTCACCACCCGGTGCGTTGCGCGGTGGCCGACGGGGATCTTCTCACCATCGATGATCATGTGCAGGTCAGGATATGTCATTGTGCAGCCTTTTCGCGGTCAATATCGCCCTGCCAGCGTTCCGGCACAATGGGCTTGCCCGTTACCGGGTGCGGATTGTGGAACGGAACCACCTTGTGCGTCGGCCACAGCCAGACATCCGTTTTCAATTCATCCGGCCCTGTCGGGTCTTCCGGGATCGTCTTGTCGAGAAACGGCACATAATTGGGCCGGGTATGCGCCCAGCCCGTTTCATAATCGGCGTGCCATTGCGGAACATAATTCAGAACATGGATGCGCCACACGCCATCCACCTTCTTGTAGACATTCTCATATAGGCCGCCTTCCCACCATTGGCGCGCGCCGCGGGGATCATCGCCTGCAAAGTCCTTATGGCGCCCGGCCTGCATCGTGCAGCGAAACCGGCCAAAGGCCGTGACGCCATCGGGCTGAATATCGACCACATCCTGATGCTGCGGGTGATCCAGCAAAAATCCATCGATCGGCCCGTTATTGCCATGCGTGAAATTGGCCTGAAAGCGGTGAATATAAAGCCGCGCCGCCCCCGCCTTGCCGCGATAAATGCCGCCAAAGAAATGCACTTCGCAATCCTCGGTAAACAGGTCCACAACCTCACGATACAGGCATTTATCAATCAGATAGCCGTACAGATGATGAAGCTTGCGCACCGCTTGCTCATCTTCACAAATGGTGACCCGGCGGGCCAGTGCGGCCAGTTGCGCTTCCAGCGCAGCGATGCGGTCTTCGCTCATGCGACTCTCCTGAATTTGTATGCGTTACTTACAGTTGCGACGAGATGGCGGCGCTGTCAATTGCTGGCGAGCGCCGCCATTTCCAAAGCCTCAATCCGCTCCACCTCCTCGCGATAGGGGCGAATGCCGCGCCACATCAGGAAGGTTGCCAGCGGCAACAGCGTGCCCGCGGTCAGCACCAGCGCCTTCCACAACTCCGCCTCATTGCCGATCACGCGCTGCGCCACGACACCAATGACAAAGCTGCCCATCGCCCCGAAAAA
>JBJOJQ010000155.1:0-12283 GCA_046046525.1 Pseudomonadota bacterium
GGTTCGGAATAGCCCTGACACCAGCGAATTTCACCGCGCGCGATTTGCGGCAGATAATGCAGCTTTTGCTCTTCGGTGCCGAATTTCAGCAAGGCCGGGCCAAGCATCCAGATGCCAAAGCTGTTGAGCGGCGAACGGCAGCCAAGCTTTGCCATTTCCTGCCGCAAGGCTTTGGTTTCTTCGGGCGAAAGACCGCCGCCACCATAAGCCACCGGCCAGTCGGGCACAGTCCAGCCTTTGGCCGCCATCACCTCAAGCCATTGCTTTTGCGCCGGCGAGGAAAAAACCCAGTTGCGGCCGCCCCAGCAAATGTCATCATCGCCTTTCACAGGCTGACGCATTTCGGCGGGGCAATTGGCCTCCAGCCATGCCCGTGTTTCCGTCCGGAAAGTCTCAAGGTCAGTCATTGGAGTCTCCTATGTCGAGCCCGACTCTCTAGGTCGGCGGCTCTGGTTTACGCAAGCGTCAAGTCACGATCAAAGCTTTCCGTAACGGCAGGCGCAAGCGCGTTGACCCGCGGCCAAGAGCCAGACAGGATGAGTCGCAAAAGACATGGAGAGACATATGAGATTCGCTGGGAAAACGGTGGTCATTACGGGGGCGGCATCCGGCATTGGCAAGGCGACCTGCCTGTTGTTTGCATCGGAAGGGGCAACCGTGATTGCCGGCGATATTGATGAACAGGGCGGCACAGAGCTGGCGGCCACGTCCAATGGCAAAATCCTGTTCAAACGCACCGATGTCTGCGCGCCCAGCGATATCAAGGCGCTGATGGATTTTGCGGCCGAAAAAACCGGCGGGATCGACATTGTTTTCAACAATGCCGGCGCCGGCGGCGACAAGGCCCCGATTGAAGAAATCGATCCGGACGGCTGGGACCATACGATGAACCTGCTGCTGCGTTCAGTGGCGATGGGCGTGCGTTATGCCGTGCCCCATATGATCGGGCGGGACGGGGCGTCGATCGTCAACACGGCCAGCGTCGCTGGCCTGGGGGCGGGCTATTCCCCCACGGCCTATGCCGTTGCCAAATGCGGCGTCATTCATCTGACCAAGGTTGGCGCGACCGATCTTGCCAAGCATGACATCCGCATGAACGCCATTTGCCCGGGCTTTATCCAGACGAATATCTTTGCGTCCTCCATGGAGGTGCCCGAAGAGAAGCGCGAGGCCGCGAACCAGATCATCTTTGAAATCGCGAACCATACCCAACCGGTGAAACGCGGCGGCCGCCCGGAAGATATTGCCAATATGGTCGCCTTTCTTGCGTCGAAAGACGCAGGCTTCATCACCGGCGCCCATTTTGTGGTGGATGGCGGCATCACGACAGGCCAGCCGCACAGCTGGAATCCGGAGGCCCCCGGGATCTTCGACGCTTTGGAAAGCTTTGTTAACGCCCCCACCCAATGAGTATCCCCGCCCCCCGCACGCTTCCGCTGCGGCTAAAACTGGTCCACGGCCTGGGCAGCATTGCCTATGGCGTCAAAGACAACGGCTTTTCGACCTTTCTCCTGATTTTCTACAATCAGGTGCTGGGGTTGCAGGCGGCGCTTGTTTCAACCGCGCTGATGATTGCGCTGTTCATTGATGCGCTGATCGATCCCTTTATCGGGCATCTGAGCGATCGCACCTATTCCCGCTGGGGGCGGCGGCTGCCCTGGCTTTATCTGGCCCCCATCCCGCTGGGTCTGGCCTGGCTGCTGCTCTGGGCGCCGCCCGATGCCGCACAGGGCCATATCTTCCTGTATCTGGTGCTGACAGCGGTGCTCGTTCGGGCGCTGGTGTCGTGTTGCGAAGTGCCGTCGGTTGCGCTCGTGCCCGAACTCACCAGCGATTATGATGAGCGTACAAGCCTGATGCGCTTTCGCTTTTTGTTCGGCTGGGCCGGCGGTTTGCTGATGCTGTTTCTGGCCTACAGCGTTTTTCTGGTCCCGGATGAAGGGCATAAGATCGGCCAGCTCAACCCGGAAGGCTATTGGAGCTATGGCCTGTTCGGCGGCGCCCTGATCATATTGGCGGTCCTGCTCTCGGCGCTTGGCCAGCATCGCTATGTCGCCAAATGGCCCGATCATCGCCCGGCGGCATCCAGCTTTGGCCATGCCTTTGATGAAATTCGGCAATCGCTGTCGAACCGCGCCTTTTTGGTCTATGCCTCAGCTGCCGCTTTTGCCGTGGTGAGCCAGGGCATCACCTTTTCGATATCCAATTATCTCTACATCTATGTCTGGCGTTTTGATCAGACTGCCTTTGCCATTTTCCCGGTGATCCTGTTCCTCAGCGTCATTGCCGCCTTTTTCATCGTCGTGCCGCTCAACCGGATATGGGATAAGCCGCATACCGCGGCTTATGGATCATTGCTGGGCATTAGCTTTTGGATGGTGCCCTTTGTCCTGCGGCTTGCGGGCTATTGGCCGGAAACGGGGACCGCCATTTCAACCTGGCTCGTCTTCATCTTTTTCTTTCTGGGCAATTGCTTTGCCGTGACGGTGATGATCTCTGGCTCCTCCATGATTGCCGATATCGTGGAAGATGCGCAGGAAAAAACGGGGCGCCGCACCGAAGGCGTTTTCTTTGCCGGAAATTTCTTCATTCAAAAATGCGCGTCCGGCCTTGGCATCTTTGCCTCGGGCCTGATCATCAGCTGGGCCGGGCTGTCGCAAAAAACCGACGCAGATGACGTGCTGGTTGAGGTCGTAGACCGGCTGACAACCGCCTATATCGGCATCATTTTTGTCCTGGCGCTGGTTTCTGCGGCGATTTTCGTCCGCTTTCCGATCCGGCGGCATGACCATGAAGCACGCGTCCGGCGTCTTGCGGAAGATACAATGAAACAAGGGACGTGAAGGGGCTGGAAAACAGTTCCGAAAGCTGACAGTGACGTAAACGTAAACATCGAAGAGGACGACTCAGAATGGACTTCAACCTCACCGAGCGACAGACCTACTGGCGGGATCGCGTTAAGGCTCATATCGACCAATATGTCCGCCCGCGGATGAAGGATTATTACGCAGAACAGGCCACCGGCGATCGGTGGAAGGTTCTGAACGTCGTTGAAGAAGAAAAGGCCCGCGCCAAGGCTGCCGGCATTTGGAATCTCTTCATGCCGCCGCAGGGCGCCAACCCGCATCTCGACAGCTCGGTTGAGTTTGACGGGCCAAAGCTGACCAATCTGGAATATGCCTTGTGCGCCGAAGAAATGGGCCGCGTCAGCATGGCATCGGAAGTGTTCAACTGCTCCGCGCCGGATACGGGCAATATGGAAGTGCTCAATCGGTACGGCACGGCCGCGCAAAAGACGCAGTGGATGATCCCGTTGATGAACGGCGAAATCCGGTCTGCCTTTTTGATGACCGAACCCGCCGTCGCGTCGTCCGACGCCACCAATATTGAAACCCGCATCACCCGCGATGGCGATCATTATGTGATCAACGGCCGCAAATGGTGGTCATCGGGTGCCGGCGACCCGCGCTGCAAGATCGCGATCGTCATGGGCAAGACCGATCTGGGCGCCCAGCGCCACCAGCAGCAATCGCAGATCCTGATGCCGCTGGACGCACCGGGCGTGAACATCCTGCGCCACCTGCCGGTGTTCGGTTATGACGATGCCCCGCACGGCCATATGGAAATTGAGCTGAAGGACGTGCGCGTTCCGGCCGAAAACATCATCTATGGCGAAGGCCGTGGCTTTGAAATCGCACAGGGTCGTCTTGGGCCGGGCCGTATCCACCATTGCATGCGCACCATTGGCGTTGCCGAAGAAGCGCTGGAAAAAATGTGCCGTCGCCTCACCAGCCGCGTCGCCTTTGGCAAGACGATTGCCGAACAGACCGTCTGGCATGAACGCATTGCACGGGCGCGTATTGATCTGGAAATGACCCGCCTGCTCTGCCTTAAGGCCGCCCATATGATGGACACGGTTGGCAATAAGGCGTCGGCTGCCGAAATCGCGATGATCAAGGTGCAGGCGCCGAACATGGCGCTGCGCATTATTGATGATGCCATTCAGGCGCATGGCGGCGGCGGCGTGTCCGAAGATTTCGGCCTGGCCTCGGCCTGGGCGCATCAGCGCACGCTGCGTTTGGCCGATGGTCCGGACGAAGTGCACAACCGCGCCATTGCGCGGCTTGAGCTGGGCAAATATGGCGCGGCACGGCCGCAGGATCTGTCCTCGGGTGATCTGGCGGTGACACGATGAAGGCCGCGGTCCTCATCGCACCCAATACGCCGCTCGTCATCGAGGATCTGTCGATCTCCAAACCGGGTCCGCACGAAGTGCTGATCCGGACGGCAGCCTGCGGGCTGTGCCATTCCGATCTGCATTTCATCGATGGCGCCTATCCGCACCCCCTGCCCGCCGTTCCCGGCCATGAGGCCGCTGGCATTGTGGAGGCCGTGGGCAGCGAAGTGCGCACGGTGAAGCCCGGCGATGCCGTCGTGACCTGCCTGTCTGCCTTTTGCGGTCATTGCGAATTTTGCGTCACCGGGCGGATGTCGCTGTGTCTGGGCGGGGATACCCGCCGGGGCCCGGGCGATGCCCCGCGTCTGACCCGTGCCGATGGGTCGGTGGTTAATCAGATGCTGAACCTGTCGGCCTTTGCCGAACAGATGCTGATCCACGAACATGCCTGTGTGAAGATCCATCCAGATATGCCGCTGGACCGCGCCGCCGTGATCGGGTGTGCCGTCACGACGGGGGCTGGTACGATCTTCAACGCCTGCAAGGTGACGCCGGGGGAAACCGTGGCCGTTGTCGGGTGCGGCGGCGTGGGCTTGGCGACGATCAACGCCGCCAAAATCGCCGGTGCCGGGCGCATCATCGCAGCCGACCCCATGCCTGAAAAGCGGGAACTCGCCAAAAAGCTGGGTGCAACGGATATGGTCGATGCCATGGCCGATGGTGCGGCTGCACAGATCATTGAAATGACCAAGGGCGGCGTGGACCATGCCATTGAGGCTGTCGGTCGTCCGGCGTCCGCCAATCTGGCGGTCAGCGTGCTGCGCCGCGGCGGGACTGCGACGATCCTGGGCATGATGCCGCTGGCCGAAAAGGTCGGCCTGTCGGCGATGGACCTGTTGTCGGGCAAGAAACTGCAAGGCGCGATCATGGGGGCGAACCGGTTCCCCGTGGACATTCCGCGTCTGGTTGACTTCTATATCCGCGGGCTTTTGGATCTGGACAGCATCATTGCCGAACGCATCCCGCTTTCGGCCATTAATGACGGGTTCGACAAGATGAAGAAGGGCGATTCCGCACGCAGCGTGATCGTATTCGATCAATGACCGATGCACTGGACGCACAGAGCCTGTTTTCGGGCGTGACCAAGGCGGAAGGGGCCGATGCGCTCAACGAAGCCAATTTGGCCGCCTGGATGCAGGATAATGTGGCCGGATTTGAAGGCCCGATAGAGGTTTTCAAATTCGCCGGCGGGCAATCAAACCCAACCTATCGCATCAACGCCAAAAGCGGATCTTATGTGCTGCGGCGCAAGCCCTTTGGCCCCTTGCTGCCCAGCGCACATGCCGTTGACCGCGAATTCAAGGCGATCAACGGTCTTTACCCAACCGGCTTTCCGGTTGCCCGCCCCTATGGCCTGTGCACCGATAATGATGTGATCGGCAGCTGGTTCTATGTGATGGGCATGGTTGAAGGGCGCACGATCTGGGACGGCGCGATGCCGGGCGCCACGCCCGCCTTTCGGCGCCAGACCTATGACGCCATGATCGACACGCTGGCGGCGCTCCACAATACCGATATTGAGGCGGCGGGCCTGGCTGATTTTGGGAAGCCCGGCAATTATTTCGGCCGTCAGGTCGATCGCTGGACCAAACAATATAAGCTGTCCGAAACCGAACATATGCCGGTGATGGAACGGCTGATTGAATGGCTGCCCGCGACCTTGCCTGAACAAACGCGAACGTCGATCGTGCATGGCGATTATCGCATCGATAACATGATCTTTGCGCCAGACGCAGCGCAGGTTGTGGCCGTGCTGGACTGGGAATTATCGACGCTGGGCGATCCGCTGGCAGATTTTACCTATGTCGCCATGGCCTGGGTGACCGATAATGGTGGCCGGTCTGGCGTGCAGGATCTGGACCGCAAGGCCCTGGGCATTCCCGAACTGGAAGAGGCGGTTGAACGCTATTGCCAAGCCACGGGGCGCAGCGGCGTACCCGATATGAACTGGTATTTTGCGTATAATTTCTTCCGGCTGGCCGGCATTATCCAGGGCATCAAAAAACGGGTGATCGACGGCACGGCGAATTCATCGCATGCCAAGGAAATGTCTGCGCGCGTCAGCCCCTTGGCCGAAACGGCCTGGAGCTTTGCTGTCAAAGCTGGCGCCTGATTTCGGCGGGTGCGGGGCCAGCCCCGCCCCGCTTATGACTGATAAGGGAGGATGGGATGTCGCTGTTCGACATGACAGGGCAAGTCGCCCTGATTACCGGCTCATCGCGCGGCATTGGCAAAGCCATTGCCGAGGAAATGGCGGTTCATGGCGCCAAGGTCGTGATCTCAAGCCGCAAGCAAGACGCCTGCGACGCTGTCGCCGATGATCTCAACGCACGCTTTGGCGCCGGCACTGCGATTGCGATTGCCGCCAATATTTCGTCCAAGGATGCGTTGCAGCAGCTGGTGGATGAAACGCGGCGCGCTTTTGGCAAGATTACCGCCCTGGTCTGCAATGCGGCGTCCAACCCTTATTATGGGCCATCGGCGGGCATTGAGGATGATCAATTCCGCAAGATCATGGATAACAACATCCTGTCGAACCATTGGCTCGTCCATATGGTCGCACCGGAGATGATGGCGCGCGGCGAAGGCTCCATCACCATCATTTCATCGATCGGCGGCCTCAAAGGCTCCACCGTGATCGGCGCGTATTGCATCTCCAAGGCCGCCGATATGCAGATGGCCCGCAATCTGGCCGATGAATTTGGGCCGAAGGGCGTGCGCGTCAATTGCATCGCGCCCGGCCTCATCCGCACAGATTTTGCCCGCGCCTTGTGGGAAAACCCGGACACATTGGCGCGGTCCACCGCACGCGCGCCGCTGCGCCGCATTGGTGAACCAGAAGAAATTGCAGGCGCGGCTGTTTTCCTCGCATCGCGCGCCGGGGCGTTCACCACGGGCCAAACCTTCGTCATCGATGGCGGCCAAACGATCAGCGGCAGCTGAACCGAACATAAGATCATGGCCAAATAAAAGGAGAGTCAGATGGGTGCACTTAAAGGCAAGGTCGCCATCATCACCGGTGCCGGATCCGGCATTGGCCGGGCCTCTGCGCTGCGTTTTGCAGCCGAAGGCGCAAAGCTTATCCTCGGGGACAAGACCGAGGCGGTGCACGACACGGCGCAGATGGTCAAAGATGCCGGCGGCTCTGCCACCGCGTTGCAGATCGATGCGGGCGTTGAAGCTGATGTGCAAAAGCTCGTGAAGTCGGCCATCGACACCTATGGCGATCTGCATATTGCCTTTGCCAATGCCGGGATTTCGGGCGGCATGGCCGGTATTTTTGATCTGACGCCAGACCAATGGGCAGAAATTCTGCGCGTGAACCTGATCGGGCCGTGGCTGATGGTCAAGCATGCCGGGCAGGCCATGATGGATGGCGGACAGGGTGGTTCCATCATCCTCACCGCCAGCGTCGCGGGCATTCGGTCGGGCGCTGGTGGGCCAGCCTATTCGGCCTCCAAGGCGGGCGTGATCAACCTTGCCATGGTGTCCGCGCAGCAAATGTCGGAAACCGGCGTGCGCGTGAATGCGATTTGCCCGGGCTTGACCGAAACCGGCATGACCAAGCCGACCTTTGATTATGCGCGTGAAAAGGATGTGATGCACAAGGTGGGCCGCCTGAACCCGCTGCGCCGCGCAGCCCAGCCGGACGAACTGGCCAATGTGGCGCTGTTCCTGGCGTCGGATCAGGCCAGCTATGTCAACGGGCAGGCCATTGCCGTCGATGGCGGGCTGTCCAGCTCGCACCCGGTGACGCGCCAGCTGACCGGGCAGACAGCGGTTTAAGTGCCAAAGCCCGGCCTATCTTCGCTTTCATGGGACGATCAGGGCGCCGACAGGCACAGCCCACAGGGAGAATGAACGATGCTGCAAGCGTCCAACCCCAAGGATCTTGGTTTTCTGCCCGACCGGCTTGACCGGATCGGCGCCTTTTTCCAGCGCAAATATCTCGACACCGGCCTGTTGCCCCATGGCGCGTTGTTGATCGGCCGCGGCGATGAACTGGCCTATCTGTGGACATCCGGCGTTGAGCAGGATGCCATTTTCCGCATCGCGTCGATGACAAAGCCGATCACATCGATCGCGCTGATGCAGTTGGTCGAACAGGGTCTGGTCGGCCTGCTGAACCCGGTGACGGACTATATTCCCGAATTCGCAAAAATCGGTGTCTATGAAGGCGGGGGCGGCGCAACCCCGTTCCTCACCCGTGCGCCGACAACGGTGATGCGGGTGGTGGATCTGCTGCGCCACACGGCGGGCTTTACCTATAGCTTTCAGGAAATGGGCTATGTCGATGCCGCCTACCGCCGCACTGAGCTCGAAAATTGGGGCAAGGTGACGGATCAGGACTTCATCGATATCGTCGCCACGCTGCCCATCGAGTTCGATCCCGGCACGGCCTGGAATTATTCAATCGCAACCGACATTATCGGCGTGATCGTGGCGCGCGTATCGGGCAAGCCTTTGGGCACATATTTTCAGGACCATATTTTCGGCCCGCTGGGCATGGTCGACACCGGCTTCATGGTCCCGGCAGATCAGGCGCATCGCCTGCCCCCAGCTTATGCCTTGCATCCCACGGAAAAGATGAAACTTTATGATAAAGGCGGCGCCGAAAGCGGCTGGGCCCGCCCGCGCAAGTTTCAATCGGGCGGCGGGGGTCTCGCGTCCACCCTGTCGGACTATAATCGCTTTTGCCGCATGCTGCTCAATGGCGGCGCGCTGGATGGCGTCCAGATCATCAGCCCCAAGACGCTGGAATTGATGACAGCCAACCATCTGCCGGGCGGCGGCGATTTGACCCAGCATTCCCGCGCGCTGTTCAGCGAGGCGGAAAATGGCGGGATCGGCTTTGGCCTTGGCTTTGCGTGCAACATTGACCCAGCCGCAACCGCACAAGCCGGGTCCAAGGGCGAATTCTTCTGGGGCGGCATGTTTTCAACCGCCTTCCTTGTCGATCCGGTGGAACATCTGACCATGGTCTTCATGACCCAGTTGATGCCATCGACCACCTACCCCCTGCGGCGCGAGATCCGCGCCCTTATGTATGCGGCATTGGCCGCCTAAAAATCAGGAGACACTCATGCAGTCCGTAACCACCGAACGCCATGGCGATGTGCTTGTCGTCCTTGTCAACAACCCGCCCGTCAATGCGCTGAGCTGGCATGTCCGTCAGGGCATTAAGGACGGCATGGACACCGCAATGGCCGATGACAGCGTGAAAGCCGTTGTCCTGCGCTGCGCCGGGCAGACCTTTATCGCCGGCGCCGACATCACCGAATTTGGCAAGCCCGCCCAGGGGCCCGATTTCAACGAGGTGCTGAACAGCATTGAACTGGCCCCCAAGCCGGTGATCGCCGCCATTCATGGCACGGCGCTGGGCGGTGGCCTGGAAACCGCCTTGGTCTGCCATTACCGCATCGCTGTGCCCTCTGCCATGCTGGGCGTGCCTGAGGTGAAGCTGGGCCTGTTGCCGGGGGCTGGCGGCACACAGCGCCTGCCGCGCGTCGTGGGGGTTGAGGTGGCGGCCCAGATGGTGTCGTCAGGCGATCCCCTGCCCGCCGCCAAAGCCAAGGAGCTGGGTCTGGTCGATGCCCTGGCCGGAGAGGCGACGCTGGCTGAAGACGCCATTGCCTTTGCCCAAGAGATGATCGCACACGGCCCCCGTGCCACGCGCAACCGCCCGATCACGGGCGACATTGGCGTGATTGACCAGTTAAAGGCGGCCAATGCGCGCAAGTGGAAGGGCTTTGAAGCGCCTTACGCCAATCTGGCTTGCGTCGAAGCCGCCACCCGCCTGCCCTTTGAAGAGGGCATGAAATTTGAACGCACCGAATTTATGAAGTTGATGACGGGCAGCCAATCGGCCGCCCAGCGCCATATGTTCTTTGCCGAGCGTCAGGCCGCCAAGATTGATGGCCTACCCAAGGACACGGTCCTGCGCGACATCAAAAAAGTGGGCGTGATCGGCGCGGGCACCATGGGTGGCGGCATCAGCATGAACTTCCTGCAAGCCGGCATTCCCGTGACCATTGTCGAAATGGCGCAGGACGCGCTTGACCGCGGTGTCTCTGTCATCCGGAAGAACTACGAAGCCTCCGCCGCCAAGGGCCGCTTCACCGCGGATAAGGTTGAAAAAATGATGGGGCTGCTGACCCCGACGCTCAACATGGCGGATCTGGCGGACTGTGATCTGGTGATTGAGGCCGTCTATGAAAGCATGGACGTCAAGAAAGACGTGTTTGGCAAGCTCGACAAAATCGTGAAGCCCGGTGCCATTCTGGCGTCCAACACCAGCTATCTGGATGTCAATGAAATCGCCGCCGCCACCAGCCGCCCGGCCGATGTGCTGGGCATGCATTTCTTCTCCCCCGCCAATGTCATGAAATTGCTGGAAGTCGTGCGCGGAGATGCCACCGCCCCCGATGTTCTGGCGACCGTCATGGCGCTGGCAAAGAAGATCAAGAAAGTCGCGGTTGTCGCGGGCGTCTGCCATGGCTTTATCGGCAACCGCATGTTGTCGCAGCGGCAGAACCCGGCCAATCAGCTGTTGCTGGAAGGCGCAACGCCGGCGCAGATTGACAAGGTGCATACCGATTTCGGGATGCCGATGGGGCCGTTCCAAATGGCCGATCTGGCGGGTCTGGACATTGGCTGGCACCGTGATCCATCGCGCGTTGAAACCATCCGCGATGCGATGTGCGCGGCCGGCCGCTTTGGTCAGAAAAATGGCAAGGGCTTTTACGATTACGACGCAAAGCGCAACGCCACGCCCAGCGCCGAAGCCTTGGCCATTATTGAGGAATTCCGGTCGCGGTCGAACCTTGCCAAGCGCGAGATTTCCGATCAGGAAATCATCGAACGCACGCTCTACCCCATGGTCAATGAAGGCTATAAGATCCTGGAAGAAGGCAAGGCGCAGCGGGCATCAGACATCGATGTCGTCTGGATCTATGGCTATGGCTGGCCGGTCTATCGCGGCGGCCCGATGTTCTGGGGCGATCTGGAAGGGGCCGACAAGATTGTGGCCGCGCTGGAACGGCACAACGTCCCCGTCGCGCAAAGCTTGAAGGCCAAGGCCTGAGCGACTAACAGCGCCCGACTCTGTGTCCCCGTGCCGACGGGCCTCTGATGAGGCACCTGTGGCACGGGCGACCACATCTGGGCAATTTGGAGCATGATATGAGCGAGAATGTTGCAGCGGACGAACTCCGCCTGCTGATCGAACGCATTGAGCGTCTGGAAGAAGAGAAAAAGGGCATTTCAGACGATATTCGCGACGTCTATTCAGAAGCCAAGGCGCGCGGTTATGACGCCAAAATCATGCGTCAGATCGTCCGCTTGCGGAAAATGGAAGCCCATGATCGTCAGGAAATGGAAGCGATCCTCGATACCTACAAGAGCGCTTTGGGGCTGTAATCCCGGCGGGCGCCTGCGCGTTGCAGCCCGCTTGACCACGCCATCCGGGTCGTGAGACACCGGATCGGCGTAGGACAAGAGGAGAATTCTGATGCTGGTAACAACGACACATGCCATCGACGGCCGTCAGGTGACGGACTATCTGGGCGTGGTGACAGGCGAAGTCATTGTTGGCGCGAATATTTTCAAGGATCTCTTTGCCGGTATCCGCGATATCGTGGGGGGCCGGTCGGGCGCATATGAATCCACGCTGCGCGATGCGCGGATGACGGCGCTCAACGAATTGAAAGATGAAGCGCGTGCCTTGGGGGCCGATGCCGTGATTGGTGTCGATCTGGATTATGAAGTTCTGGGGCAAGGCGGATCCATGTTGATGGTCTCTGCCTCTGGAACCGCAGTAAAACTGGGATAAGTTACGGATATGGCAGGTCATTCCAAATTTAAGAACATCATGCACCGCAAAGGTGCGCAGGACAAAAAGCGGTCGGCGCTTTTTTCCAAGCTGTCGCGTGAAATTACCGTGGCCGCCAAAATGGGCCTGCCAGACCCGGACGCCAATGCCCGTCTGCGCGCCGCCGTGCTGGCGGCCCGCGCGCAGTCTATGCCCAAGGACAATATTCAGCGCGC
>JBJOJQ010000167.1:0-4429 GCA_046046525.1 Pseudomonadota bacterium
GCAAGCCGGAAGCCGCCACCCGTGGCTATCGCTTTGATCTGAGCCCGGAAGAAGATGGCGCGCCGATCCTGTCGGTGTTCGGCGGCAAGATCACAACCTACCGCACCTTGGCCGAAGAAGCGGTCGACCATCTGGCCGCGCGGACGCCGGCATTGGCCGGGCCACATTGGACCGACACGGCCCCGCTGCCCGGCGGCGATTTTGGCGTGGATGAGGTGGATCGCCTGATCGCCGATTTGCAGGCGGCCTATCCCTTTCTGGAACCCGCCTGGGCCGCCCGGCTCATCCGCTGCTATGGCACCCGTGCCACGACGCTTTTGGGCGATGCCCAAAGTCTGGCTGATTGTGGCCAGCATTTTGGCGCCGGCCTGACCGAACGCGAAGTCCGTTATTTGCGGACCGAAGAATGGGCGATGGATGCCGAAGATGTGCTGTGGCGGCGGACCAAAATGGGTCTGCACCTGTCGGCGGCCCAACAAGATGATGTGCGCCGCTTTTTTGACGAACATCGGGTGAATTGAGACGCGGCATCGCTGGCAATGGCGATGGCTGCATGGGGGGCATATGGCGCAGAAACGCGAGTATAATCTGGATGATATGCCGCATGGCCATGACCTGTTCGGCGAAATCTATCTGGCCGAAACCTCGATGGCGCAAAATGCCGATACCGGCAAAGGCAGCTATTTTCCAGGATTGGCCGCCTGTGGCGTCGCCGCTGCGGCTGCCGCCTGGCTGTCGGACCATTATGGCTTCCCGATCATTCTCTTGGGGCTGTTGATCGGCCTGTCGTTAAACTTCATCGCGCATGACCCGCGCACGCATCGCGGCCTTGATTTCGCGGCACGCACCTGCCTGCGGCTCGGCATTGTTGCGCTTGGCCTGCAAGTCACGCTCAGCCAGATCGGCACCCTGGGCGCGGCCCCCTTTGTCGCCCTGCTTGCGGTCATGCTGCTGGCGTTTCTGGCCGCCATGCTGGGTGCCTGGATGTCAGGGCAATCGGGCTATGCCGGGTTGCTGGCCGGGGGCGCGACGGCGATCTGCGGGGCCAGTGCCGCGCTTGCGCTTTACAGCGTGATTGGCAAGGACCGGCTCAGCCAGGCGCAATTCGCCCTGACGCTGGTGAGCATTTCCCTGGCCAGCGCCTTGGCCATGTCTGTTTACCCGACGCTTGCGGCTGAATTGCAGTTGAGCGATCGTGCCGCCGGTTTTCTGATCGGCGCATCCATCCATGATGTCGCCCAGGCCATTGGCGGCGGTTATGCGTTTTCGGATGAAGCGGGGGGCTATGCCACGATCGTCAAGCTGGCCCGGGTCGCCTTGCTGGCCCCGATTGTGGCGCTGGCGACGGTCTATCTGGGCAGCCAGACAGCCGGTCAGGCGGCGCCGATCTGGCGGCGTTTGGCGCTGCCATGGTTCATCACGGCCTTTTTGGCGGTGCTGGTGATCAACAGCATGGTCACGATCCCGCCTGCATTCAGCAGCGCGGCCCTCACCGGGTCCAAAGCCTTGCTGTTGCTGGCTGTCACGGCAACGGCCATGCGGTCGCGGCTTGACCTGTTGATGCAAATGGGGTGGCGGGCCACCGTGCCCGTTGCAACGGCAACTGTGGCAAGCTTTTTCGGCGCCCTGCTGTTTTCAGCTCTCTTGCTGTGATGCCTGCATGACGCGCTTGGCTTCCAGCGCCATGTCCCGGTTGCGGGCAACCTCCAGCACCTGATTGGCCATAATCCGCCAGGCCGTTTCGGACCGCAAGGCGCGGTCGCGCACATTGTCGAGCACGGCGCGGTTGGCATCCTGTGCCGCCTGCTCAGCGCGTTCGATCAGAAATTCATAAGACAGTGCCATAAGCATCCACGCCCCGGTTGGTGTCAGGAAGGACGGAAAGACGCCCCCGGCCCTGCCCTTTGCAAGGCCGCCGGGGGCTTCCCATCCGATCAGGCAGCGCTGCTGATATTGACGGCGGATTCCTTGCCATTGCGGCCGGTTTCGACGTCATAAGACACGCGCTGATCCTTGTTCAATGTGCCAAGGCCGGCCGCTTGAACGGCAGAGATATGGACAAAGCTGTCCTTCCCGCCATCATCCGGCTGAATAAAGCCATAGCCCTTGTCTTCATTAAAGAATTTTACGGTTCCGATAGTCATAGTCGTTTCCTTTCAAGAAACGGGAGTGGCCGTCAGCGCAAATGCTGACGGTGTCGTGCGTCAAGTCGTCAATTGAAAGGACGTCGTTGTCGTGCAGATTGGGGGCAAGCCCCGCCTCTGTAACCAAATCGTCGATACCGATCGAACTCCAACAAGAGCAGGATTGATGCATCAGCAACGGCTGATGGGTGCAAATTGCCCCCTGAGGGGCAGTGAACCCTGTTGCATGGGCCGGGCGCCAGTAATGGGTGCGCTGCATATCCATGAACACGGTCCTTTGGGGCGCGGTCTGGCTTTTGGCCGAACCGCGCAGCGGGTTGAGATTAATCCACCATAGTTGCGACAAGGCGCCGCAATTCGATGGTCGATAACCGGGCCGACACCGCTGTGTCATGCGCCCGGCGATTAACGCTGGCCACAGCCTTATGGGGTGTGGAAAATCGGCGCTTTGCAGCGCCTGTCATAGTCAAATGCATAAAGTCCTTTTGGGCAGGCCATAGCTGCCGCTGTTTCAATCCGTTTAGCGCCGCGTCGTGCGGCGGCGGATGCCCCCCGGCCCCTGGCCGGGTGTGCGTTCGCGAAAGATGATCCGACCTTTGGTGAGATCATAGGGCGTCATTTCGACGTGCACATGATCCCCAACGACCGATCGGATGCGGAAACGGCGCATTTTGCCCGCCGTATATGCAATGATCCGATGATCATTCTCTAAGGTGACGCCAAAGCGTCCATCGGGCAGGATTTCGTCAATCTTGCCTTCGACCGTTAAAAGCTCTTCCTTCGCCAAACCCATTCCTGACATACAAATAATCATCCGCAGACGGGCGTATCCCGGCGCGGGGCCATGCGGCATGAAAAGGAAAAAGGGGCCGCCAGTGCGGCAATCAAATTCCGTCGCAAACGACGTTAGGCCTCGCCTATATAGGCTATGGTCAAAAAAATTACAAGTTATTCGGGCGATTGCAGCGCGAGCAGCGCGAACGTCGCCAGCCAATGTTCCCCCATATAATCGCCAGAGACATGGGGCAAACTGGCCGTCACATGCGTTTGGGCAGCAGCCAGAGCTGGACTGGCCGCCGGATGATCTGGCCCCAGACGCGCGGCAATGTGCCGCCAGCACCAGGCGCGGCTGAGGTTCAGGCCATCAAGATGCGCGATTTTGCCATCGGACCGATCCGACACAAAGGCCGGCGTGAACAGACTGGCCGGTGCGCCCTGTGCTGCACGCGGCAAAAATTGATCAAACCAGCCCCGAAACGCATCCGGCGGCAGAATTTCGCTCATCAACATGGCTTCGGTCAGCGCAGAGGACAGAAATTCGTCGCCGCCCGGCTCCCACGCCTGACAATCAGCGTCCTTTGCGAACCAATGCTGCGCCCGCGCATCAATCAAGCGGACTAGATCGGGATCGCGTGAACTGGCCCAGCGGCGCGCCAGGATAAGCGCAAAGGCGATGTTGAAATGCGACCCAACCCGCAAGGCATAGGTCAGCTTGGGCAGAAAAGCATGAAAGCGCGTGGCAAAAGCTGCGGCCAGCGGCGCCAGCGCGTCCGCCCATGGGCCTTGATGCTGGTCCAGCTCTGCATGCAGGGCCAGCAACCAGGCCCAGCCATAAGGCCGTTCAAACCCCTGCGCTGTGGGGCGATCCAGAAAGGCGCATTCACCGGCCACCTTGTCTGGCACCAGCATGATATTGGCCCGATCACGCACCATCGCGGCTTCGGGCAAATCCGGAAACAGCCGGGCCAGACGCATGACCTGCCACCAGCCATGGACACAGCTGTGCCAATCAAAGCTGCCGTGAAAAATCGGGTGATGTACGCTGGGCGGGCAGGCATCCTCTGGCCCTTGGTAGACCAGATCCATTTTATACGGATATTGGCGGCCCAGATGCGACAGGGTGAGCCGCATGAACGCCGCCCCAATCTCAGGCGTCAATTCGGTCATATCAGCCCCCATCAAAAGGCGAAAAGATAGATGAAGACGATGTTGACGGCCAGCAGGACCAGCGCGGTCGGCACCTGTCGGCGGACAACGCCATAGCGGTCCCGCAGGTCGAGCAGAACGGCGGGGACGAGATTGAAATTGGCCGCCATTGGCGTCATCAATGTCCCGCAAAAGCCCGCAAGCATGCCAATGGCGCAGATGACCGCCGGGTCGCCTTCATATTCGGTGATCAGCAATGGCAGGCCTATCGCCGCAATCATCACCGGGAAGGCCGCAAAGGCATTGCCCATGACCATGGTGAACAGCGCCATGCCCAGGCCAAAGGCCATCACCGCCGC
>JBJOJQ010000175.1:0-3821 GCA_046046525.1 Pseudomonadota bacterium
GGTTGCAGCGCCGCTGGACCATCTGCTGTTGCGCGGGCGCCCCGGCGACATTGCCCTTAAAGCGGGCAAGGTAATTTTTTCTTACGCCGCGCTGGAGGATCAGGTGGCGCGCCTTGCAGCGGCGCTGCACGCCATGGGGGTCGGGCCGGGCGATCGGCTGGCCTGCTGGCTGCCGAAAACTGCCTTGGCGTGCATGATGCCGCTGGCGGCGGCGCGCGCGGGTGCGGTCTATGTGCCGATCAACCCGCTGCTGAAAGCCGGGCAAGTGGCGCATATCATGGAGGATAGTGGGTCAGCTGCGCTGATCACGGATGCGGCGCATCGGGCGCTGCTGCCCGCATCTGCCCCATTATCGGCATGCCCTGTGATTTATGACCGCGATCTTTTGGCGGCGGCGCAGCGGCGTTGCGGCCTGCCGCCAAGCATCCGCGATCCCCAGCAATTGTGCCAACTTCTTTATACGTCAGGGTCAACCGGGCTGCCCAAGGGCGTCATGCTGTCCCACGCCAATATATGGCTCGGCGCGGCAAGCGTGGCCCATTATCTTGGGCTTGATCGCGATGACCGGACATTGGCGGCGCTGCCGTTGAGTTTCGACTATGGCCAGAACCAGCTGCTGTCGACCTGGTATGCCGGGGGGCGCGTTGTGCCGATGTCCATGCTAACGCCTGAGCTGCGCACCCAATTGTTCACGCCAGAATTTCAGCGGCATATCCACGGCTATCGCGCGGAAGATCGGTACATTGCGGCCATGGCCGCCGCGCCATCGCGCCATCCGCTGGATCAGGCGCAATATGCCGATCTGAAAATCTGGCTGCCGGGCGACATCCTGACCAAGGTTGATCGCACAAGTATGAGCGTTGGTCTGGAGGTGCGTGAACCGATGCTGGATCCGGCGCTGATCGGCTTTGCCACCGGGCTTGCCGTATCGCACCGTATTCGGCGCGGGCAGGGCAAGGCGCTGATGAAGCAGGCGATGGCCGGGCATTTGCCGGATGACCTGCTTTATCGGCCGAAAATGGGCTTTGTCAGCCCGATTTCAGAGGCGTTTCGCGGTCCGCTCATCCCCCTGGTGGACCGGCTGATCACCCGATCCATACTTATCGAAACGGGCTGGTTTGATCGCGGCTTTCTGGATCAGATTGTGCAGGCGCATCGACGGGGACGGGCCGATCATGGTCGGCTCTTGTGGCAATTGATCCAGTTTGATGCCGCCTTTAGCCGCTTATTTCATCCGGATAGCGGGCCTCAATGAAGTAAAGGCCATCGGGCGGGGCGTTAAAGCCCAGTGCCGCGCGGTCCTTTGCCGCCAGGGCCGCGTTGAGATCGGCCTTGGACCATTTGCCCTGACCCACCAGCACAAGGCAGCCGACCATCGAGCGGACCTGATGATGCAGGAAGGACCGGGCAGCCACATCGACCTCTATATCGTCGCCAAAGCGTTGAATGGTCAGGCGGTCAATGGACTTAACCGGGCTGGCCGATTGGCAATGGACCGACCGGAAGGTCGTGAAATCATGCGTGCCGACAAGGCATTGTGCGGCGTCGTGCATGGCGCTGGCATCAAGCGGCTGGATGACGCGCCATGCCCGGCCCTGATCCAGCGCAAGCGGCGCCCGCCGGTTGACGATCCGATAGATATAGCGCCGCCCAATGCAGGAAAAGCGGGCGTGCCAATCTGCCGCGACTTCCGCGCAATCGAGGATTGCAATGGGCTGTGGCCGCAATTTGGCGTTGATGGCCTCCATCAGCCGAAAGGCGGCGATTGGGCGTTCAATATCGACATGGGCGGCCATCGCTTCGGCATGGACGCCGGCATCTGTTCTGCCCGCGGCATGGACCTGTGCCGGCTGTTGCGTGATGGCGGCAATCGCCACCTCAATCGTTTCCTGCACGCTTGGGCCATGGCCCTGACGCTGCCAGCCCATGAATGGACGGCCATCATATTCAACGGTGAGGCGAAAGCGCGTCATGCCAGCTGTGTCCCGATGGGCATGGCAAAACCGCGCAGCAAAGCGTCGGGCGTCATGGCGGCTTTTCCCGCCCGCTGGATGCAGGATGGGCGCAGGGCATCAACGCCACAGGCAATGGTCAGGGCATCGTCAAGGATGGTCCCCGGCGTGCCCGATACGGCCACGATGTCCGCCGCCAGAACCCGAAATCGTTCGCCCTGATATTCAAAAAATGCGCCCGGCGCGGGGGCAAAGGCCCGGACTTGTCGTTCAATTTCTGCCGCAGGGCGGCTGAAATCAATCCGGCTTTCCGCCTTGTCGATCTTGGCCGCATAGGTCACGCCGTCATCGGGCTGTGATAGGGCGGGAAAGGCGGCCACATCTGCCAGCACCTGGACGAGCAAATCGGCGCCGATTGCGGCAAGTTCGGATGTCAGGTCGCCGGCATTTTTCCGGTCAATCCGGGTCGTGATCTTGGCGCGCATGGGCCCTGTATCAAGCCCGGCCTCCATCTGCATGATGGTGACGCCGGTGTCCGCATCCCCGGCCAGAATCGCCCGCTGAACGGGTGCGGCCCCACGCCAGCGCGGCAAAAGCGACGCGTGGACATTGATACAGCCAAGCCGTGGCGCATCAAGGATGGCCTGTGGCAGAATAAGGCCATAAGCGGCGACCACCGCGATATCGGCGGCAAAGGCGGCGAAATCGGCCTGTGCTGCGCTGTCTTTAAGGGACAGGGGGGTCTGGACCGGTATCCCGATCTCTGCCGCGCGCCGATGAACGGGAGAGGGCGTCAGCGCCTTGCCACGGCCCGCCGGGCGCGGCGGCTGTGAATAGACCGCGCAGACATCATGCCCGGCCTCAACCAGCGCGTTGAGGCTTGGCACGGCAAAATCGGGGGTTCCCATGAAGATGATCCGCATCTTTTCCTCCAAGCCCTTGGCAAGGCGTATTGCAACCCCTTATCAGCATATCCATGGCGTCGATCGAAATTGAAAATCTGGCTCAGGCCCTGTCCCGACTGCCGGGATATGGTCCGCGATCGGCGCGGCGGGCGGTGTTGCACCTGCTCAAGCGGCGCGATGGCGCGCTGATTCCCCTGTTGCGCGCGCTGGAACAGGTCAGCGAAAAACTGTCCACCTGTCAGCTATGCGGCAATGTCGATACGCGCGACCCCTGCGGTATTTGCAGCGATCCCCGCCGTGAAGACAGGATGTTGTGCGTGGTCGAGGATGTTGCAGATTTGTGGGCGCTCGAACGGTCCCGTCTGTTTCCCGGCAAATTTCACGTGCTCGGCGGTCGATTATCGGCGCTGGAGGGTGTCCGCCCGGAAGATTTGAATATCGCTGGGCTTTTGTCGCGCGTGGCGGCGGGCGGCATTGATGAAGTGGTGCTCGCGATGAATGCCACGCTCGAAGGCCAGACCACCGCCCATTATATTGCAGAACGGCTGGAAAACGCGCCGGTGCGCATCACGCAATTGGCGCATGGCCTGCCAGTGGGGGGCGAACTGGATTATCTGGACGACGGCACTTTGGCCCAGGCGTTGCGGGCGCGGCGGCCAGTGGCTTGACCGAAGCCACGCGCGAACCTACCTGAGCAAATATGGCTATTCTTCCGATCCTCGAAACGCCCGATCCGCGGCTCAAGACCATTTCAACGCCTGTTGAGGCGGTGGATGATGCGCTGCGCGCGCTGATCAAGGATATGTTCGACACCATGTATGATGCCCCCGGCATTGGCCTGGCCGCCATTCAGGTGGGCGTGGCAAAGCGGGTCTTGGTGATTGATCTGCAGGAAAAGGATGAAGAAACGGGCAAGGTGATCCGGGAGCCGCGGGTCTTCATCAACCCTGAAATCCTGGAAGAG
>JBJOJQ010000176.1:0-2746 GCA_046046525.1 Pseudomonadota bacterium
CGGCACAGCGAATGGCGATATCATCTTCGGCCTCGGCGGAAATGACATCATCGATGGTCTGGCTGGCAATGACTCGATCGATGGCGGTCTTGGCAATGACTCGCTCATTGGTGGTGCTGGCGATGATACGCTCAACGGCGGTGGCGGTAACGACACGCTGACCGGCGGCACGGGCAATGATTGGCTGATTGGGTCCGCTGGTCGTGACCTGATGACCGGTGGGACGGGTGCAGATCGCTTCATCTTCGGCGCCGCGGTCGCTGAAATCGGGACGCAGGCTGCAACGCGTGACATCATTCAGGACTTCAACCGTGGCCAAGGCGATATCATCGACTTGTCGGCGATTGACGCGAACACCGGTGTTGCTGGTGATCAGGCCTTCCAGTTCATCGGTACGGCGGCCTTCTCGGCACCCGGTCAGCTGCGTTACGCAGGCGGCCAGTTGCAGGGCAATGTCACCGGCAATAACGGTGCTGAGTTTGTCATCACGATCAACAACCTGTTGCCGAATATGGTGGCAGGCGACTTCATCCTCTGATGCAGATATGGCGGCCCTTCGGGGCCGCCATTTTCTCACCAGCGGGACATCCGCTGGATGCCTGTCATGAGGGAACCCGGCGCCGACGCGCCATTTGGGCTATTGGGGTTGTTACGGCTAAAGCCTTATGAACATCCTTTTCGTCCATCAGAACTTTCCCGGACAATTCAAGCATCTCGCGCCGGCCATTGCGGCGGATACTGGCCATGTCATTAAGGCCTTGCACATCAATCCTGGCCCGGATGTGCCGGGTGTAGAGCGTGTTCCTGTGGTGCCCGCGCGCCTGTCGACGCCCGATGTGCATCCCTGGGTGCGGGAATTCGAAACCAAGGTTATCCGGGGGGAGGCCAGCTATCGCGCTGCCCGATCGCTGAAAGAGCAGGGGTTTCAACCGGATATCATTGTTGCGCACCCCGGGTGGGGGGAAAGCCTGTTTCTAGCGGATGTCTGGCCATCCGCCAAGCTTGGGCTGTACTGCGAGTTCTATTATCGCAGCGAAGGCGCCGATGTTCATTTTGATCCCGAATTTCCAGACGATCCCGCCATCGCCCCGCGCCTGCGGGTGAAGAATGCCATTTATGAGATGCAAATGCCCTATGCTGCGGCGGGCATTTCACCAACGGCATGGCAGAAAAGCACATTTCCCGCGCCGTTTAGCGACCGGATTTCGGTCATCCATGATGGCATCAACACCGATATTGTGAAGCCGCGGCCGGGTGCCGGCATCCATTTTACTCGCGCCGGAAAAGAGGTCCGCCTGACCCGTGACGATGAAGTCATCACCTTTGTCGTCCGCAATTTGGAACCGTATCGCGGCTATCACAGTTTCATGCGCGCTTTGCCAGAGATCATGCGCAAGCGGCCCAACGCCCATATCGTGATTGTGGGGGCAGATGGCGTCAGCTACGGGCCGCCACCGCTGCCCGGACCCAATGGAGAGGTGCGCAAGGGCTGGAAAGAGATTTTCCTGAACGAAGTGGCGGCGGAGCTGGATCTGCGCCGTGTCCATTTCATGGGGAAGGTCAGCTACCAGAATTTCCTGCATATTCTGAACATCTCATCGGTGCATGTGTATCTCACCTATCCCTTTGTCCTGAGCTGGAGCTTGCTGGAGGCGATGAGCAGCGGCTGTGCCATTGTTGGCAGCGACACGGCGCCCGTTCGGGAAGTCATCGATGATGGCAAGACCGGCCGATTGGTCGATTTCTTCAACCCCGGCGCGATCGCGCAAACCGTTGTGGCAACGCTTGAAGATAAGGCGTTGTGCGCGGCCATGGGGGAGAAGGCGCGCGACCATATTCTGGCCCATTATGATCTGAAAGACATCTGCCTGCCGGCGCAGATGAGGTGGTTGAAGAGCCTCGCCTAAGCGCCGAGCAATGCGATAATGTCTGCCGTGTCATAGATATCGGCAAACAGCCATCCGATGGAAAACAGCGCCGCGGCATGTTCCGCATCGGATAAGGCTGCATTGGCATCGGCAGCCATCAAAACTTTGTAATTCAACTGCATCGCATCGCGCACCGTGCTTTCGCAGCAGCAATTGGTGAGCGTACCTGTAACAATCAGGGTGTCGATGCCTTTGTCCTGCAACAGGGTATGCAGGCCGCACGTGCCGGGCGTAAAACCGCTAAAGCGCCGCTTTTCAAGGATATGATCGCATGGGGTCACGTCCAGATCCGACCAAAGCTCCCAATAAGGGTGGCCGGGTGTAAAGGCCTCGCGATGCGGGTCGGCGCCGGTCCCCATGCGCTCCATAAAAATGGGCCAGGCTGTGTCGTCATCGGCCGTGGTATAGCGCAGAAAGATGTTCATCCCGCCTGCATCGCGCACGGCGGCGGACAGGCGATTGATTTCAGACACAATGCCCCGTGCAGCCGGCACTTCCACGGGCGCTCCCTCGGCCATGAAGCCATTTTGCATATCGACGATGATATGCGCGGTGCGGGC
This sequence comes from Pseudomonadota bacterium, assembly GCA_046046525.1. Classification (GTDB taxonomy): domain Bacteria; phylum Pseudomonadota; class Alphaproteobacteria; order Sphingomonadales; family Sphingomonadaceae; genus Aquisediminimonas. Next base: position 2,489 of record JBJOJQ010000176.1, read on the forward strand.
TGCCTTGGGGGCAGGGTAGATGCGTTGAATGCCGCCACGCCGGTCAGCGATTTTCGCCACAATCTGTGCAGTATCAACGGCATGGGGCATCGCCAGATCCTTTTTTTCAGGATGGGCAGACTAAGCGGCGGTGGAACAGCGCGTCAATCCGCGAAGGGGCGGGATGCCGCCTTGCGAAATGCGTCTGGACACCGGTCGGTCCGCGCATTGGCTGGAATGGTCATTTTCGAAGCTAAAACATTCAAACGTTACGCATTT
>JBJOJQ010000087.1:0-38308 GCA_046046525.1 Pseudomonadota bacterium
GGCGGAAACAGCGTTCGGCAAAATCCTGATCATACCCCCGGCGGACCATGCCGGTGACCAGCTTGTCGCGAAAGGCGTTGATCGTGCCCAGATTGCGGAATGTGGCCATGGCGCGGCGCAACTGATTGGCTTCGCTTGGCGTGAAATCGGCGGCCACAATGGCCAGCTTCATTGCCTGTTCCTGAAACAGCGGAACGCCCAGCGTCTTGCCCAGAACCCCGTGCAATTCATGCGGGTCGTGCGGCGCGGCCGGCGCGGGAAAGGACACCTGTTCGCGCCCCTGCCGCCGCCGCAAATAGGGGTGGACCATATCCCCCTGAATGGGGCCGGGGCGGACAATGGCGACCTGAATGGCCAGATCATAAAAATTGCGGGGGCGCATGCGCGGCAACATGTTCATCTGCGCCCGGCTTTCGACTTGAAAAACGCCGATGCTGTCGCCCCGGCACAGCATGTCGAACACGCCCTCATCGCGATCGGGCAGGGTCGATAATGTCAGCGGCGGGTGCTGTTCCCCGCGGGCGCGGCGCAGATCATCGATCATGGTAAAGGCCTTGCGGATGCAACTGAGCATGCCGAGCGCCAATATATCGACCTTCATCAGCCCAAGGGCGTCGATGTCATCCTTGTCCCATTCAATAAAGGTTCGCCCGGCCATCGCCGCATTGTGCAGGGGCACGGTTTCATCCAGCCGATCTTCGGTCAGGACAAAGCCGCCCACATGCTGCGACAAATGCCGGGGGAAGCGCAAAATCTGCTGCACAAAATGGTTGAGCCGGGCGATTTCGGGATTGTCCGGGTCAAACCCCGTTTCGGCAAAGCGCCGCGCATCCAGCGTCGATGCATGGCTGCCCCAGATGGTGGAGGACAGGCGCTGTGTGACATCCTCGGTCAGTCCCAAGGCCTTGCCAATGTCGCGCACGGCGCTGCGCGGACGATAATGGATGACGGTGGCAACAATGCCGGCGCGGTGCCGCCCATAACGGGCATAGATATATTGCATCACCTCTTCGCGGCGTTCATGTTCAAAATCGACGTCGATATCCGGGGGTTCACGCCGTTCTTCGGACATGAAACGGGAAAAGAGCAGCTTGTGCCGGGCCGGATCCACAGCGGTGATGCCTAGTACGAAACACACAGCCGAATTGGCAGCAGAGCCGCGGCCCTGGCACAAAATCCCGCGATCCTGCGCAAAACGCACAATATCATGCACGGTCAGGAAATAGGCGGCATAGTTGAGCCGGCCGATAATCTCTAATTCCTCATCCAGCAGCTTTTGCATGTCGGCGGGCGTGCCTTCTGGCCAGCGCGCGTGCGCCTCGCGCCGGACCAGCGCCTCCAGCCAGCCTTGCGGGGTATAGCCGGGGGGCACCGGTTCATGCGGATAATCATAGGCGAGCTGGCCAAGATCAAATGTGATTGCCGCCAACAGGCGCCCGGTTTGCCGAATGGCATCGGGCGCGTCGGCAAACAGCCGGGCCATTTCCGCCGGGGTTTTCAGATGGCGTTCGGCATTGGCGGCCAGATGTCGCCCAGCCCTGTCGATGCGCGTGCCATTGCGGATGCAGGTCAGGATATCTTGCAGCGGGCGATCATCCGGGCTGGCATAAAGCGCGTCATTGACGGCAATCAGGGGCACCCCCGTTTCGGCCGCCAACGCCTTTAATCCCACCAGCCGCCGCCGGTCGCGCCCATCATGATGCAGCGCCGCCCCGATCCACAGATGCGGCGTGCGGTTACGCAACAGACGGATCACGCTGGGCAGGGCAGGGGCTGGGGATCGGGCCAGGTGCAGGCCTGTGTCATGGTGCGGGATGCAAAGTGGCGGGTCCGTCCCCGGCGGCAGGATGATCAGCGCCATATCTGTGCAGGCGGCGGCCAGATCGCTGAAATACAGGATGCAGTTGCCTTTTTCAGCGCGCAAATTGCCCGTTGTCAGCAGCCGGGTCAGCCGCCCCCAGCCGCGCCGCGTGGTGGGATAGGCAATGATGTCGGGCGTGCCATCGGCAAATACCAGCCGCGCGCCCGACACAAGGCGAAAGTCCGGCCGGGGCATGTCATCCGGGCGATCGCGCAGCGCCCGCCAGGCGCGCACCACGCCTGCCACGCTGTTGCGGTCGGCAATGCCCAGCCCGCTTTGGCCAAGCGCGATGGCCTCTTCCACCATCGCTGCCGGGGAAGAGGCGCCGCGCAGAAAGGAAAAATGGGTGGCCGCCACCAGCTCGGCATAGCCATCATCCAAACAGGCCATGCAGATACCAGTCCGGATTGGTTTTTTCCGTGCCGTAAAGGCCATGACGGAACAACCAGAAGCGGCGGCCCTGGCTGTCTTCGACGCGATAATAATCGCGCGTCAGCCCGGCCCCGTCGCGGCGTTTCCACCATTCTGCGGCAATGCGTTCCGGCCCTTCAAAGGCGGTGATGTCATGCGTCTGGCGGCGCCAGCGAAACCGCCGGGGCGGGCCATCGGGCACTTCGGCCAGCACATCGACCATCTGGGGCGGTTCCAGCAGGCGCAGGGGCCGCAAGGGCGGCTCCCCGGATGGGGCGGGATGCCCGGTCAGCGGCAGCACCGGGTGATGCGCAGACACGGTAAAGCCCGCGCATTCCGGGATATGGCTGTCCCCTGCCGCGAACCGCCGGACGCGCTCTGTCCCCAGTCGTACCCCCAGCCGGTCGGTCAACAGGTGCACGGCGCGGTCAGGCGCGGTTGCGCCCTCCAGCCCCGGTTGGGTGGGGGCCAGCGGCTCTGTCACCAGAATGTCGAGCCGCATCGCATCATAGCCAAAGCCGGGGTCCAGCGGGTCTGCCAGCGTTGCGATCCGTTCGCCAAATAGGCGCAGGACAAGGTCCGCATCGCGTGTGGCCTGGCCGGTTTCAATCCGCAGATCATGTCGCGCACCATCGCTGCGAAACAGCGACAGCGCAAAGGCGCGGGCGCCTGCCCCGCGCTCATAAAGCGCCCGCCCGGCCTCATGGGCCAGCGCGTGGAGCGTGTTTTCGATAAAGTCCGTGCGCGCCACCGGCTCGGCAAAGCGGCGGGCCACAAACAGCGCAGGGGCCACCCGACGCGGGGTGATGCGCACATCCTCTTCGCCCAAAATCCGCGCCAGCCGGGTCACCGTTGCCATGCCAAAGCGCGCCGCGATCGGGCCTTTTGGCCGGGCCGCCAAATCCCCCAGCGTGACCAGTCCGGCCCGGCGCAAGGCCGTGATCTGATCCGCCGTCAGGTCCAGCGCCTGTACCGGCAGCTCCAATATGTCGCGGGCCGCCCCTGCAATGGCGCCGGGTGGCGCCGCATTGGGGGCCATGATTGGCGGCGGTGCATGATAGGCCGGGCGGCCATCATGCAGTTGGTGCGGCGGGATTTGCCGTCCTGCACGCAGCAGATCCCCCCCATAACGGGCAAGCGCGCGGGCCTTGTCCGGGGTTTCGCCCAGCGCGATGCGCAGCGTCAGGCCAATATGGATCAGCCGGGATGCCAGCGCACTCACCAGCCCGGCCTCTCCATCCCAAAGATGCGCGCAGCCGGTAATGTCGAGGATCAGGCCATCGGGCGGGTCCAGCGCGACCGATGGGGTAAAGCGTTCACAATCCTCTGCAATGTCATCCAGCCAGCGGGCATCGCCCGCGGCATCATGCGGCACGCTGTGCAGTTCTGGCACGCGGGCGCGGGCATCGGCCAGCGTCATGCCCGGGGCAAGGCCCATGGCTTCGGCCAGTTCATCGACGGCGATCAGCCGCATGGCATTGCGATCATGGCCAACAAAGGCGCGCGGCCCCCGTTCGCCGGGATGGTCATGCAACCATCTGTCGGCGCTCAACAGGGGCAGAAACACCGCGCAATATCGTCGGGTCACAGAAACATCTGTCGTCATTGTTCCACTCCACCACCATCTCAAAAGGCTGTCGTCCGCCGCGATGCCGGACCAGCGCGACGGCCAAACTTGTCCGCCCCGGCGCCTGCCCGGGCCAGGGCTGGGCCGGGGCGGCGGCAATCTGCCAGCGGGTGGCAGCCGCACTGGCGATCACGCCATGGCTGTGCCGCAAAACAAGCGCGGTGACGCCGGATCGCTCACTGGCCAGCGCCAATTTGCGACTGGCCGTCAGGTCCAGCCGCCGCGTTTCCCCCAGATCGATCATCGCGGCGCTCAACCCGGCACAGGCGGCGGCATCGCCTGCGGCTTTCAGGCAGGCCTGTTCATCGGGGACCGTCACCAGCAGGACGCGATCTGGCGCCAGACCCAGATCGGCCAGACCCGGGCCATAAGGCACGCCATATCCCCGCATTTGCGCATCGGTGGTGATCCACAGGATCATGCCCTGTGTGTCGGCTGCACGCAGGGCGATCATCAGGGCAAAGGCTGCCGCGCTGACCGCATCGCCGGGGGTGGCGGGCAGAATTTCATGCACCGCCCCCCGCGCCAGCCCGCCATCCAGGGCGGCATCCAGCCGGTCGAGGCCAAAGCTGATCCGCGACCGGCCACCCCCCTGTTGGGATGGGGCAAGCGCCTCAATATGCTGTTTCAGCCGGGCAATGATGGGATGCGAATCGATCATGTTCACCTTTTGTTCTATAATCGCGCGGATTAAATCCCTGTCAAGGCTTCCCCTTGCATGCACCACGCTGATAAAGGCGCCCGATCAGCAAAGGGGCATGTGATGCGCAAGGTCAGAAAAGCAGTCTTCCCGGTGGCGGGATTGGGCACGCGGTTTTTGCCCGCGACCAAGGCCATGCCAAAGGAAATGCTGCCCGTTGTTGATCGTCCGCTCATCCAATATGCCGTGGATGAGGCCCGCGAAGCGGGGATTGAACAGATGATCTTCGTCACCGGTCGCGGCAAAAGCGCGATTGAGGATCATTTTGACATCGCCTTTGAACTGGAACGCACGATGAGCGATCGGGGCAAGGATTTGTCGGTGCTGGCGCCGACCCGCCTTGGTCCGGGCAATTGCGCCTATGTCCGCCAGCAAGAGCCGCTGGGCCTGGGCCATGCGATTTGGTGCGCGCGCGACATTATCGGCGATGAACCCTTTGCCATTTTCCTGCCGGATGAATTCATGGTCGGCACACCCGGCTGCATGAAGCAGATGGTGGAGGCCTATAATCAGGTCGGCGGCAACATCATTTCGGTGCTGGAAGTGCCGCATGACAAGGTTTCAAGCTATGGCGTCATCGCCCCGGGGACGGTGCAGGGCAAGATTACCGAGGTGAAAGGCCTGGTGGAAAAGCCAAAGGCCGAAGACGCGCCGTCAAACCTGATCATTTCCGGCCGCTATATCCTGCAACCGGATGTGATGCGCGTGCTTGAGGATCAGGAAAAAGGCGCTGGCGGTGAAATTCAGCTGACCGACGCCATGGCCCAGATGATCGGCAAACAGCCCTTCCACGCCGTCACCTTTGATGGTGATCGCTATGATTGCGGCGACAAAGCCGGCTTTATCACCGCGAACATCGCCCTGGCGCTGGCACGGCCAGATATCGGCCCGGCGGTACGCGACTGGTTGAAAACCATCAATCTGGATTGACGCCAAGCGCCGGGATCGCCGTACCCTGACGGCGGCCCCATGCGCCACTCTCTCTCCCAAACAAACAGGCCTTGCAGCGGATGTTCTCTGCTCTGTGCTCCGGCGCAGGCCGGAGCCTAGCGGCGGCTGTCGCACAGGGCCGGGATGTGTGTGCGGATCGCTCTGGGCTCCGGCCTGCGCCGGAGTACGGCAGCGTGTCAGCCGCGTGCCGATTTGGCGATGGCGTCGAGCACGCCGTTCACAAAGCCCTTTTCCTTGCGGTCATAAAAGGCGTGCGCAACGTCAAGATATTCGCTGATGATGCTGCCTGTGGGAATGTCGGCCCGGGCAATGAGTTCATAGGTGCCGGCGCGCAAAATCTGGCGCAGCGGACGATCCAGCCGTTCAATCGCCCAGCCTTCGGCCAGGTTGGCTGAAATCATCGCATCAATTTCGGCGCGCCGGGCATCAACGCCTTTGACGACATCGTTAAAGAAATCGACTTCGGCCTCAGCATAGGTGGCGTCTTCGATTGTCGCGCCCAGCCGGTGCTGATGAAATTCGTGCAGCAACACGGCCATCACCGTGCCTTCCATTTCCTGCTGATACAGCGCTTGCACGGCGGCAAGGCGGGCGGCGGAACGGGCACGGCTCATCGGGTTAGTCTTTCCTGAACGGATCGGGCATGGGCGGGCAGCCCTTCGGCGCGGGCCAGCGCCACGGCAGCCGGGCCAATCGCCTGAATGGCCGCGGGGGAACAGCCCAAAAAGCTGGTGCGTTTCATGAAATCAAGCACCGACAAACCGGATGAAAAGCGCGCCCGGCGGCCAGTTGGCAAAACATGGTTGGGCCCGCCGACATAATCACCCACGGCTTCGGGGGTATGGCGGCCCAGGAAAATCGATCCGGCATGGCGTACGGCAGCGAACAGCGGTTCGGGTGTTGCGACGGCCAGTTCCAGATGCTCGGGCGCCAGCGCGTCGATCAAGGGCACCGCCGCCATCAGATCCGCCACACAGATGATCGCGCCATAGGCGTCCCAACTGGCCCGGGCTGTCGCCTCGGTCGATAGAGTCGGCAATTGCGCCTCAACCTCGGCGGCGACCTGATCGGCAAAGCGGGGATCATCGGTGATCAGGATCGACTGGCTGGTCGGGTCATGTTCGGCCTGGCTCAACAGATCAGCGGCGGTCCAGCGCGGATCATTCTGGCCATCGGCCACGACCAGAATTTCGGATGGCCCGGCCACCATGTCGATGCCGACCACGCCATAAAGCTGGCGCTTGGCCTCGGCCACCCAGGCATTGCCCGGCCCGGTAATCACATCCACACGCGCGATGCTGTGCGTGCCATGGGCCAGCGCTGCAATCGCCTGTGCGCCGCCAATGCGCCACACCTCATCCACCCCGGCAATATGCGCGGCGGCCAGCACCAGCGGGTTGATGTCGCCCTTGGGCGTTGGCGTCACCATGACCAGCCGGCCAACCCCGGCCACGCGGGCGGGAATGGCGTTCATCAGTACGGAGGACGGATAGGCGGCCCGTCCGCCCGGCACATAAATGCCAGCGGCATCCACCGCGCGCCACCGCGCCCCGCTGCGCACCCCGGCGGCATCGGTCATGTCGCTGTCGCTGGGCTTTTGCCGCTGGTGATAGGCACGGATGCGTTCTGCCGCGAGGTCAAGCGCCGCCCGCAAATCGGCATCCAGCGCGGCATAAGCGGCGGCACAATCCGCCAGCGGGATGCGCCAATCCAGATCATGCCCGTCAAAACGGCGCGTATAATCGGCAATGGCGGCATCGCCTTCGGCTTTGACGCGGGCAATAATCGCCGCAACATCGCGCGACACATCGGCATCCGTTTCGCGCCGGGCATTGACCAGCGCATCAAAACGCGCCGAAAAATCAGCCGACTGGGCGTCCAGCCTAAGCATGGGTGGCGGCCCGAAAGGCGTCGACCAGCGCGCTGATTGTTGCATTGGTCTTAAAGGCGGCGCGGTTGACGATCAGCCGGGCCGAAACCTTGGCGATCACCTCAACCTCAACCAGGCCATTTTCCTGTAACGTCTTGCCCGAGGACACAAGGTCGACAATCCGGCTCGACAGGCCCAGCGCCGGGGCAATTTCCATCGCACCGTTCAGCTTGACGCATTCTGCCTGCACGCCGCGCCGGGCAAAATGCTTGCGCGTCATATTGGGATATTTGGTCGCAACGCGCACATGGCTCCAGGCGCGGGGATCATCCTGGGCGGCCAGATCCGCAGGTTCCGCCACCGAAATGCGGCAATGGCCGATGTTCAGATCCACCGGTGCGTAAAGTTCTGAATAATCGAACTCATCAATCACATCAGACCCGACAATGCCGATTTGCGCCGCCCCATGCGCGACAAAGGTGGCCACGTCGAATGCGCGGACGCGAATAAGGTCCACATCATCCCGATTTGTTGAAAATTTCAGCGCACGGCTCTTGGCATCGCCAAAGGCGGCTTCGGGCACAATTCCGGCCTGTTCCAGCAATGGCAGGGCTTCCTCAAGGATGCGGCCCTTGGGAACGGCAAAGATGATTGGCTGTGGCATGACGGGCGGCCTTTACTTGTATGGGGGATTAAGGGCAAGTTACCCCGCATGAATGACCGTGTTCGCCCTGCGTTTCGCCAACAGGCGGATATATGCCGCCTTGCTGGCTCTCCCCTCACGGCTGAGCTGTTGGTGGCGCTGGCAGAGGTGATCGACTCATCGACCCGAACAGGGGCCCGTATTCTTGGTTGGCCGGGTGATCCGATCATCGATGCATTGCCGCTGCGCATCGCGGGCGGCCTGCACGCCTTGGCGCGGACGGGCGAAGATTCCGGCCTCAGCCTTTTTTATACGCGTCAAAAGGGGGATGTGCCGCGGCTATTGGCGCGCGTGCTGCAGGACTGGGATAACTGGCTGTTCCCATGGCTTGATAGCCCGCCCCAAACCAATGAAGTCGGCCGGTCGGCGGCGCTGTGGCCCGGCATGATGCGCATTGCCCGGCGCTTTGGCCCGCGCATGGAATGGATTGAAATCGGCGCCAGCGGCGGCCTGAACCTCAATATGGATCAATATGGCTATCGCTTTGGCCCGGCGGCGGCCGGTGATTTACGATCGCCCTTGCAAATTGTGCCCGATTGGCAGGGCGCGCTGCCCGATATTTCGGATGTCGCGGTCGCGGATCGCGTTGGCATCGATCTCAACCCCATGGATGTGCGCGATCCACAGGTGGCGGAACGGCTGATCGCCTATATCTGGCCCGATCAGAAAGACCGGATCACCCGCACGCAAACCGCCATCGCCATGGCGCGGACCGCACGGCCCCCGGTGATTCGCGGTGATGCGGTGCAATTGCTGGGCCCCTTGTTGAATGAACCGCAGGAAGAAGAACGGACACGCGTGATCTTCCATTCCATTGCGCTCCAATATCTTTCAGAGGATCAGCGCGTGGCCGTGCGGGATATGATTGAGGCCGCGGGCGCGCGCGCCACGCCGGCGCGGCCATTGGCCTGGCTCAGCCTTGAATTTCAAACCGTTGGTACGCCGCAGGCGGATTTGCGGCTGCGCTGCTGGCCGGGCACGGGCGTCACCGAAACGCTGGCGCAGGTCCACCCCCATGGCGCCCATATCACCTGGCTGGCCGCAACCGCCTGATCCCCGCCTCAGCGGCCGGGGCCCTGGCCCATCCAGTCAGATATGGCCTGCGTCACTGCTGCGGGCTTTTCCCAGGGGATGAAATGCCCGGCATCGGCCACGCGGACGATGTGCAGCTGGTCGATATGCTGGTTCAGGCCATCAAGCTGGCACGGCAACAGGGCTTCATCCCGCATCCCCCAGATGACAAGAACGGGCATGGTCAGGCGCGGGAAGGGGGCGTCCAGAAAGGCGGTGCGTACCGCAGGGGCATCCATGGGCGGCACCGCCATGGGGGAGGCCCGATACCAGTTGAGCATCCCGGTCAAGGCGCCAGGCTGGCCCCATTCATCCAGATACGCTGCGCGATCGGCGGCGCTCAGCTGGCCGGCGGACACACGGGCGAAATGATCGTCAAAAAACCAGTCCAGCCCCTTTTCGGCGACTTCGCCTTCAATATCCCGATCGCGGAATTGGCGGATATATTGTGACGCGGCCCGCTGATCCGGATCAAAGATCAACGTTTCTTGAAAGACATAAGGGTGGGCGGCGTTGCACTGGATCAACCGGGTGACGCGGTCTTGCGCCTTCAGCGCCGTGGCCCAGGCAATGGCCCCGCCCCAATCATGCCCAACCAGCGTAAAGTTTTGCCGGTCAAAGGCATCGGCCAGTGCCAGCACATCGGCAACCAGAACCGGGACCTTATAGGCGGCCAGATCGGTGGGCTTGTCGGACCGCGCATAGCCGCGCTGATCCGGCGCAATACAGAAATACCGATCGGACAGACCCGCCATCTGGTGCCGCCATGTCCGGTGCGATTCCGGAAAGCCGTGCAGAAATATCATCGCCGGATGCGCCGGATCACCCGCCGTCCAGACATCCAGTTCAACGCCCGTGGTCAGGCGTATCCGCTGCTGCATGGTCATTCCATCCGCCTTACAGGGGGTCGCTATTGGTCAGCGGCGTGTCGGGCAAGGGAATGAATTCCGGGTCATTTTCAACCATGGGAAAGCGGCCCTCGGTCCAGTCCATCACGGCCTGATCAATGCGGTCTTGCCGCGACGCGACAAAATTCCACCAGACGCGCCGTCCGGTCGGGAAATCCACGCCGCCCATCAACATCACGCGCCCGCCGGTTTTGGACAGCAAGTGGCCAATGACACCAGGCCGCAGGACATACAGCGTATATAATTCCATGGGTTCGCCCGAAATTTCGGCGGTTCCGCTGACCAGCATCATCGCGCGTTCATCCGCCTCTGCATCAATCGGTACCGAGCCCCCGGCCTCCAGCACGATATCGGCATAGATGGTCGGCGCATGACAGGTGGTGGCTGCGGTCGCCCCCCATAGCGTCCCCATGATGACACGGGCCCTGGCCCCTTTGCTTTCAACAATCGGCAACCGGTCTGCCGCCACTTGTTCAAAGGCGGGGTCAATGTCTTCCAAACCATCGGGCAGGGCCAGCCAGGTCTGCATCCCGAACATGGGGGCGCCCTTGTCGCGTTCGGCCTGGGGGGATCGTTCGGAATGGACGATGCCGCGGCCCGCCGTCATCAGATTGACGGCGCCCGGCTCAATCGTCGCAAAGCTGCCCAGCGAATCGCGATGGTCGATCGCCCCTTCAAACAGATAGGTGACGGTGGAAAGCCCGATATGCGGATGCGGGCGCACATCCATGCCCAAGCCAATGTCCAGCGTGCCCGGCCCAAATTGATCAACAAAGCAAAAGGGGCCAACCATGGTCAGGCCCCGCGCGGGCAGGGCCCGGCGAACCTGAAAGGCGCCAAGGTCATGCGTCACAGGAAGCAACGTACCTTCAACGGGATGGGTCATGGCGCAATCTCCTCACTTCGCTTTTTCTTATGGCCTTATTCGCCGGGCGCGCGCGCCTTGATGGCGAGGGCGTGGACGCGCTGACCGGGCAGATCGCCCAGCGCCTGATTGACCATGCGTTGCCGTTGCAGCCGGCTGACGCCGATAAAGGCAGCGGATTCAATCTCGACTGAAAAATGGCTTTCGCCGGACCCGTCATCGCCCAAATGGCCATGGTGCTGGGCGCTGTCATTGCTGACAATCAGCCGGGTCGGGGCCAGGCTGTCGGTCAGGCGGCGGATGATTTCGGATTCGATGGGTCGGTTGTTCATGGCTTTTCTTCTAGCAAGACTCTCGCCATGGGGAAGCAATGGATATCATCATCACCAAAGGACCTGTCGATGACCGGATTGAAATCCGGCGCGCGGATGGCCGTTTGGCGGACACGCGCTTTCCCAAAAAAGGCCCGGTTCCGCATGATGCCGTCCATTTCATCGTGGAAGATGTGCTGGGCCTGCGCCGCGGCTTTTGGGGCCTGATCGCGGCTGGGGACGACCCGGATCATATACAGGATATGGCAAAGGCGGCGGGCCATGCCAGCGCCAAGCGGGCGGGCATTCCCGATCCGGCGATTATAGACTTGTTGCAGGCCGAACGTCTGGTCGAGGCCGCAGAAGCGGCGCTTTGGTCTGGCGGGACAGATGCGGACGGGATGCGCCATCTGGCAGAGGCGGGCTGGGCGGCATCGCATGTGCCGGCACTGGCGCTGTCCGATGCGGATTTGGACAGCATTTTGACGCGCCTTGTGGCCTTGCGGGATGAATGGGTCCCGGCGCCGCCCGGATATCAACTGCATCTGCGCTGGACTGTTGCGTGACGGAACCGCGCCGCCCTGTGCGCAGCCGCTTTCATGGCCGTGTCGAAGGCAGCCAGCGGCGCTGCAACCGGCCGGGCTGCACAGCCGCGGGGGAATTTCGCGCGCCTGATCCCCAGGGGCGCCGTCCGGGGTTTGACGGGCCGGGCAATTGGCAATGGCTGTGCCTTGACCATGTGCGTGAATTCAACGCCGGATATAATTATTTTCAGGGCATGACCCGTGAGGAAATTGAAGAAGCGCAAATGCCGATGAGCGGCTGGGATCAGGAAAGCCGCGCCTTTCGGCCGACCGCTGGCGTGGATACCCCGCCGCGCTGGGCGGATTTTCACGATCCGCTGGATGCAATATCGACGCGGTTTCGCGCACGGGTGGATGCCGCCATGCCGCGCGAACGCGCCGATGGCATCGCGCTGACGCCCGAGGATCGCCGCGCCTTGCAGGTGCTGGGCCTTGGGCTGGATGCCGATCGCAAGGCGTTGCGCGCCCGCTATTCAGAACTGGTCCGCACCTATCACCCGGATCGCAATGGGGGCGACCGCAGCTTTGAAAAGAAATTGCAAGGCGTGGTGGAGGCGTATCAGCATCTGCGCCGGGCCGCAGCCTTTGCCTGACCGGTCTCTCCGGGGGCATTGACCCCATCCAAAACGGTGCTTGCGCGCGGAAATTGCGCACGGCACAAGCCGCGACCATGGCTTCACGTACTGCCCTTTTTCTGCTCACCGCCGCGCTGACATGGTCCCATCCGTCATGGGCCGATGTGCCGGCCCCCATCATTGTCACGGCACCGGGCGGCGATGCCGATGGTGATGACGCCATCCGGCGGTCTGCTGCGGATTTGGATGGCATGGCTGGGCCGGGGCTGTTGCGGGCGCTGGGGGCCAGTGTGGCGGCGATTTCGCTGCCCGAGGCACAGGGCAACAGCTATCAGCCCGCCCTTGTCTATCGCGGCTTTTCTGCCTCTGCCCTGCAAGGCGGGGCGCAGGGTTTGGCAGTGTATCTGGATGGCGGGCGGTTCAACCTGTCCTTTGGCGATACGGTGCAATTTGATCTGTTGCCCGATAACGCCCTTGAAACGGCCTTAATCCAGGATTCAAATCCGGTTTATGGCCTGAATGCGCTGGGCGGCGCGATTGCCCTCACCACCCGGACGGGGCGGTCCTCCCCGGGCTTGGTGGCTGATGCGGCGCTGGGCGATCATGGGCGGCAGATGCTCCAAATGTCGGGCGGGATGCAGGACGGCAATTTCAGCCTGTTCCTGGCAGGTCAGGCGCGCAGCGATGACGGCTGGCGCGATTATTCCCCCTCACGCCTCTATAATGGCTATGCCGATGCCGGCTGGGATGGCGCGCAATCGGGCCTGCATATCAAGCTTTTGGCGGCGGACACGGATCTGACGGGCAATGGCACGTCGCCCGTGGCGTTGCTGGCGGTCGCGCGCGATGCTGTGTTCACCCATCCGGACACCAGCCGCAACCGGCTGATCCGCGGCTCGCTGCATCCGTGGGTCGCCCTGGGGGACGATGGCCGGATTGAGGCCAGCCTCTATGGCCAGACCTTTCGGCAGCGCACGCTGAACGGCGATCTGGCGGATCTGGAGCTGTGCGATCAGCCGCTGGGCGCGCTGTGCCTGGAAGGTGCGGATGATGCAGACCTGCCCTTGCGGGACACCAATGGCGCGATGATTCTGGCGCCGGTGGGCGTTGACGCCTTTGGTGTGCTCAACCGCAGCCAAACGCGCACGCGCAGTGCCGGGCTGTTGACCCAATATGTCCGCACAGCGCCGCTGTTCGGCCGCGACAATAGTTTGACTTTTGGCATCAGCCACGACCGCAGCCTGACCCGTTTCGCCGCCGCGACAGAGCTGGGCGCGCTGGATGAGGATCGCGGTGTGACCGGGCTTGGCCCCATTATTCGCCAGCCCGATAATGTCATCGCGCCGGTTGCGGTTGATGTCCGCAGCCGCGCCACGGGCGTGTTTCTGGCCAACCGTCTGGCCCTGACATCGCGGCTGTCTGCGGAAATCGGCCTGCGCTGGAATGAAACGCACGTCATTCTGGAAGATCAGATCGGAACAGCGCTGAACGGCAATCATCGCTTTCGCAGCGTCAATCCGGGGCTGGAACTGGATTATGCCCTGTCGTCGCGCAGCGCGCTGCACATGGGATATGCCCGCACCAGCCGCGCGCCAACAGCGGCTGAACTGTCCTGCGCGGATGAAGCGGCGCCGTGCAGCCTCACCAATTTCTTCGTGGCAGATCCGCCGCTTGATGAAGTTGTCGCGCGCAGCTGGTCGGCCGGGGCGTCGGGGGCCTGGGCCTGGGCGGGCCTGTCGGGCCAATGGCGCCTGTCGGCCTATCGCACCGATATCAATAATGACATTCAGTTCACCGCCGCCGCGACGCGGGGCCGTGCGTTTTTCCGGAACATCGGCCAAACCCGCCGCGAAGGACTGGAAGCAGACCTGTCGGTGACGCGTGGCGCGATGTCGGTGGATCTTGGCTATGCGTTTCTGGCCGCGCGCTATCGGTCGGCCTTTACCGCGAACAGCCCGGATAATCCCGGGGCCGATGATGATGGCCAAATCCGCGTAACGCCCGGCAAGCGGTTGACGGGCCTGCCCCGCCATCGTGGCGTCGCCACGCTGCGTTATCAGCCGCCCGCCACAGGGTTGACGCTGCGTGCCGACCTTCAGGCGCAATCGGGCCAATGGCGGCTGGGGGATGACGCCAATCTGGCAAGGCCGGTTCCCGGCTTTGTCCGGCTTGATCTGGGCGCGCGCTGGCAGGCCCGGCCGACTCTGGCCCTTTTTGCGGATGTCACCAATGTGCTGAACCGCCGTTATGCCAGTTTTGGCGCCTTTTCAGAAACCGATGCGATTGATTTGGTGGAAGCACCGGGCGCCACCGATCCGCACGCCGAAAGCCCCGGTGCGCCCCGGCGCGTCTTTCTGGGGCTGCGCCTGACGCTTTAGTCCGCCGCGCGCGGCGATGCGGTAGAAGAGACAGGGCATCGCGCGCGTATGAGCCTTGCCTTCGGGCCTGCCTGCGGCCTATGGGCAAGCATCTGCTGACCTGATGAAAAGACGTGCTGATCCATGACTGATGTGCCCAACGTCCAGCCCGGTTCCACAACGCTGCTGCCCGCACCCGATATCACCGTCAATGTGCGCGATGTGTTTGGCATTGATGTGGATATGCAATGTCCGGCCTTTTCCCAGGCGGATGAACGCGTGCCTGATCTGGATCCCAGCTATGTCTTTGATCCGGATACCACGCTTGCCATTCTGGCGGGCTTTGCATTCAACCGCCGCGTCATGGTGCAGGGCTATCATGGCACGGGGAAATCGACGCATATCGAACAGGTGGCCGCGCGCCTGAAATGGCCGTGCATCCGTATCAACCTGGATGCCCATATCAGCCGGATTGATCTGATCGGCCGCGACGCCATCGTCTTGCGCGATGGCCAGCAGGTGACCGAATTCCGCGAAGGTCTGCTGCCCTGGGCGCTGCAAACGCCCACCGCGCTTGTTTTCGATGAATATGATGCCGGTCGGCCGGATGTGATGTTCGTCATCCAGCGCGTTCTGGAAACAGAGGGTAAGCTGACGCTGCTCGATCAGAACCGCGTCATCCGGCCCAGCCCCTGGTTCCGCCTGTTCGCCACCGCCAATACCGTCGGTCTGGGTGATACCAGCGGCCTTTATCATGGTACGCAGCAGATCAATCAGGGCCAGATGGACCGCTGGAACATCGTGGTTGGCCTCAACTATCTGCCCGCCGCGGTGGAAACGGAAATCGTTCAGGCCAAGGCGAAGGACACGGACCCAAATTTGATCGCCAATATGGTAAAGGTCGCCGATCTCAGCCGCCAAGGCTTTATCAATGGCGACATTTCAACCGTGATGAGCCCGCGCACGGTGATCACCTGGGCGCAAAATACCGCGATCTTCAAAGATCCGGGCTTTGCCTTCCGCCTGTCCTTCCTCAACAAATGCGATGAGGCTGAACGCGCGCTGGTGGCGGAATATTATCAGCGCGTCTTTGGCAAGGACCTGCCCGAAAGCGTTGTCGGCAAGGCGGGTTAAAATCGGTCGCCGGGCCAAATCTTCACCCGGCTTCAACGATGGTTTTACAAGGGTTGATGCATCATCATGGCTTCAAAACCGCGCACTTTGTATGAAAAAATCTGGGACGCCCATGTCGTGGATCGCCGCGACGATGGCACCTGCCTGATCTTCATCGATCGCCATCTTGTCCATGAAGTGACCAGCCCGCAGGCCTTTGAAGGGCTGCGTGTGGCGGGCCGCAAGGTGCGGCGCCCGGATCTGACGCTGGCGGTCCCAGACCATAATTTGCCCACCACGCCGCGGCTGGATGCGCAGGGCAATCGCCTGCCGATCGCTGACCCGGAAAGTGCCGCGCAATTGGCTGCGCTGGAACAAAATGCCCCTGCTTTTGGCATCCGCTATATCGGCGCAACGGACCGCGAACAGGGCATTGTCCATGTGGTTGGGCCAGAACAGGGCTTTTCGCTGCCCGGCACAACAATTGTCTGCGGCGACAGCCATACCGCCTGCCATGGCGGGTTGGGCGCACTCGCTTTTGGGATTGGCACCAGCGAGGTAGAGCATGTGCTCGCCACGCAGACCCTGCTCTTGAAACAATCCAAGACGATGGAAGTCCGCGTGGACGGCGTGGTCGGCCCCGGCGTGTCGGCCAAGGATATTGTTCTGGAAATCGTTCGCCGCACGGGTGCGGCCGGCGGCACGGGCCATGTCATTGAATATACCGGATCTGCCATCCGCAATCTGTCGATTGAGGGGCGTCTGACGATTTCGAACATGGCGATTGAAGGCGGCGCGCGCGCCGGCCTGATTGCGCCCGATGATGTGACCTTTGCCTATCTGAAGGGCCGGCCCATGGCGCCCAAAGGGGCCGATTGGGAAGCCGCGCTGGCCTATTGGCGCAGCCTCGCCACCGATCCCGGGGCCGTTTATGACAAGACGGTTGTGATCGACGCGGCAGAGATTGCCCCCAATGTCACCTGGGGCACCAGCCCGGAAGATGTTGTGCCGATCACCGGTGTTGTCCCGGATCCGATGAGCTTTGCCGACCCGTCAAAGCAGGTCGCGGCGCAAAAATCTCTGGATTATATGGGTCTTGTTCCCGGCCAGCGGATGCAGGATGTTGAGGTTCAGAATATCTTCATCGGCAGCTGCACCAACAGCCGGATCGAGGATTTGCGCGCCGCAGCGGCCGTGCTGAAGGGCCGACGCAAGGCGGACAATATCCGCTGGGGCATTGTTGTGCCGGGCTCTGGTTTGGTCAAGGAAATGGCCGAAGCCGAAGGGCTCGACCGGATTTTCAAGGACGCAGGTCTTGAATGGCGTGAACCGGGCTGTTCGGCCTGTCTCGGCATGAACCCGGACAAGGTCCCCGCCGGGGAACGCTGCGCCTCCACCAGCAACCGCAATTTTGTGGGCCGCCAAGGCCCCGGTGCGCGCACCCACCTTGTTTCCCCCGCAATGGCCGCCGCCGCCGCCGTCACCGGCCGGCTGACCGATGTGCGGGAATTGGTGGATTAATCCCAAAGCCGGGTCACGCCAAAACTGTCGAATAACGTCTCGTTGGATGCCAGCGGCAGCCCTTCGATCAGCGCCTGCGCGATCAGGAACCGATCAAATGGATCCTTATGCTGGATGGTGAGCCCGCCTGCGAGCGCAGCATGCGCAAGGCTGATCGGCAATTCCTGAAATCCCTGTGCGGCCATATAAGTCGATAATTCGGTCGCCAATGGGCCAGCATGGGGGAGTTTGCCCAGCCGGTGTTTGGTGCAGATTTCCATCGCGGATGCCGCGCTGACGAAAATCTGGTTTTCAGCATCGGCAATGGCCTCGCGGACACGGATGGGCAGGGCATCGTCCCCCGCCAGCCACCAGATCAGGGCGTGCGTATCCAGCAGCAGCTTCATCGCCTGAATTGCCGTCCCATTGGGCCAGCTCGTCTTCGGGCAGCGCCTCAAAAAATTCGGGGCCGATGGAAATTTTGCCCTTCAACGCGCCAAAGGACCGTTCGGTGGGCGGATGAACGGGCACCAGCCGGACCACCGGCTCATCCCGGCGAGCGATCACAATATCCTCGCCCGCCAATGCGTTGGCGATCAAGCGCGACAGGCGCGTCTTGGCATCATGGACGGTAACAATGGTCATGGCGGGCATCCTGAACTTAGCTAGTTACTTAGCTAAGTTCAGGCGCGCCGAAAATCAAGGGCAATGCTATGGCGTCAGCCGCCCATAAAGCCGAACAAATGGCCCGCCACCTTGCGCATCTGGATCTGTTCTGACCCTTCGGTGATGCGATAGCGGCGATGGTGGCGGTAGATATGTTCAAACGGCTTGTGGCGGGAATAGCCGATGCCGCCATGGACCTGCATCGCGAAATCAGCCGCTTCGCAACACAGGCGGTTGGCGCGGTAATTGCACATCGACACCTTGTCCGACAGGCGAATGGCGACCTCTGGCTTGGTCATGGTGTCCATTTGTGCGGCCGTTTTCCAAATCAGGAGGCGCAGCATTTCCGCTTCGGTCTGCAATTCAACCAATGGAAACTGTATTGCCTGATTGACGGCCAGGGCCTTGCCAAAGGGTTTGCGCTCCTGCGCATATTTCACGGCTTCATCGATGCAATATTGCGCCGCGCCAAGCGAGGAGGCCGCCTGACGAATGCGGTTTTCGTGCACAAAATGCTGCGCCACGGCCAGCCCCTCATCCAGCTTGCCGAGGATGGCCGTCTCGGGCACCCAGACATTGGTGTAGGAACATTTCGGGTGATCGGTGGGCATGTTGAACGTCCACAGATAGTCACCAATCTGGAAACCCGGGGCGTTGGTTGGGACCACAAAGCAGGTGATGCCGCGCGCCTTGCCATCGTCCCCATTGGTGCGGGCAAAGGTCATGACATGCGTTGCGACATGCAGGCCCGTTGTCCACATCTTGTTGCCATCAATGCGATATCCCGGCACGCCATCGCGCACTTCCGGTACGGCGCGCGTGTCCATATGGGTGGCGTCGGATCCATGATGCTCTTCGGTCAGGCCGAAGGACCAGACCATCCGC
This sequence comes from Pseudomonadota bacterium, assembly GCA_046046525.1. Classification (GTDB taxonomy): domain Bacteria; phylum Pseudomonadota; class Alphaproteobacteria; order Sphingomonadales; family Sphingomonadaceae; genus Aquisediminimonas. Next base: position 18,959 of record JBJOJQ010000087.1, read on the forward strand.
CCGGCCAGCATTTCGGGGATGAAATCGCGCTTTTGCTGGTCGGTGCCAAAGTCCCGCAGCATCAGCACCTGGACCAGATTGCCGACGATTGAGCTTTCATTCTGCAAATCATTGTGCAGGCCCAGACCCTTGGCCGCCAGATGATGGCGGATCACGGCCATGGCCAGATTTGATCCATCCTTGCCGCCAAATTCCTTTGGAATGGCAAAGCGATAATGGCCGGCGGCATCGGCACGGCGGCGCATTTCGCGCAACAAGTCTTCCCAGTCATGGCGCGGCAGGCCGCCATTGTCCCAATCGGTCCGGGCATGTTCGCGACGATGGTCGAAAAAGCGTTCATTATCGTCCTGCGCCTGAAGTGGCTTGATCTCGCGGTCGATAAAGGCATCCAGTTCGGCGAGATAATCTGTGATGTCCTGCGGAATTTCAAACAGCATATGGGCGTCCTCTCTTGATGGGGGTCAGGCGGTCCAGGCCTGGTGCGCGGCTTTGAGCGCCGCATATTTGGGAACATCATTGGCCAGCTTGCCTAAGGCCATGGTCCGCAATCGGGCGAGCAGGCCGGGCGTGGCCAGTGTCGCCGTGCCCGCCAAAATGGCGTCGGACAGCGCCTTGTCGTGCGGATCAAGCGGGTTTTCCTGCTCTCGGATCAGCATGCCCAGCGCATTCATCGCGACCGCTGCCATAAATTTGTCGCGCCCTTCGGCCCGGGCCTTCACGTCGCTGTCGATCCATTCGCGGATCGCCTCCAGCAACTCAACGGTTGAGGATTCCCCCTGCCGTCGCGCAGGGACCGGGGCAGGCAGGGTCACGCGCGTCTGTTCGGCGGCGGGCGCATCGCTTTCGAGGAGGAGGAGAAGGTCGAGTTCGTTTTCGCTTGTCCGTCGCCCAATCACGGCGCGTTCCAATGTGCGGTCGGCCCCCGTGCGCCAGATATCGCTCATCTGGATACAGCCCAGCGCCCACCAAAGCGTGCGATAGACCAGCCAGAAGCGGAACCGGGCGGGATCCACCCTCGTGCCGCTTTCGGCTTCATAGGCCGCGAAATAGGTGTCCAGATCCGCCAGCCCGAAGGCGGGTTTGTCGATATTGCCAAAGCGCCAGACCGTCATGCAGCCATAGGCCAGATCTTCATGCGGGTCGCCCCAATGCGCCAATTCCCAATCGAGCACGGCGGCCAGCCCATCGGGGGCCACCATCACATTGCCCATGCGCAAATCCCCATGGACCAGCCGGGGTGCAGCAGGCGGGGGCAGATTGTCTTCGCACCAGCGCAGCGCCAGCGCGATGATCGGCCGGTCGCCGCCATAGGCCATGAACCGCGTTTTGAGTTCGGCAAGCGCCTCTGCTGTATCCATGACCGGAATGGCAATATCCGCGCGCGGGGCAATGGCATGGATGCGCGCCATTTCGCGGGCCAGATCATGGATCAGGCGCGGGGGCGGATCCGCCAGAATCTTGGCCGGTGCGACATCGGCCTCAATGCGCTTCATGACATAACCGGTGCCCAGATCATCATCGGCGTGCAGTTCACCCACCACCTCGGGTGCGCGCACCCCGCCGGCGTGCGCGGCGCGGACCAGCGCGGCCTCTACATCATGGCCAAAGGGGCGGTCGGCCATCATCAGGGCCGATGGCGCCCGGCGCAGTACATAGCCTGCCCCGCCCCAGTCAAAGGACCAGCTTTCCATATTTGCGCCGCCCGACAGGCGCACAATATTGGACAAATGCAGGCTGGCGCCCCCCGCCATCCGGGCCAGCGCGCGGGCAAGTTTATCGGGATCGAGGCTCAATTTTGTCTCCAATAATCAAAAGTCTGCTGCTGGATCTGGGTTAAAAACGCGCGGGCATCCGGTCCGGTCCAGCTGCCGTGATAATCGGTTCGCCCGATCCACCAGCCCTGACCCGGCAAGCGGTCACTTTCGCGCACCACAAGCGCCGCCAGTTCCGGCTCGTCGCGCGCGGCGGCGCGGCGGTCAACCTCATCCATCGTTCGGCACAGCGCGCGCATCTTGGGCCGGGAAAAGCGAAAGCCCAGCATCAGCAGCATCTCTGAATAGCTGACGGCCCGGCCCTCCCGCGCCAGATCACGCAGCAGCGCCTCGATCCGCGCCACATCGCCAAGGACGGTCGCGGCATCGGGTTCATCGGGCGCATATTCATCGATCATGCGGCCAGCGTCTTTTCCAAAACGATGAAATACAGGTCATCGCGCTTGGGCGCGCCAAAGCGCGGATCGCCATAGGGGAAGGGCGCTGTTTCTCCGGTGTCGCTATAGCCGCGCCGCCCATACCAGGCGATTAGCTCCGGGCGCTGCGCAATCACCGTCATGCGCGCGCGCATGAGGCCCCAGCGGCTGCGGATCAGCGCCTCGGCCTGCGCCAAAAGCGCGCGGCCCAGCCCGCCCCCTTGCAGGCGGGGCTGCACCGATACGGTGCCGATATAGCCATAGCCATCCCCGCGTTCGACGGTGACGCACGCGATGATCGCGCCATCTGCCTCGCAGGCCAGCATGGTCTGGTTCGGATCGCTCAGCGTTTGGGCCAGCATATCGGCATTGATCCGCTGCCCATCCAGCAGGTCCGCCTCGGTCGTCCAGCCAGCACGACTGGCCTCGCCGCGATAGGCAGATTCGATCAGCGCTTCGAGCGCGCCGATATCCTCATGCCGTGCGTCGCGCCAATGCCGCATCAATCGATCAGCCAAGCAGACCGGTCAGCCGTTGGCGGATGATCGTTTCCGCTTCGGCCATGATCCGGTCGATCAACTCCTTGCAGGTCGGGATATCGTGAATAAGGCCAGCCACCATGCCACAGCTCCAGGCGCCTGCGTCCATCTCCCCATCCTGCAAAATGCGCGGGTAAACGCCCGCCACTTCGGGGGCGATGTCCTGAAAGGTGATGTCGCGGCCCAGCGTGCGTTCTTTTTCCAAAAGTCGCTCTACCGCTGCATTGGTCAGCACGCGTTCGGTATTGCGCAAGGGGCGCATGACCAGCCGGGTGTCCAGCTCGGTCGCGGCGACCAGGGCCTGCTTCACATTGTCATGCACTGGGGCTTCTTTGGTGGCGATAAAGCGGGTGCCCATATTCATGCCATCAGCGCCCAGGGCCAAGGCAGCAACAAGGCTGCGGCCATCGGCCATGCCGCCCGAGGCGACAAAGGGAATGTCCAGTTCTTCGGCCGCCCGGGGCAACAGGATGAAATTGGGCACATCATCTTCGCCGGGATGGCCGCCACATTCAAAGCCATCGACCGAAATGGCATCGCAGCCAATCGCCTGGGCCTTCAGCGCATGGCGCACCGATGTGCATTTATGGATAACCTTGATGCCCGCATCTTTCAGCACCGGCAGCACGCTTTGCGGATTATTGCCCGCCGTTTCAACAACGGTCACGCCGCCGTCGATAATCGCTTTGACCATGCCGGCATAATCGGGCTGATTAACCACCGGCAAGAAGGTAAGGTTCACGCCAAAGGGCTTGTCCGTCATGTCCTTGCAGCGGGCGATTTCATTGGCAAGGTCTGCCGCCGATTTCTGCGTCAGCCCGGTGATGATGCCAAGGCCCCCGGCATTGGAAACGGCTGCGGCCATTTCCGCAAAGCCCACATAGTGCATGCCGCCCTGCAAAATGGGGTGCTCAATGCCGAATAATTCTGTGATGCGGGTCTTCATGACGTGCGAATCCTCTTCTGATCTTTGGCCGCAACACTGGGTCTGCTTGACGTGAACGTCAAGCAACGATGCAGGCGCGTATGGCCGTGGTCCGGGCCTTAGCCCTTGCCATAAGTGCGGCAGAGATGGGCGATTTCCGCTTCAAATTCCGCAATGGTTTCATCGATGATCTGCTTGACGGGCTTCACCGCATCAATCCGGCCCGCGACTTGCCCGGTCAGCGCGATCGACGCTTCCAGATCGCCGCCAAAATAAAGATCGCGGATATTGGCAAATTCAGGCCGCACATCGCCTTGTGGGTTGAGGTCAAGCGCGGTCGTCTTTTCGGTGCGCAACGCGCGCAGCGCCGGGCCGGGACCATGGCGATTGAGGAAGACGGTGTCGGTTTCCTTGGCGGAAAGAATGGCGTCCTTCCAGTTATGGTGAACCGGGCTTTCGGCGGCAGAAACCATGCGTGTCCCCATTTGAATGCCCTCTGCCCCCAGGGCAAAGGCCGCCGCCATTGTCCGTCCACACACCATGCCGCCGGCCGCGATAATCGGCACATCAACCTTGGATCGAATAAGTGGCAGCAGCACCATCGTTGCCACATCGCGCGGGTTCTTAAAGCCGCCGCCTTCAGCACCCTCCACCACCAGTCCATCGACGCCCGCGGCAATGGCCTTCAACGCGCCGTCCAGCGTCGGGACAACGTGGAAAACGGTCAGCCCGGCCTCTTTCAACGGGCCGCAATAGCGATTGGGATCCCCGGCAGAGGTCGTGACGAATTTAATGCCTTGATCCACGACGAAATCGACAATGCCGGGATCGCGGACAAAGGCCTGTGCAATGTTCACGCCAAAGGGCTTGTCGGTCAGCGTGCGCATCTTGCTGATTTCTGCGCGCACTTCATCCAGCGCGCCAGACGATGTTTCGATAATGCCCATGCCGCCGGCATTGGATACGGCGGACGCCAGGGGGGCGCGGGCAATCCAGCCCATCGGGGCCTGGACGATGGGATATTGAACACCCAGCATTTGGGTGATGCGGTTCTGCATGACATGTCCTCTCTTGTCTTTGGATCAGACGATCCCCGACGATCACGGGCGCGTCAAGCGCGCACCGCTGCCATCACGGCTTTTGCAAAAGCCTGTCCCTGATCCGGGGCAAAGGACAGGAAGAGCGCAGGCTCAATCACTTCCAGCTCCATCAGGCGAAATTGGCCGGTCATATCGCGGACCATATCGACACGGGCATATAGCGGCAGCGCCGGGGCAGCGGCGAGCGCGGCCTCGGCCAGCTGGCAGGCAGAGGGCGGGGCAATGACCGCCTGTTCGCGCCCGCCAAATTGTTCCTGCACACGAAAATCGCCCGCGGCAGGGGTCTTTAAAATGGCGTGGCTCAGGCGGCCGCCGAAATAGAACAGCGAATATTCCCCTTCGGCAATGATGGCGGGCATCATGGGCTGGATCAGCATCGCCTGACCCTGCACCGCGGCGGGCAGCGGGTCGGTGGGCCCCAGCCGATAGGTGCCATCCGCCCCGCCGGAAATGGCAGGCTTGACCACCAGCGGCCCCGCCCCCAGCGCCACCTGCGCCTTGGCCAGATCATCAGGCGACAGGGCGGCGGTGAACTGGGTCGGCACAATCGCGACGCCAGCGGCCTCAAGCCCCGCCAGATAGCGTTTATCGGTGTTCCAGCGCAGCACTGAAATGGGGTTGGCAAAGGCAATGTCATCGCCCGCCCAGCGGTCCAGCGCTGCGTACCAGGCGTCGGCCTGGCGTTGATATCCCCAGGCCAAAAGCGGCAGAACCAGGTCAAAGGCGCTCAGGTCCCCGGCATCGGTCCAGGGGCGAAAGCACAGCGCCGTCCCAAATAAGGCCCGAAACTGGTCCGCCATGGGCTGCCAATTTTCGTGATAAGCGGGATCGGGGGTCAGGATGCACAGGCGTGGCATGCACGCCTCTTGCATCTCTCTTCGGGCGCTGACAAGTTCTGCCGCGTGCATCCCCTTAACGCTGAAAGACCATCATGATCCTCTACGGCAATTCCTTTTCGCCCTTTGTCCGCAAAGTGATGGTGGTCGCCGCCGAAAAGGGGCTGGACCTGCCCGTCCGCAATATTCGTCTGGGTGATCCGGATCCTGATTTTCGGCGCGCCAGCCCGTTTGGCAAAATGCCGGGCTTTGCCGATGGGGATTTTGCCGTGTCCGATTCTACGGCCATCGTCACCTATCTTGACGCCAAATATCCTGATCCCGCGATCCTGCCCGCTGATCCGGCGGATCGCGCGCGCGCCATCTGGTTTGAAGAATTTGCCGATACGATGATGGCTGGCATTGTTTTCAAATGCTTTTTCAACCGTGTTGTTGGGCCGTTGTTCCTGAAGCAGGCCGGGGATGAAGCCATGGCGGTTGACGGGGAAACCAAAGATTTGCCGCCGTTGCTCGATTATCTGGAAAGCGTGATGCCAGACCCTGGCGAAACCCTGGTCGGGGGTGCGCTCAGCATCGCGGACATCGCGGTTGCCTCGATGTTCGTCAATTTCGACCATGCCCAATGCGCCGTGGACCGCAGCCTGTATCCGCGCACCTATGCCTGGGTTGCGGCCATGCATGACCGGCCCAGCTTTGCGCCGATCATTGCCACAGAGCGCAAGATTTTGGCGCAGCTTAGGGCAGCTGGATAACAATCCCCTTATCGGGGCTTTGGGCCCCGGCAAGCGTCTTTAGGAACACCTGCTGCGCAGCGTCCAGCCCGTGCTGATGCTCGGTAATCACCGACGTGCGGGTTGCCGCGATAAACGACGTCCAGGCCTGCGCAACCGCCGCGGCAAAGCCCGCTGGCCCCAGCGCCTTGATCGTTTCCAGCGCCTCGGTCGGGGCAAAGAACAGGACGGGTTCTGGCCCCGGCAAAGGGGCGTCCTGCCCGGTGCGCCCATCGACATGCGTCAGACCGACCGTGCTCGAATAGCGCAGGTCAGGCGCAAAATGCGTATGAATGGCGCGCAGCACGCTGGCATTGCCCGCAAAGTCGACAGAGACGGCCGGCACGCGCGGCAGGCTGTCCACCTGATCATACGCAACGACGGCGTCGTAAAGCCCTGTTGCCGCCACAAAGGCGCAATTGGCCGGCGACGTCAGCCCAATCCGGCGTATGCCCGGTGCATTGATTTTTGCACAATGCGCCAGCGCCATGGCGGTTTTGGATGAGGCGCTGGTCAGGATAAGGTCGGTCGCGCCAAACCAGTCATTGCGCCGGTAAAAGGCCTCAATCAAAAAGCCGGTCTTGAACAGGGGGCCAAAGATCATCCGCGCATCTTCATGGGCGGGGTCATGCTCAGGATCGGCGGCCAGACGGCTATATTGATTGTAAAAGACGCTCATCGGCTGGCGATGGTCGGCCATGTCGGTAAAGCCGCTCGCGCTGATCTTGCCGGGGATCACATCCAGATGCGTGGCGGCCGGCAAATAGCCATAGACGCGTTCACCGACTGCAATATCGGGGCAATGCGATGCGACGACACGGGCATGGCCCCACATCGGCACAATCCCCCAGCCATCGGGCGCCGGGAAGAAGTTCCAATATTGAAACATGTCGCCGATCACCGCGTAGGTGACGTTATTGGCGGTGACCGCAAAGCTTTGGATCTCCAGCCGGACGGCATTGTCCGCCAGGGGCATATCCGGCAGATCCACGATCTGCGTGGTCGAAAGATCTGCCTTCTTCATCCACAATGCCTGCGCCATGGCCGTCTCCTCATATTTATGGAACACGGTAGTAATCCGCGATCCGGTCGAGCGCCAGTGTCAGTACCAATCGGCCTGATCGGCTGGGCCAGCCAAGCGCCTTTTCGGCCGCGGCCATGCCATCGCCCGCACACACCAGCCGCCAGCTGATATCCGCGAGACCGGGGCCAAGCGTGGCCATTGCGGCATCAAAACGCTGTCGCGCCGATAAATGGGCCTGTGCCGCCCCGGCGGGATCGGTGCCGGCACGGTGCGGTTGCCGGGGCGGTGCACTGTCCCAGCGCATCGTGACCCTTGGGCCAAGGCCCGCTTGTTCATAATCGCGGCGCAGCAATTCGCCTGCCGCGCATTGCCGATCGGTGATCAACTTGCGCGCCCACAGCCAGCCCAGCGGCGATTCGGCCAGGTTCATCCGCACCGTGCGATGCGGGCCGCGCCGGTCATTTTGATCCCCAGGCATTGGGCGTTCGGCATAAATTGGGCGCATTGGCACCTCCTTCCTGTCGAATCGCTCTTGCCATCAAGGATCATGTGTAGGAAAGAGAAAAACCAAATCGGTTAATTTGGAGCGAATATGATCACCCGTATCCGTGAAGTGCGCCGCGCCAAAGGGCTGACGCTGGCTGATGTCGGCGCGCGGTGCGACCCGCCAACCACCGCGCAGACCATTGGCCGTCTGGAAACGGGGACACGCACCGTATCGGTCGATTGGCTGAACCGGATTGCCGCCGCGCTTGATGTGGATGCCGCGGATCTTGTGGAGCTGCCACAGCGCGCCGACCTGCCGGTTGCGGCGATTTTGGGTGCAGACGGCGCAGCGGCCCCGCGCCATGCGCAGGTCGTGCCTGCCCCGGCGCCTGATCCGGGGATGATCGCGGTGCTTGTTGAGGCGGGGGTGGGTGATTATCGCGCAGGCGACCAAATTTGGTGCGGCCGGGTGGCGCCAGATGGCTTTGCGACCGCACTCAACCGCGATGTGCTCGTCCCCCGTCCGGCGGGCCGCTATGTTTTCGGGCGCCTGATCGGGCGGCAAGACAACCGCATTCAGATTTTGCCGCTCGGCGCTGGGGCCAAGCAGCAGATTTTCGATGATCCGGCCTGGATCGGCCTTGCCGTGCGGCTTGTGCGGCCGCTTTAGACGAGCTTGAGGGATGCTGTGCGGCGCGCGCTGCGATCTGCCCAGACCGCCCCCAGCGTCGCCACGCCAAAGGCAAACCAGGCCAGATAGGTGACACTGGCGTCAACCTGTGCCGGTTGCGGGCCGACCCAGTTGATCGCCTGCAGGCCCAGCAGCAGCGCGCCCAGGCCCCAGATACTGGCGCGCAGTCCGCCCGTTGCGCGGGCATAAAGCCACAGGCTGCCCAATGTTAGGCCGAGTTCCAGCGGCATTTCAATCGCCGGATGGTTCCACAGCCCCAGGCCAAGGCGCGGTGGTTGGCCGAACAATGTCAGGTCTGGCACATGGACCAACAGGTCAAGCAGCCAGTGCGACAGCACAACGACAAAGCCGATCAGCGCGCCCGCCTTGCCATGCCCGGCCCGCATCAGCAGCAACGCAAAGGCGCCGGCCCATAGCGCCGTCCCCAAAAGGCTGTGCGTAAAGGGCATGTGATAAAGATCCATGGGGTTCATCACGCTGGTGCCGGGGGCAAAGCGCATGGCTTCCACGCCGGTCAGCAACAGTCCGAAAAATGCCCAATCGACCAGCTGTGCGCCAATGAAGAGCACGGGCAGCGATGGCGCCTTGGGATGGGTGGCGGCGATCAGCGCCGGAGCAAAATGGCCGATGAACATGGCGCGATCCCCCTGATTGGTCAGGGTCGCCAGACGGGATAGGCCCCGATCAGCGATCCTTTTTCTTGTACATGGCGAGCATGCGTTCGGTGACCGCAAATCCGCCGAAAATATTCACCGCGGCCAGCGCAACCGCAACAAGGCCCAAAAGCTTGGCCGCGCCCCAATCGCCGGCCGGCGATGCCGCGATCAGCGCGCCGACGATGATGACAGAGGAAATGGCATTGGTGACCGCCATCAACGGGGTGTGCAACGCCGGCGTCACCGACCAGACGACATAATAGCCAACGAAACAGGCCAGCACGAAGATGGAAAGAATGCTGATAAAGTCCATGGCTTATCGCTCCGCAGTCGAGGCAAGGTCCGGGCGTGTCATGGCCAGGGCCATGCTAACCGATCAACCGTTCATGCACCACTTTGCCGCCATGGGTCAGGCGGATGCCAGTGGTGATTTCATCCGCATCCGGCAGCACGGGCTTGCCCGCGTCTTTGTCCCAAAAGGCGGAAAGGAAATTATAAAGATTGCGCGCAAACAGCGCAGAGGCATCGGCGGCCAGGTGCGCGGGCGTGTTGCTATACCCCATGATCTTCACGCCATGGCGTTCGACAATCTGGTCGGCAACGGCGCCTTCGACATTGCCGCCTTGCGCAACGGCCAGGTCAAAAATCACGCTGCCCGGCTTCATGCTGGCAATTTGCGTATCGCTGATCAGGCGGGGCGCTGGGCGGCCGGGGATCAGCGCCGTCGTGATCACAATATCCTGCTTGGCGATATGGGCCGAGACCAGCTCTGCCTGTGCGGCTTTATAGGCATCGGACATTTCGGTTGCGTAACCGCCCGCGCCTTCGCCTTCTATGCCCGCCACGCTGTCCACAAAAATGGCCTTGGCGCCCAGCGATTCAATCTGTTCGCGCGTCGCCGACCGGACGTCCGTGGCAGATACCTGTGCGCCCAGCCGCCGTGCCGTGGCAATCGCCTGCAAACCGGCAACGCCCACGCCCATGATAAAGGCTCTGGCGGCCGAAATTGTGCCGGCGGCCGTCATCATCATCGGAAAGGCCCGGCCATAGGTCGCCGCCGCATCGATCACCGCCTTATAGCCGGCCAGGTTCGATTGGGACGACAAGATGTCCATCGATTGCGCACGCGTGATGCGGGGCATGAATTCCATCGCGAGCGCATCAACACCGGCCTTGGCATAGGCATCCACGCGGCTGCGTTGACCAAAGGGGTCTAGGGCTGCGATCAGCCAGGCACCCGAGGCCGCACCGTTCAGCGCCGCCGGGTCCGGGCCCTGTACGCCCAGGATAATGTCCGCCCCTTTGACGATCTCAGCCGCCGTGCCCAGCGTGGCGCCAGCCGCGGCATAATCGGCATCGGCAATGGCAGCAGCAACGCCCGCCCCGGTTTCGACCGCAACGGACGCGCCAAGGGCGATGAATTTGCGAACAGTTTCAGCCGTCGCTGCGACACGGGTTTCGCCCGCGGCGCTTTCTTTCAGGACGGCGATCCGTGTCACGTCAGCCGGCGATCAGGACAATGACCAGAACAGCGGCCAGCGCCGATACGATCGTCCCCCATTTGAGGAAGGACATCACACCGTCATAGGTCTCATTATGGGCCTTCATGTCGTTGTTGCTTGCCATTGGCTCTCGCTCCAAATTGAAATCTCTGGCGTAGCTTTACCCAGCGATGGCGCCCGCCTCAAGCCTGCAATCGCAAGATGAGGACCAGCATGTGGAATTGTGCCGATCTTGGCCCCTTGGCTGGTTAAGCCGGTTTTTACCCTTCCGTCCTAGAAAGACCGGCCAACAGGGTGGCTTGAGGGACGAATATGACGCCAACCGGGATGCGCTTGGTGATGCTTATCGATGATGAGCCGGCGCAACAGCGACTGGTCTCTGCCTTGGCAGCACGGGCGGGCTGGCGGACGCTTTTTGCGCCCGATTCGGAAACCGCCATCGCCATGCTGGGGACGCGCGATGGCATGATGCTGGACGTTGTCCTGATCGATCATTCCATGCCCGATGATGAGGCGGTCGCCCTGATCCGGGAGGTCAAGGCGCGGCGCCACCTGCTGCCCATCCTGATGCTGACGCCGGTCAGTGATGTCGGCATGGCGGTTGCGGCCATGCGGGCCGGGGCCAGCGATTTCCTTGTCAAACCGATTGCACCGGAACGGCTCTTGGCGGCGCTTGACGTGGCGGTCAGCGATACGTTGACGACCGGCGAATTGCGGCCCTTGACCGAAAAAATGTCCACGCCGCTGGGCTTTGATGAGATTGTCGGCTCCGCGCCTGAATTTCGGACAGCACTGGCCATAGCGGCCAAGGCGGCGCGCACCCGCCTGCCCGTCTTGATTGAGGGGGAAGCCGGTGTCGGCAAGGAAATGGTGGCAGAGGCGATCCACGCCGCGTCGCCCCGCGCCAAGCGGCCGCTGATTACGATCAATTGCGCGGCTGTCCCCTCCAACCTTATTCTCTCCCATCTTTTTGGGCATGAAAAAGGGGCGTTTGCAGGCGCCTTTACGCGCCATATTGGCAAATTTGCCGATGCCCATGGCGGGACGATCTTTCTGGATGAAGTCGACGCGCTGTCCCCCGAAGCCCAGGGGCTTTTGCTCGCTTATTTCAACAGCAGCTATATCCGGCCGCTTGGTGCGCGCCTGCCGGTGGAGGTGGATGTCCGGATACTTGCCGCGTCCAACCATCCGCTGGCCGATGCTGTGGCCAAGGGCGTGTTTGAACGCGCGCTGCAAGAGCGGCTGTCCGCTGTCCAGCTGGTGATCCCGCCCTTGCGGCACCGGGCGCTCGATATTCCGGCGCTGTCGCGGCATTTGCTGGCGCGCATCGCCCGGCAACCGGGCTTGCGCGATTTGGGCATGACCGATGCCGCGATGGACCTGCTTGCCAGCTATGACTGGCCCGGCAATGTCCGGCAGTTGCAAAATGTGCTGTTTCGGGCCGCTGTCTTGTGTGAAGGCGATGCCCTGACGGTTGCTGATTTCCCGCATATTGCCAGCCGGGCCTGTGATCGCCGCTCAGCAGATATCGCCGGCGCCATCCATGAAGCTGGGGTCATCCTGTTCCTGCCCGATGGCCATATGCGTCCGCTGGACGATATCGAAGCGGATATCATCCGCCTGGCCATTGGCCATTATCGCGGCCGGATGACCGAAGTTGCACGGCGGCTCGGCATTGGTCGTTCGACGCTGTATCGCAAGCTAGCCGATCTGGGGATGAGCGAAGTCGCCTAGAGATCAGTCGCGGTTGAACAGCGCGTTGGTCGCGGCATAGCCGGCAAGCGAGGCGCTACCGGTCAGGACCGTACCCCACAAAATATCCAGCAAGGTGACCTTCAGGCTCCAAATCTTCAGCGTGGCGAAATTCGTCAGATCATAGGTCGCGTAACACAGCAGGCCCAGAATGGCGCCCTGCACCAGCGCGGTTTGCCAGCGGCCATTGGCCAGCGCCGGGCCCACTGCAAACCAGATCATCCCGGCAATATAGATCAGATAAAAGGCAATGGCCGGACCAAGCCGAAGATTGCCCAAAAGCGCGCCCAATTCTGGCTGATACAGCCGGGAATACATGGTCCGCAGCCAGACACTGTCGATCAGGGCAAAGGCAAGGCCGGTGAAAAGATAGGCTGTGGCGAGGCGCGCGATCATGGACAAAATCCTTGCTGCAATGACGGCAGTTTAGGGGCGCGCCATGATGTGGGCGAGATGCACCTTGGGTCAGGCTGGGCAAAGCGCGGCATCGCGGTGCCCACGCCAGACGCGCAGGGCCTGCACGCTTTCAAAAACGTCATGCACGCGGATGATCTGCGCGCCTTGCTCTGCCGCTTTCAAGGCCAGCGCAATGGATCCGCCCAATCGTTGATGTGCCGGGGCTTCGTGCGACAGCGCCCCGATCAGGCGTTTGCGGCTGGCGCCCAGCAAGATGGGAACGCCAAGGCCGTGATACAGCGCCAAACCGTTCATGATGGCCAGATTATCCGCAACGCTGCGCTTGCCAAAGCCGATGCCGGGATCTGCAATGATCCGCGCGCGGTTGACCCCGGCGGCCTCCACCGCATCAATGCGCGCCTCCAGCCAGTCATAAACATCCGTCAGCGGATCGTGATAGCCATCATTGCTGTGCGGATCACCGGGAGGGCCGGGATAATGCATCAGCACGACCGGACAGTCATTTTGGCAGATAACATCCAGCGCGCGATCATCGAACAGCAGGGCCGACACATCGTTGATGATATGCGCGCCCGCCGCCAGCCCAGCGGCCATGACAGCGGCCTTGCGGGTGTCGAGCGAGAGCACCAGTCCGCTGTCTTTCAGTTGGTCGATCACGGGCAGGACCCGGTTCAGTTCATCCTGTTCCCAGACAAGCTCTGCCCCTGGGCGCGTGGATTCCCCGCCCAGATCGATAATGGTGGCGCCGTCCTCTGCCATGGTGCGGGCCAGTGCGGCTGACCCGGCAGGATTGTCGAGAAAGGCATTGCCGCCTGAAAAGCTGTCGGGCGTGACATTCAATATGCCCATGATGTGCGGGGCATCGAAGCGCAGGCTGTGTGCCCCAAAATCAATGGGTTGGCGCGGGGCTGTGGCGCGCGCGATCATGCCCGTGACGCGCGCCGATTGCGCCTCGGTCAGGCCCGCGCACCATGCCTCCACCCGGTCAACCGGCACCAGCCAGCTGCCGGTCCGCCGTCCCTCTTCTGTGGCGATCATCTCCCACGCGGCAAAGAATTGCAGGCCACCGGCCAGCCGCGCATATTGCCCGTCACAGCCAAAGGGCGCGTCGATAAACGCCGTTGGCCGGGCATAGAGCCGCGCCGTGCGAGACGGCCCGGCCATCAAGGCTGTGTGGCAAGCAGATAGGTCTGGCGCAGCGCGTCGATCGGCTTCAGCCCATCGGGCGTTTCATAATGCCAGAAGGTCCAGCCATTGCAGCTGGGTGCGCCTTGCAGCGTTGCGCCCAGCTTGTGAATGGAGCCTGCCCCTGTGTCATGCGCCAGCGACCCATCGGCCCGGACCGTGGCGGTCCAGCGGCGCTTCAGGTCACAGACTTGCGTGCCGGGTTGAATATAGCCGGTTTCCACCAGCGTCCCAAAGGCCACGCGCGGGGCTGCGGTGTCGGCCTGCATCGTCCGGACGGCCGATTCATCCAGCGGAAGCGCGGCCGCAATGCGTTCTTGCGCGACATCCACATAATCCAGCTCACGCTCCAGCCCAATGAAATGACGGCCCAGTCGCTTGGCAACCGCACCTGTTGTGCCGGTGCCGAAGAACGGATCAAGGACAATGTCCCCCGGCTTGGTGCAGGCCAGCAGGATCCGATAGAGCAAGGCTTCCGGCTTTTGCGTCGGGTGCGCCTTGGTGCCGTTGCGTTTGATCCGTTCCTGGCCGCCGCAAATCGGGAAGGACCAGTCGGACCGCATCTGAAGCTCATCATTCAGCGTTTTCATCGCGCGGTAATTGAACGTGTATTTCGCGTTTTCGCCTTTTGAGGCCCAGATCAATGTTTCATGGGCATTGGTAAAGCGCGTGCCCTTGAAATTGGGCATGGGGTTCACCTTGCGCCAGATGATGTCGTTCAGGATCCAAAAGCCCTCATCTTGCAGGACAGATCCGACGCGGAAGATATTGTGATAGCTGCCAATAACCCACAGCGTCCCGGTGGGCTTCAGGATGCGCCGCGCCTCGGTGAGCCAGGCGCGCGAAAATTCGTCATAGGCACGCAGACTGTCAAATTTGTCCCAGTCATTATCGACCGCATCAACACGCCCGCCTTCGGGGCGGAACAAGTCGCCACCCAGCTGAAGATTATAGGGCGGATCGGCAAAAACCATGTCGATACAGGCATCTGGCAGCGCCCGCATCGCTTCAATGCAGTCGCCCATAATGATCTGGTCAAGCGGCAGCTCAACGGTTCTCAGCGCGGGCTTCCGAACCTTCTCCAACACGCCCATCAGACACTCCTTTTCGAACAAGAACTGGCGTGGTGAGTCATCGCATCGGTGCCGTCAACCCTTGGTAGGGCGCAGAAATCCTTGAGTCAGGGGTGTCGATAAGCGGAACGAAAGGAGTCCCCCACGAGATATGGCGCAAAGTTATCCACAGGGACTCAAGTCCTAGTGGTGTGGCGCAGAGGACTCACAGGTCAAAAAAATGCTGCGCGACGGGTGCAAAAGACCGTCTGTGGAGCGGTGATGGCCCCAAGTTGCGCAGGGCGGCCATGTGCGTCGCAGAGCCATAGCCCTTATTTGAGGACCAGCCATAGCCGGGATAATCCGAATCGGCAGCGATCATGATCCGGTCGCGATGTTCTTTGGCGATGATGCTCGCCGCTGAGATACAGGGATGAAGCGCATCGCCCCCAATCACAGCCTCGGCGGACCAGCGCCAGCGGGGCAGGCGATTGCCATCGACCAGAATATGGGCGGGCGTCTGGCCTTGGTCGCACAAGGCCTCAACCGCGCGGGTCATCGCCAAAAATGTCGCTTGCAGAATGTTGATCTCATCAATCTCTGCCACGCTCGCCACGCCAATGCCGACATGGCAGTGTTCAAGGATCATCGCCTCTAATGTCGCGCGGCGCTTTGCGCTCAGCTTTTTGGAGTCATCGAGGCCGGCGATCCCGCCGTCGCACAGGATAACGGCCGCGGCGACCACGGGGCCGGCCAGGGGGCCGCGTCCCGCCTCATCCACGCCAGCCATCATGCCGGGGGAAAGCCGGTCACCGCCTGATGCCCCATCGGCCCATGGCCATGGCCAAGGCCCGGTGCCGCCAGCAACGCCGCGCGGACAAAGCGTCGGGCCCGGTCAATGGCCTCGATCAGCGTCATGCCTTGGCCAAGCCCCGTTGCAATGGCTGAAGCAAGGGTACAGCCCGTGCCATGCGTGCTGCGCGTTGCAATGCGGCTGTCTTCCCAGCGCATCACCTCACCCGTGCGGTCGACCAGCCGATCAATGATTGTGCCGCCGTCGGCATGGCCGCCTTTGATCAGCAAGGTGCCGGCATGGCGCAGGGCCTCTGCCTCGCCACCCAGGGCCGCCAGTTCGGGCAAATTGGGGGTGGTCAGCGTTGCCATGTCCATCAGGCGGGTAAAAACGGCGATGGTGGCATCATCGGCGAGCGCGGACCCGCTGGTGGCAATCATGACGGGATCAAAGACGATGGGCGCGCCAAGATCGGCCAGCCGGTCGGCAACACGATGGGCGGTGTCGGCCGCGCCAATCATGCCGATTTTCACAGCGTCGACGCCAATATCGCTGGCAACCGCGTCAATCTGTGCCACCACCATATCGGCTGAAATGGGTTGGACGCCCGATACGCCCTGCGTATTCTGGGCGGTAATCGCCGTGATCGCTGTCATGGCATGGCCGCCCAGCATGGTCACAGTCTTGATGTCCGCCTGAATGCCAGCCCCACCCCCGGAATCAGACCCAGCGATGATCAGGATCCGCGCCGTCATCCCCGAAACTTTCGATCGGTTGATGCCGGATATGTGCTGAGTAGCGTCGCCGCGCGCGTGGGCCGGTCCAGCAACTCCCCCCCGCAATTGGGGCAGCGTTCATCCAGCGCATCCGCACAATCTGCACAAAAAGTGCATTCGAACGAACAGATAAAGGCGCCGCCCATATCCGCCGGCACGTCGGCGCCGCAGCGTTCGCAATCTGGCCGCATCTCCAGCATCAAGCAGCGGCCTTTTTCACAGCGTCGCAGATCGCATCGACAAGCCGTTCAACCTGCCCGGCATCATCACCTTCGGCCATGACGCGGATGACCGGTTCTGTGCCAGATGGCCGGATGACAAGGCGGCCAGCGCCGGACAAATCGGCTTCGGCCTGGGCAATCACCGCCTTGACGCGGGCATCCTCAAGCGGCTTTCCGCCCGAAAAGCGGACATTCTTCAACAACTGCGGCACGGGTTCAAACAGATGGAGCAGCGCGCTGGCCGGGCGATCCTGCCGCACAAGTTCTGCCAGCACCTGCAAGGCAGCGACCAGCCCGTCGCCGGTGGTGCCATAATCGGTCAGGATCATATGGCCGGATTGCTCACCGCCAACATTGAACCCGCCCTCGCGCATCCGTTCCAGCACATAACGGTCGCCGACCTGGGTCCGCTCCAGCGTCAGGCCTTGCCCCGTCAAATAACGTTCCAGCCCCAGATTGGACATGACGGTTGCCACGACACCGCCGCCCGTCAGCTTGCCCTGGCGCGCCCAGCTTGATCCCAAGAGCGCCATGATCTGATCACCATCAACGACCTGTCCCTGTTCATCGACGATGATCAGCCGGTCCGCATCACCATCCAGCGCAATGCCAATATCGGCGCCGCTGGCGACGACTGTTTCCTGAAGCAATGCCGGCGCGGTGGACCCGCAGGCATCATTGATGTTCGTGCCATTGGGGGTCACGCCCAGGGGAACGATTTCGGCACCCAATTCCCAAAGCGCTGATGGCGCGACATTATAGGCAGCGCCATGGGCGCAATCGATCACAACTTTCAGCCCATCGAGGCGCAGTTCTTCGGGAAAGCAGGATTTGGCGAAATGGATGTAGCGCCCGCGCGCATCCTCCACGCGCCGCGCCCGGCCAATCTTATCTGATGGTGCCAGCGCGGGCTGGGCATCGATCAACGCCTCAATCGCCTGTTCATCCGCATCGGACAATTTATAGCCATCCGGTCCGAACAGCTTGATCCCGTTATCTTCATAGGGGTTGTGGCTTGCCGAAATCATGACGCCAATGTCGGCGCGCATCGACCGGGTGAGCATCGCGACCGCAGGCGTCGGCATAGGGCCGATCTGCACCACATCCATGCCCACCGAGGTAAAGCCTGCGACCAGTGCATTTTCAATCATATAGCCCGACAGGCGGGTGTCCTTGCCAATGACGACGCGGTGGCGATGATCGCCGCGCACAAAATGCGCGCCCGCCGCCATGCCGACCTTCATCGCCATTTCGGCTGTCATGGCGGATGCGTTGGTCCGGCCCCTAATGCCATCGGTTCCGAAATATTTGCGGCCCATCTGCCCGCTCTCCTCGTTCGGCTGTTCATAACCCTTTGCGTCAGATTGAAACGCTTGAGAAGCCCCGATGCGGCTTTGCGCATTTCGCCACCTGTTCAGCGGCAATTCAGGGCGTCTGGCCTAGCCCTCAGCTTCGATTTGGCATCTTATCCAGCGCAAAGGGGGCGACATGCTCAACATGCACCATCTGATTTCGACGACAACATTGGGCGCCTTTCTTCTTGCCGCAGCGCCGGCCGCCGCGATTGATCCCGCGCAGATGGGGGCTTCGAAATCAACCGACCGCATGGCAGCCTCGGCCGAAGCGGCGCCATCCCGGTCAACGGGCGGCGGCATTTTCGGCTGTTCGGCCGATGGGAAGAAGCAGACCACCGGTGCTGTTGTGGGCGGCCTATTCGGCGCCTTTCTGGGCAACCGCATTGCGGGTCGCGGCAATCGGACCTTGGGCACAATTTTGGGCGGCGCGATTGGGGCCGCTGGCGGCTCGGCCATTGGCTGCAAGATGCAAAAGGAAGATCGGGCCAAGGCCGAACAAGCGATGCAGGACGCGCTCGCCAAGGGTGAAGACCAAAGTTGGAGCAACAGTCAGACAGGCGCTTCGGGCAACATCGAAATGGTCGATCAGCGCACCGTCGCGGGTCTGGCTGGCCTGAAATTCGCGCCGGGTGTTGAGCCCTGGACCGGCTATCAGCAGATTGGCGATGCCTTTATCTCGTCAGCCGCCGTCAATGTGCGGGCGCGCCCGGACCTGAATGGCCGGATTGTCGGCCAATTGCCCCAGGGTGTGCGCGTTTGGGTGCCGGCTGCGGCGGAAGGGACGCCGTGGTATCTTGTTTCAGACAATGGCGTTGCCTGGGGGTATGTTTCAAATGCCTTGCTCCGCCGTGCATCCGACGGCGCATCGGGGTGCCGGATGATCAAGCAGACCGTGAACCTGCCCGATGCCGCCAGCCAGTCCGAAACCTATCAGGCGTGCAAAGACGCCTCTGGTCAATGGGTGATGACACGCGTCTAAACCGCCTGTTGCAGCGTCTGGCTTATCCAAGATAGGCCAGACGCAGCGCCTCTTGCTGTGCCGGTGTGATGTGCAGCACCTCGGCGCAATAGGCGTCGATGTC
>JBJOJQ010000056.1:0-10590 GCA_046046525.1 Pseudomonadota bacterium
TGCGAACAAAGGCATCGTGCAGGCCCGGGCGCTGCATGGACAGGCCCGCGACACCATGGCCGGCCTCGATCAGCGCGATCAGCAGCGATTCGGCCCCTTGGTCGGGCACGGTGAAGGTCCAGGCCCGCCCGTCAAAATGCGCGTCCTCAGGCAACAGCACGGCCGCAGCCTCTGGACGATGACAGGGCACATAATGGGCACGCATTGGTAAGATGGCGCGGGCCTCCTCCACCGTACCTTCAAAACGCCGCTTGCCGCCCGCAATAATCGCCAAACGTGCGCACAGCCGCTCTGCATGGCTCATGACATGGGTGGAAAACAGGATGGTTGCCCCCCGGGTGGCTTCGGCCCGCACCAGGCTTTCCAGATGTTCCTGATTCACCGGATCAAGCCCGGAAAAAGGCTCATCCAGGACGATCAGGTCGGGCCGGTGCACGATGCTGCCCAGCAGCTGGACGATCTGCGCCATGCCTTTGGACAGGGTGCGGATCTTTTTGTCGATGGCCGCGCCCAGGCCCGCCGATGTCATCATATCGCCCGCGCGGCGGCGCCCTTCAGCCCAGGACAGGCCGCGCAGCGCGCCCATGAAGGCAATGGCCTCGCGCGCGGTCATGCCGCCATAAAGCCCCCGCTCTTCGGGCAAATAGCCGACCCGATGGCGCACCGCGCGCGGATTCCTGTGGCCCAAGAGCTGCCGGCTCCCCGTATCCGGATCGATCACGCCCAATAACATGCGCAGACTGGTCGTCTTGCCGGCGCCATTGGGGCCAAGCACGCCGTAAATCATGCCCCGCGGCACGCACAGGCTCACCCCGCGCACCGCTGGGGATGGGCCAAAAGACTTTGTGATATTGTCTGCCCAGACGGCCACGTCATCTGTCATGCTGTGCATTCCCTCTGTCCGCATCGCGTGGTAGCGGTTTGCGCCGATGCCTCGCAAGCCATACCCTGCCAATCCTCTAACGGCTGATGCCATCAAGGCACAGGCGACGGCGCTTGGCTTTGCGGCCTGTGGTGTCACGCATGGGGCGCATGATTTTTCGGCGCGATTGCAGAATTGGCTCGATATCGGGGCGCATGGCGACATGGGCTGGATGGAGGCCCGGGCAGATCAACGGGCTGCCCCGCAGACGCTATGGCCCGAGGTGCGCTCCGTTATTCTTCTGGGGATGAGCTATGCGCCGGCAACTGATCCGCTGGCGCTCGCCGAAACGCCGGATCGGGGGCGGATTTCGGTCTATGCGCAGGGCCAGGATTATCATGATGTCGTCAAAAAGGCACTGAAGGCGCTGGCCCGCTGGATGGTTGATCAGGCGCCCTGTGCGCTCAAGGTTTTTGTCGATACAGCGCCCGTCATGGAAAAGCCGCTGGCCGGGGCGGCCGGCCTGGGCTGGCAGGGCAAGCATTCCAATCTTGTCAGCCGCGATCATGGCAGCTGGCTGTTTCTGGGTGCCATTTACACCACGCTGGATCTGCCCGCCGATCCTCCGGAAAGCGATCATTGCGGGCGCTGCACCGCGTGCCAGACCGCCTGCCCGACCGATGCGTTCATTGCGCCCTATCGGCTCGATGCGCGGCGGTGCATTTCCTATCTCACGATCGAACATAAAGGCCCCATCCCGCACGAATTTCGTCGGGCGATCGGCAATCGCATTTATGGATGCGATGATTGTCTGGCGGTCTGCCCGTGGAACAAATTTGCAGATGCGGCCGCCGCCAACCGGGCCTTTGCGCCGCGGGCGGAATTGGTGGCGCCTGCGCTGGCGGATCTGTTGCGGCTGGACGATGCCAGTTTCCGCCAGGTTTTTGCCGGATCTCCAATCAAGCGGATTGGGCGGGATCGCATGGTCCGCAACGCTGCCATTGCGGCGGGCAATAGCGGTGACGCCCACCTTATCCCGGTACTTCAGGCCCTTGTCGCTGACCCGTCAGATGTTGTGCGGGATGCTGTTGGCTGGGCGCTGGCAGAACTTAACGCTGCATCCGCAGCACGCTGATGCAACTGTTGCGCTCGGCATCGCGGCCGTCGGGGACACGCGCCGTCGTATAGGTGGCAAGCGGTGATTGGCCCTGTGCGGGCGGGTAGAAATAAACATCCAGAATGCAGGCCGAATTGGCAAATTGCAGCCGCCGGGCGGGGCCTTCACGACTGTCCTGGCGGGGCGGGCCGAGCAGCTGGATCACCGCGCGCGCATCCTTGCCGATGATGCGATCAAGCTCGCTGCCGGGACGGGGCAGGTCTTGCGCCGGCACCCCGGCTGGCAGACCCAGCAATAGCATGGCGATTATCAAGAATTTACCCCGCATGGCGGCCTGATTGGCAAGCCGCGCTTGCAACGTCAATCAACCTTGCGTGCGGCGCGCAAGGGGCGCCAGCGCCGACGGTCTGGCCCGATATTGAACCGCCGGGTGATTGTGTAATCCACTGAGGTAAAGAGGAAATAGGCAAGAAACCAGCGCAGCTTGCGGAACGGCCCGGACACGCGCTTCAGCCATTGCCGGTCAATCTTTTGGCAGGATTTCAACTGCGCCTGGCAAAAATGGCGCATCTGATCGGCAAAGCCCTTATCCTCAATGCGAAGCATGAGTTCGACGTTCAGGAAAATGCTGCGCGTGTCATAATTGGCAGACCCGATATAGACGATGTCGTCGGCCACGATCAGCTTCATGTGCAGCCGCGCTGGCCGATATTCGTAAATGCCAGCACCTTCGCGCAGCAACCGGCCATAGCAATGCCGCGCCGCGCCAATTGTTGTGTCATTATCTGATTGCGCCGCCGTAATTAGGCGCAGGCGGCCCCGCCGGGCAATCCGGGCCAGGCGCCGCAAAAAGGTAAAGTCCGGGGCGAAATAGGCCTGCACCATGTCAACGCGGGTGGCGGCATCCAGATCAAAGCGCAGCGCCCGGGCCAGCGGGTTCAGCCGTTCAAACGGCCCGCCCATCAGCCAGCGGATCGGGCCGGTCACATCGCTGCTCGCCGCCAAAATGGCTTGCAGGCGGCGGATGCCTTGGCGGCGCGTCTGCATCCAGGCCTGCAACGCATCGACATAGGCGGAAAGGCGCGCGACCTGCGGCCCTTCGATCCAGAGCGCCAGATCATGCCAGGGCAGAATGGCGCCCTTGGGCCGGAAATAATCCTCGGCGATATTGGCGCCGCCGATCATCGCCACCCGGTCATCGGCGAGGATCAGTTTCTGGTGATTGCGCAGCAGATAGCGCCGCCCTTTATGGGGGAGAAAGCGGTCAACCCGCGCACCGGCGGCGCGCAGGGGGTCCAGAAACGCATCGGGCAGGCGGCTGGAGCCAAAACCATCCAGCAGCAGCGTGACAGCGACGCCGCGGGCACAGGCCTGGATCAACTGATCGCGCACCAAAGCCCCCACGGCATCATCGGCAAAGATGTAATAAAACAGCTTCAGCGACCGGGTGGCGCCGTTGATCATCGCGCTCAGGCCATGCAGCCGGGCCGCACCATCTGACACAAGGTGGACCTGATGGCCATCAACAAGGCCATGAAAATCAGGGGAGATCGGGGTCGTGCTCACGCGCCTTAAAGGCCAAATTCTTGACAGAAGTGCAAGCGGCTGATAGCGAGCGCGCTTTCCCGAATGTCCGAAGAGATGGAGGCGCTACATGGCGCGCGTGACTGTTGAAGATTGCGTCGACAAGGTTTCGAACCGCTTTGATCTCGTTTTGGTCGCAGCCCAGCGGGCGCGCCAGATTTCCGGCGGTGCTGAACTGACGCTCGATCGTGACCGCGATAAAAACCCGGTCGTTGCGCTGCGTGAGATCGCCGAAGAAACGATTCGCACCGATGAGCTTCAGGAAGCGATTGTGGGCAGCCTGCAACGCGTTCGCATTGACGATGAAGTCGAATCGGACGAAATGACCTCATTGTCGAGCGCCGCCGAAGCCCTTCGCCTGACGGCGGCGGCCCCGCCGCGCAACCAGAATCTGGGCGGCGATTACGACTGATCACCGCGGTCAATGTCGATAAAAAAAGGCCCGGCCGCCCAAGGCGCCGGGCCTTTTTTATGGCCAAAGCGAAAAAGATCAGGCGACGACCTGAAGACGCGGCGCCTCCAGCGGCTTGATTTCATGGGCATGCTTCCAGCACAGATCGCCCAGCTGCAATTCCCGGCCATCATGCGAGAGAATCATCACCTTGCGGATCGGCTGTTCGTCGCGCTGGTCGACCAGTACGGGCGTTGATGGCGTGCCGGTTTCCCAAACCTCACCCCATTGGCGCAGCGCCAGCATCGCCGGCAGCAAGGCGGCGCCTTTTTCCGTCAGGCGATATTCAATCTTGCGGCGATCATCGGGCATGGGCTGCCGTTCCAGAATGCCGTGATCCACCAACCGACCCAGCCGATTGGCCAGAATATTGCGTGCAATGCCCAATGTGGCCTGAAATTCTTCAAAGTGATGCAGGCCATTAAAGGCGCCACGCAGAATCAGGAATGACCAGCGTTCCCCCATCGATTCCAGCGCAGCCGGCAGGCCACAGCCGATATTTGTGAGATCCTCTTTCAGTTCGCCCATTGAACTCTGGCCTTTCAAACCCATTTAACGCGCGACAGGCTAACGCATTTCCTGTCCGACGCAAAATAATTTCAGTTTTGAGTTGCAACTTGCAATCTATTTCGATAGGTAGTGATTCGCAACTGAAAAAACGATGAAGAAAGGACCTCCCCCCATGCGTACCCTTATCGCTCTTGCCGCCTTTGCAACCTCGGCCACTTTGTTCGCTGGCACCGCGACCAATGCCTTTGCGCAGACCGCTGGCTATCGTCTGGTTCCGGAAGCTGCCTTCTCTGCGGCGAACACGGTTGTCGCGCGTGATGTTCTTTGGAAGTGCGCCGGCCAGGCCTGTGTTGCCACCAAGGCCAGCAGCCGCCCGGAAATCGTCTGCGCCTCGGCTGCGCGCGAAATCGGCAAGATTTCGGCCTTCTCTGCCAATGGCAAGGATTTCACCGCGGATCAGCTGGCGAAGTGCAACGAAAAGGCCCGCTGAGCCTCATCAAGACAGACAGCCCGACGACACTCCCCCCCCATCTCCTCGGGCCATATTGGCAGCCGCGCGGTCATCCCCCGCCGGCTGCCTTTTTATTGGGGCGCGTCTTCCGCCGTGCCTTCGCCGCGGATCAACACCTTGTCCTGCGCATCAAAGGCGGTGAACCGGGTCCGCACAATATCGGGCAGCGGCTTGGGGCGATGGGTGTCCAGATCCACAAAGACCTGCACCTCCCGGATAATCGCGCGCAAATCATCGCCCGATGTGCCGGCGCCATGTAATTCCATCAGGATCGTCATGGATGTCGTGCCCAGTCGTTCGGTCCGGCACCAGATGTCGATCAATTCATCGGGCGTGATCGGCTTTTTATAATCCACCTCGGCATGGGCGACGTGGAAATCCATGGGTCCGGCGTCGTCATTATTGCGAAAATCGATCGCGCGCCAATATTCGGTGATGCCAAGGTCGCCATAATCCAGATAGCGGGCGTTAAACACCACGCCTTGCGGGTCCACTTCCGACCACCGCACCCGAAACCGATAACAAAAGGCAAAGCCTGGAACAGGCACGGATTATTCGCCCTTCATCGCCGGGGTGTTGAGACCAAGGCTTTGGAAATATTTGCGGATGTTGCGAGCGGCCTGCCGCAGCCGCTGTTCATTTTCCACCATGGCGATGCGCACATAGCCTTCGCCTTCTTCGCCATAGCCCACGCCGGCGGCCACGGCGACGCCGGCATGCGTCAAAAGCTGCTTTGAAAATTCAAGGCTGCCCATATGCGCAAGCGCCGGTGGCAGGGGCGCCCAGGCAAACATCGACGCACGCGGCGATGGGATGTCCCAGCCCGCCTTACCAAAGCTGTCGACCAGCACATCACGCCGTTTGCGATACAGGTCACGATTGGCGGCAACAATGTCCTGCGGGCCGTTGAGCGCCGCGACAGCGGCGGCCTGAATGGGGGTGAAGGCGCCATAATCCAGATAGGATTTCACGCGCGTCAGCGCCGCGATCAAGGTCTTGTTGCCAACCGCAAAACCGATGCGCCAGCCCGCCATGGAATAGGTTTTCGACATGGACGTAAACTCAATCGCCACATCCTTGGCGCCCTTCACCTGCAAGATCGACGGGGTTGGGACGCCATCATAATAAAGCTCTGAATAAGCGAGATCAGACAGGACCCAAAGCCCATGTTCCTTGGCAAAGGCGACCACACGTTCGTAAAAGGCCAGATCCACAACCTCGGCGGTCGGGTTTGATGGATAGCCCATGACGAGCACCGATGGCTTGGGCACGGTGTAGCGCACGGCGCGTTCAAGTGATTCGAAATAGTGTTCATCCGGCGTTGTCGGGACGCTGCGGATCGTGGCGCCCGCAATGATGAAGCCAAAGGTGTGAATGGGATAGCTGGGGTTGGGGGCGAGCACGACATCGCCGGGTGCGGTGATGGCCTGGGCCAGATTGGCGAGCCCTTCCTTCGACCCCAGGGTCACCACGACTTCGCTGTCCGGATCCACATCGACGCCAAAGCGGCGGCCATAATAATTGGCCTGCGCCCGCCGTAACCCCGGGATTCCCTTGGACGCGGAATAGCCATGCGCCTTGGGATCGCGGGCGACTTCGGCCAGTTTTTCGATCACATGGGGTGGGGGGGGCAGGTCAGGATTGCCCATGCCCAGATCAATAATATCCTCTCCTGCCGCACGCGCGGCTGCCCGCATCGCGTTGACTTCCGCGATGACATAGGGGGGCAAGCGCTTCATACGATAGAATTCTTCGGACATTGGTCGCTTTCAGCTAGAGAATTTCGGCGCTATGCCATCCCAAGGCCGATGTCGCAACCAAGGGCCGGACAGGACGTGACGATGACCGACGATCCGAAAGACCAGACCGCCAATCTTGCCGATCCCATGGCTGCTTATCGCCATGCGCTGGACGCCTGGGGCCAGGTGCTGGCCCCGATTGCGCAGATCAACCGCGATAAGGTCAATCCCAAGGACCGTCGTTTTCAGGGGGAGGACTGGGATCACCCGCTATTTGATCTGATGCGGCAAGGTTATGCGGTGATGGCCGATCATCTGATGTCATTGGCAGACAGCGTACCCGCCACCGACAAGGCGGATAAGGCAAAGCTCCATTTTGCGATGAAGACGCTGGTCGACGCCATGTCGCCGGCCAATTCGCCCTTCACCAACCCGGTGGCCCTGCGCAAGGCGATTGAAACCAATGGCGCCAGCCTGATGTCGGGCCTGACCCATTTGGTCACGGACCTGCAACGGGGCCAATTGACCCATACGGATCCCAACGCCTTTCGCCTGGGCGAAAATATTGCGGTCACCCCGGGCAAGGTCGTCTATCAAACGCGGCTGTTTCAGCTGATCCAGTATAGCCCGGCCACAGAGAGTGTCCTGAAGACCCCGCTGGTGATTTTTCCGCCATGGATCAACCGGTTCTACATTCTCGATCTGACGCCGGAAAAAAGCTTTATCAAATGGTGCGTCGATCAGGGCGTGACCGTGTTTGTCGTGTCGTGGAAATCGGCGGACGAAAGCCTCGCCGATCTGATCTGGGATGATTATATCGCGGCGCAGATTGAGGCGATGGATGTCGTGCGCGACCTGCTCAACGTCCCGTCGGTGCATACGATCGGCTATTGCGTGGCAGGCACGACGCTGGCCGCCGCCCTTGCCGTGCTGGCCGCCAAGGGGGAGGCGGACAAGGTCTGTTCGGCCACCTTCTTCACCGCCCAGGTCGATTTCGAAAAGGCCGGCGATCTGCTGAACTTTGTTGATGATGCCCAGATCGCGATGGTGGAAAAGCTGGGGCATAATGGCGTGATTGATGGGCGGTATCTGGCCGCCACCTTCAATCTGCTGCGCGGCAATGATCTGATCTGGAGCACCGTTTCCAAAAATTATCTCTTGGGCGAACCCTATCCGGCCTTTGATCTGCTGCACTGGAATGGCGATGTCACCAACCTGCCGGCAAAATGGCACAACAGCTATTTGTGCGATCTCTATCGCGACAATCGCCTGACCCAGCCCGGCGCCCTCGTCGCGCTGGGCGTGCCGCTTGATCTGACCAAGGTGAAGACGCCAAGCTTCATTCAGGCGGGGCGCGAAGACCATATCGCACCGGCCGAAAGCGTCTGGAAAATGCGGGATCAGTTCACCGGGCCGATGACGTTCCTGCTGGCCGGGTCTGGCCATATTGCAGGCGTTGTGAACCCGCCTGCCGCCCAGAAATATCAATATTGGACCAATGACGCCGCCGATATTGCCAGCTTTGAGGATTTTGTGGCCGGCGCCACCGAAACCAAGGGCAGCTGGTGGCCCTATTGGGTGGACTGGCTGCGGACGCAGTCCCCCAAGATGGTGAAGGCCAAAGGCGCCCGCGTGCCGGGTGAGGGCAAGCTTCCAGCGCTGGAGGCGGCACCGGGCAGTTACGTCAAGACCCGCTAGGCGTTGCGTCCGCCACGCGGCCCTTAAACCCGGTCGCAATGACATACCATTCGGATGAGTCCTTGCGGCTGGCGGGCGGCTTGGCATGTTTGACGGCGGTGAAATTGCGCTTCAGCGCCGCGACCAGATCATGATCCGCGCCACCGGCCAGCACCTTGGCGACAAAATGACCGCCGGGGCGCAGCACCTCGCACGCAAAGTCCATGCCGGCTTCAACC
The DNA here is from genome assembly GCA_046046525.1 of Pseudomonadota bacterium. Taxonomy (GTDB): domain Bacteria; phylum Pseudomonadota; class Alphaproteobacteria; order Sphingomonadales; family Sphingomonadaceae; genus Aquisediminimonas. Next base: position 8,691 of record JBJOJQ010000056.1, read on the forward strand.
AAGCCCATGGTGCGCAAATGGTCTGTTTGTGGATGGCCAACCGTATTCGCCGCCATGTCGGACAGCACAATATCCGCAGGGCCGCCCAGCGCCTCGGTCAGCCAGTCCGGGGCCTCATCGGCCATGAAGTCCATTTGGGCGATCGTCACGCCTTCCAAGGGCTCGACAGGCAGCAAATCAATGCCAACCACATGCGCCTTGGGGCAGAGCTTGCGGACAACCTGCGCCCATCCCCCCGGCGCAATGCCCAGGTCAACAACGCGCTTTGCGCCCTTCAAAAAGCCGAAACGTTCATCCAGTTCGATCAGCTTATAGGCGGCGCGGCTGCGATAGCCCTCTGCCTTGGCGCGTTTGACATAAGGATCGTTTAACTGGCGTTCGAGCCAGCGGGTGGAGGCAACTTTGCGGCCCTTGGCCGTTTTTACGCGGGTCCGCCCTGCAATGCCGCCGCGACTCATTTCTTCTCTCCCGCGGCCATCAACTGGCGCAAAATCCCCTCGCGAATGCCGCGATCCGCCACGCCCACACGGTCGGCGGGCCAGATATCAAATATGGTTTCCAGAATGGCACAGCCCGCCACAACCAGATCGGCGCGTTCCGCCCCGATACAGGGCTGGCGGGCGCGATCGGCCACCGACTGGTCGGCCAATGTTGTGCAAATATCGCGCATCGCGGACACGTCGACGCGCAGCCCATCGACCAAGCGCCGCTCATAATGGCCCAGCCCCAGATAGACGCTGGCCAGCGTCGTCACGGTGCCGCTTGTCCCCAGCAGCCGGCAATCCGCAGCAGCTGCCGCGCTGAGCGTGGTTGCAAAATCGCCCAGACTGTCGCGGACCTGCGCGCGCATCTGCGCATAGGCTGCCATGCGGGCCAATGGGTCGCGCGTATCGTGCGGCACGCTTTCGCTCAAAGACACGACGCCCCAGGGAATGCTCCGCCAGTCCAGCGTGCGGGGCGTGCCGCTGGCCGTATCGACCAGCACCAATTCGGTGGACCCCCCGCCAATGTCAAAGATCAACGCCGGGCTATCCCCGTCCTCCAGCAAGACATGGCACCCCAGCACCGCCAGCCGCGCCTCTTCCTGCGGGGTAATGATGTCGAGCTTGATGCCCGTCTCCCGATAGACTTTGGCCACAAATTCAGGGCCATTGGCGGCCCGCCGACACGCTTCGGTCGCGACGGAACGGGCCATGAAGACATTGCGCCGGACCAGCTTATCAGCGCAGACCGACAAAGCGGACAAAGCCCGGTCCATCGCAGCCGGGCTGATCGCGCCGGTTGCGGCCAGACCTTCGCCCAGACGGACGATCCGCGAAAAGGCATCGACAACGGTAAAGCGCGTGCCATCGGGCCGGGCGATCAGCAGGCGACAATTATTGGTTCCAAGGTCAAGCGCGGCATAGTTGCGGCGGGTGGCCGGGTGCTCACGCGCTGGGCCGGGTTGGCGGTCTGTGGTGGGCCGCGCCGCTGGCGGGCTTTTCACAGGTCGTCCACGCGCCCCCTTGCCCCGGCGCATGGGCATCGTCTGGGTGGCATTGTCCACCATGATGTACAAGCTCTTGTCTTCTTCCGGCGCGGGGAAATGCCCGGCGGTACTTGCCGACAAACCTAGGGCCAGTTGGCGCGCATCGCAAGCGCCGCCCGGTCGGCGTGACCACCGTTGACAGAATCAGGCCAAATACCTATCTGCGCCGCCTCACTGATGCCCCGTCGTCTAACGGTAAGACTACGGACTCTGACTCCGTCTATTGAGGTTCGAATCCTCACGGGGCATCCAGATTTCCCAAATCATCCAGTCGCGTGCCCACCCGGGTGGACCCTTGCCTTGCCTTGCGGGTCTCAGCCCGACCGGCAGTTCTGCCAGATTTAGAGCGATCTGGCGGGCAAGCCGCTGCGG
>JBJOJQ010000094.1:0-6110 GCA_046046525.1 Pseudomonadota bacterium
GACGGCTTGTGGGCGCGCTATGTGGCAAGGCCCGCGGCCGTGGCGACCGCGCAGTGATGGGCATCGATCATGCCTAAACTCACCGTCGACGGCCTCGAGGTCGAAGTCCCCGCCGGGGCCACGATCCTTCAGGCGTGCGAGCTTGCGGGCAAGGAAATCCCGCGTTTCTGCTATCATGAGCGGCTGTCCATTGCCGGCAATTGCCGCATGTGCCTGGTCGAAGTATCGCCCGGCCCGCCCAAGCCGCAGGCGTCGTGCGCGCTGCCAGCCAGCGAAGGCCAGGTGATCCGCACCGATAGCCCGATGGTCAAAAAAGCGCGCGAAGGGGTGATGGAGTTCCTGCTCATCAACCACCCGCTGGATTGCCCGATCTGCGATCAGGGCGGTGAATGCGATCTTCAGGATCAGGCCGTGGCCTATGGGCGCGGCAATTCCCGCTATGATGAAAATAAGCGGGCCGTGACCGAAAAATATATGGGCCCCATCGTCAAGACGGTGATGACGCGCTGCATTCAGTGCACGCGCTGCGTTCGTTTTGCCGAAGAAGTGGCGGGTGTTGAGGAAATCGGCGCGATTTATCGTGGCGAGAATATGCAGATCACCAGCTATCTGGAACGGGCCGTGACCAGCGAATTGTCGGGCAATGTCGTGGATCTGTGCCCGGTTGGCGCCCTGACGTCCAAGCCCTATGCCTTTATCGCCCGCCCGTGGGAGCTGAAAAAGACCCCGGCGATTGATGTGATGGATGCCGTGGGCACCAATATCCGCCTGGACAGCCGTGGGCGTCAGGTGCTGCGGGCGCTGCCCCGCATCAATGAAGACGTGAATGAGGAATGGGCGAGCGACAAGACGCGCCACGCCGTGGATGGCCTTGTTCATCGCCGTCTCGACCGGCCTTACGTCCGCAAAAACGGCAAATTGGTGGCCGTCGATTGGGCCGAGGCGCTTAAGGCCGTTGCCGCGGCCGCCGAAAAGGCGGGGAAATCCGTTGCCGCGATCGCGGGCGATATGGTCGATTCCGAGACCATGTTTGCCGCGCGCCAGCTGGTGAAATCGCTGGGTGGCAGCATGTTTGAAGGGCGTCAGACCGGCCTTGCCTATGACACGTCCAGCCTGTCGGCGGTGAATTTCAACACGGGCATTGCCAATGTTGAAACCGCGGATGTCATCCTGCTCGTCGGATCGGACCTGCGCCGCGAAGCGCCGTTGGTGAATACGCGCATTCAAAAGGCGGTGCGCAAAAAGGGTGCAAAGGTCTTTGCCATCGGCCCTGAAACCGATCTGAGCTATAAGGCAGAGTTTCTGGGCACGGGCCTCGGCCTGTTGTCGAAACTGCCCAAGCATGTGGCCGATGCCTTTAAGGCGGCGGAACGTCCCGTCATCATCGTTGGCGGAGGCGCGCTGCGTTATGAAGGCGCCCATGGCGCGGCCCTTGCCTTTGCCAAGAAATACAAGCTCGTCCGCCAAGGCTGGAATGGCTTTAACGTCCTGCACTTTGCGGCGGCCCGCATGGGCGGTCTGATGCTGGGTTATGCCTTTGATGGCGGCATCAAGGCATTGGCGGCGAAAAAGCCAAAGCTTGCCTTCTTCCTGGGGGCAGATGAGGTGGATTACAGCCTGTTTGCAGACAGCTTTAAAGTCTATGTCGGGCATCATGGCGATGCCGGCGCGCATGCGGCGGATGTGATCCTGCCCGGTGCCGCCTATAGCGAAAAGCCGGGCACCTATGTCAATCTGGAAGGCCGGGTGCAGCGGGGTGACCGCGCGGTGTTCGCGCCCGGCGATGCCCGCGAAGATTGGTCCATTTTCCGCGCCTTGTCTGATCTGACCGGCAAGACCCTGCCGTTCGACAGCTTTGAGGATCTGCGCGCCGCCATGGCAAAGGCGGTTCCCGCGCTCGGCCGTGAAGGGCTGGCGGACTATGGCTGGGACGTCCCGGCGCTGCCGGATAAGGCAAGCGCGGATATCGCCGATTATCCGATCAAGGATTTTTACCTGACCAACGCCATTTGCCGCGCCTCGGAAACGATGCAGCGCTGCTCCAGCGAACTGGTCAAAGGCGAAGAATGGCTGGAGGCAGCGGAATGACCTTTACCCAATGGTTTCAATCCTGGGGCGGTGAGGCGTTCGGCTGGTTCCTGGCAACCACCGTCCTGATCCTCATGATCGCGCTGCCGCTGATGCTGGCGGTGGCCATGATCATTTATGCAGACCGCAAGATCTGGGCCGCCATGGCGCTGCGCCGTGGCCCGAATGTCGTTGGTCCGCTGGGGCTGTTGCAGTCCTTTGCCGACGGCCTGAAGGTCATGCTGCAAGAAACGATTATCCCATCGGCCGCCAATCGCGGGCTCTTCCTCTTGGCGCCGATCATCACCTTTACGGTCGCGTTGATCGTCTGGGCGGTGGTGCCATTCGGCCCGGGCATGGTGCTGGCTGACATCAATGTCGGCCTGCTTTACCTCCTCGCTGCGTCGTCGCTGGGCGTTTATGGGGTGATTATTTCGGGCTGGGCCTCCAACTCCAAATATCCCTTTTATTCCGCGCTGCGGGCCGCAGCCCAGATGGTGTCTTACGAAGTCTCGATTGGCTTTGTGCTGATTTCCGTCGTTTTGTGGGCCAATTCGTTCAACCTGTCAGAGATTGTTCTGGCGCAAAAGGGCACGATTTTGGGCCTGTTCAACGGCTTTGGCTTTAACCCGCTGCTGTTCCCGATGGCGGTGGTGTTCCTGATTTCGGCGCTGGCGGAAACGGCGCGTGCGCCCTTTGACCTGACCGAGGCGGAATCAGAACTCGTCGCTGGCTATCAGACCGAATATTCGTCGATGAGCTTTGCGCTCTTCTGGCTGGGTGAATATGCCAACGTCATTCTGATGTGTGGCCTCAACGCCATTCTCTTCTGGGGGGGCTGGTTGCCGCCCATTGATTGGGCGCCGCTTTATGCTGTGCCGGGGATCATCTGGTTCTTTGCCAAGATCCTGATCTTCTTCTTCATCTTTTCCTGGATCAAGGCGACTGTGCCGCGCTTCCGCTATGATCAGCTGATGCGCCTTGGCTGGAAGGTCTTCCTGCCGCTGTCGCTGCTCTGGGTGTTCATCGTTTCCGGTTATCTGATGCTGACAAGGTACGGCGCATGAGTGCGATCGCTCACTTCATTAAGACCTTCACCCTTTGGGAATTTGTGAAGGCGCATTGGCTGACCTTGAAGTATTTCTTCAAGCCCAAGGCGACGATCAACTATCCCTATGAGCGCAATCCGCTGTCGCCCCGGTTCCGCGGCGAACATGCCTTGCGCCGCTATCCCAATGGCGAAGAACGCTGCATTGCGTGCAAGCTGTGTGAAGCGGTGTGCCCGGCCCAGGCGATTACGATCGAAGCCGAACCGCGCGATGACGGCAGCCGCCGCACGACACGTTATGACATTGACATGACGAAGTGCATTTATTGCGGCTTTTGTCAGGAAGCCTGCCCGGTCGATGCCGTTGTCGAAGGCCCGAACCTCGAATTTTCAACCGAAACCCGTGAGGAGCTTTTGTATGACAAGTCAAAGCTGCTCGCCAATGGGGATCGCTGGGAACGCGCTATCGCGGCGAACATCGCCGCTGATGCGCCCTATCGTTGATCGGTGAGGGGGATATTATGATACAGACCTTCGCCTTTTATCTTTTTGCCGCCATTGTCATTTTGTCGGGCGCGCTGACCGTATTGTCGCGCAATCCGGTGCACAGCGTGCTGTGGCTGATCCTCGCCTTTTTCAACGCAGCGGGCCTGATGGTGCTGGTTGGTGCTGAATTCATCGCGATGCTTTTGGTCATCGTTTATGTCGGCGCGGTCGCGGTGCTGTTCCTCTTTGTCGTCATGATGCTCGACATTGATTTTGCGGAATTGCGCAGTGGCTTTGTCCGCTATGGCTTTTTCGGACTGTTGATCGCGCTGGTGCTGGCGGGAGAATTGATCATCGCGGGCGGTGCGTGGAGCGCAGGCGCGATCGATCTTGCCAACCGGGCGGCGCCCGTATCGGCGGATCTCGACAATATCGAAGCGATCGGCGCGCTGATTTATTCCAAATATCTCTATATTTTCGAAGCCGCGGGCCTTGTGCTTCTGGTCGCGATGATCGGTGCTATCGTGCTGACCCATCGGGAACGCCGGGATGTGCGCCCGCAGAATATTTCTGACCAGGTGAAGCGGCGTCCGCAGGATGCGGTCCGCAATGTCAATCAGCCGGTCGGGCAGGGGGTAGAGCTATGATCGGGCTCCAGCATTATCTGGTCGTGTCCGCGATCCTTTTCGTGATGGGGGTGCTGGGCATTTTCATCAACCGCAAGAATATCATCATCATTCTGATGGCGATTGAGCTGATCCTGCTGGCCGTCAACATCAACCTTGTGGCCTTCAGCGCCTATTTGGGGGATCTGGTCGGGCAGGTTTTTGCGATGTTCGTGCTGACCGTTGCCGCGGGCGAAGCGGCAATCGGCCTTGCCATTCTCGTCATTTATTTCCGCGGACGCGGGTCGATCGCGGTTGACGATGTCAACCGGATGAAAGGTTAAGCGTCGTGGAGACCATCAAGCTTATCGTTTTCCTGCCGCTGCTCGCGTCCATTATTGCGGGCCTTGGCAATCGCATGATCGGCAATGTCGCGGCCAAGGCTGTGACGACGGCGGCGCTGTTTGTTTCATGCGCGCTCAGCTGGCCGATCTTTCTGGCGTTCATGGGCGGAACCGCCGAGGCGCAGGTTGTGCCGGTGCTAGATTTCATCCGGTCGGGTGATCTCAATGTCCAATGGTCGCTGCGGGTCGATACGCTGACGGCGGTCATGCTGGTCGTGGTGACCAGCGTTTCCAGCCTCGTTCATCTGTACAGCTGGGGCTATATGTCCGAAGACCCCAGCCAGCCGCGCTTTTTTGCCTATTTGTCGCTGTTCACCTTTGCGATGTTGATGCTGGTCACGGCGGATAGCCTGGTTCAGATGTTCTTCGGCTGGGAAGGCGTGGGCCTGGCCTCTTATCTGCTGATCGGCTTTTGGTATCATAAGCCCAGCGCCAATGCGGCCGCCATCAAGGCCTTTGTCGTCAATCGCGTGGGCGATTTTGGCTTTTCGCTCGGCATTTTTGGTGTCTTCCTGGTGTTCGGCACGGTGTCGATCCCGGAAATCCTTGAAGCTGCCCCGGCTTATGCGGGGTCAACCATCGGTTTCCTTGGCTATCGCATTGATACGATTACATTGTTGTGCATCCTGCTGTTCATCGGCGCGATGGGCAAATCCGCGCAGCTGGGTCTGCACACATGGCTGCCCGATGCTATGGAAGGCCCGACCCCGGTGTCGGCGCTGATCCACGCGGCCACCATGGTCACCGCAGGCGTCTTCATGGTGTGTCGTCTTTCACCGCTGTTTGAATTGTCGGAAACCGCAACGACGCTTGTCACTTATGTGGGGGCGGCAACCGCGCTCTTTGCAGCGACGGTTGGCACGACGCAGACCGATATCAAGCGCGTGATCGCCTATTCGACCTGTTCGCAGCTGGGCTACATGTTCTTTGCCGCCGGCGTTGGCGCTTATGGCGCGGCGATGTTCCACCTGTTCACCCACGCCTTTTTCAAGGCGCTGCTGTTCCTGGGCGCAGGCTCTGTCATCCATGCCATGCACCATGAACAGGACATGCGCTATTATGGCGGTCTCAGAAAGCACATCCCGCTCACCTTCTGGGCGATGATGGCGGGGACGCTGGCGATTACCGGCGTTGGCGTTCTGGGCGTCTTTGGCTTTGCCGGATTTTATTCCAAGGATGCGATCATCGAAGCCGCGTTTGCCAGCGGGACGCAGGCCGGTGGCCTTGCCTTTGCGGTCGCCGTTTTTGCGGCCCTGCTCACCAGCTTCTACAGCTGGCGGCTGGTTTTCCTGACCTTCTTTGGCAAGCCGCGCTGGTCGCAGTCGGAACATATTCAGCACGCCGCGCACGATCATGGCCATGATCACGCCCATGGCGATGGTCATGCCGCGCATGACGGCCATGGCCATGATGATGATGGCACGTTGGGCTATCATCCGCATGAAAGCCCGCTGCCGATGCTGGTTCCGCTGATTGTCCTGACCTTTGGTGCGGTCTTTG
>JBJOJQ010000112.1:0-3999 GCA_046046525.1 Pseudomonadota bacterium
CCACAAACATATTGGGGTGATTCATGGCGACTTGGTCTGTTGCTGGTACCCTTCGGTGGCGCTTTGGTAACGCTGTTCATCGGCCTGGTAGGTTGGCGCATTCAGTTGATTGGAAAGCGGCGCACCGAACTCGCGGAAGAAGCCCTCCTGGCATTCTCCCAAGCTGTTGATTCGATCCGAGCCATTCGGCAACGGGCCGCATGGAACGCTGAGATTGAAGAGATGCGCAAGGAGGCGAATGGCGATCCCTCCAAGGAGCTACCGGGCGAGCCGTATCTTCGGACACTGGTGCGCATCCGCCGTGAGCACGAAAAATTTCTGCCTTTACGGAAGCTGCAACTACTCTGCCGGCTTCACTTCGGAGCGGATGCGGCTGTGGCATTCGAGGCAATTGAGGACGCGCTGCGCGAGATTCAGGTTGCGGCGGAAATGTGCATCGAAACGGCGGCACATCCTGCCGTCACCGACGAAGACACGCGGCAACGGCGCGAGTGGCGCGCAGCGATTTGGGCGGGCGGAAAGGACGATGCGATCACTCCGCGCCTCGAAGCCGCGCACGAGCGGCTTGAAGCCGCCCTTGCGCCACACCTCCGGTAACCATCCGCCGGGTCCCACATCTTTTTGATCTTCACGCCATGCTGGGCGCCATGTTTTGCTGCTTTTTCCAATTCCAAGGCAGCAATTCATGAAGTCTCTGCTGCGGCATATCGGCGATGCGGGCCAGGACGTCGGCAAGCCAAGCGCGCGGATCAACGCCGTTCAGCTTTGCGGTCTGGATCAGGCTATACATGGCGGCGGCGCGCTCTCCGCCCTGGTCGGAGCCCGCAAAGAGCCAAGCCTTCCGTCCAAGCGCCGCACCGCGCAGCATGCGTTCGGCAGCGTTATTCGTCAGGCAGATGCGCCCGTCACTCAGGAACTGCGTGAAAGCCCCCCAACGCTTCAGCATGTAATCCATGGCTTGGGCGAGGTCATTGTGGCGCGACAGCTTGGCCCGCTCGGCACGCATCCATGCCTCAAGCGCGGCTACCAATGGCGCGATGTCGCGCTGGCGTACTGCCAGCCTCTCGGCCGCAGGCTTGCCATTGATGGCGGCTTCTGCTGCGAATATCGCATCAATCTGGCGCACGGCCTCAATGGCCAGCGGCATGTGATGCACCTCGGCCAGCTTGAACAATTTCCGTCTGCCATGCGCCCAGCACGCCGCCTCCAGGATCGGGCCTGGTTGTCGCCCTGGCGCATAGAGCCCATTGAACCCCGCATAGGCATCCGCCTGCAGAATGCCGGTGTAATTGGCCAGATGGCGTTCAGGATGGATCGCTTTTCGATCGCGGGAATAGCGAAACATCGCTGCGGGCGGGTCCGTGCCACCAAAGGGCGCATCATCGCGCACATAGGTCCAAAACCGCCCCACATCGGTGCGGCCCGCCGCCAGCACCGGCACGGTGGTGTCATCACCATGAAGTCGCTCGGCGGCCAGCGCATGCGCATCGATCAGGAACATGAGCGGCGTGATCGTCGCGGTGCTGGCGCCCACCCAATCCCCGATTGTTGAGGTGCTGAGATGGATGCCCTCACGCGCGAAGGTCTCGCTCAGCCGATTGAGCGGCAGGTGCTGGCCGAATTTCGCCTCCAGAATAGTGGCGAGGAGATGCGGCCCCGCCCTGCCACGCATGATCGGGTGAAAGGGCGCGGGCGGCTGGGTGATGGCCTCGCAACTGCGGCAGGCGAATTTCTCCCGCACGGTCTGGATGACCTTCCATTGCCGCGGGATGACCTCCAGCGTTTCGGTCACATCCTCGCCGAGTTTCACGAGGGTGCCGCTGCAGCAGGGGCAGGCGCTTGGTGATGGCAGGACTATTCTCTCGCGCGGCAAATGATCGGGCAGTGGGGCGCGCTTGGGGTGGTTCGGCGCCTTGTCCTGCTTGCTGCCCTGGGCGGGTTCTGTACTGGCTAGGCGATTGATTTCCGCTTTCGTCTTGGCTTCGGATTGTGCGGTGGTGAGTTCAGCGAGCTGCAATTCCAACTGATCAACCAGCTTGCGGCTGCGTTCTGAGCTTGCGCCGTAGCGATCGTGTTGCAGGCGCGCGATGAGTTTCTTGAGATAGGCAATGGTGTTTTCCGCGCTCGCCAATGCGGCCTGTTCGGCGGTGCGCCCCGCGCGTTCTGCGATGAGTGCTTCCTGGCTTGCGATATAGGCTGCGCGTAGCGTTTCAATATCTTCGGGGATATGTGGCGCGGGCGATGTCACGCTCAGAATCGAATCACATCACGCGCGATCTGCAAAGAGGAAATGCGCAGCACCAGCAAATAAATTCATTCACCCCGCACTTGCAGGGCGCCAGGTATGCTGCGGATTTCTCCAGTCTATGCCTTCAAGCATGTAGCCAAGCTGCGAGCCCAATATCGAGACCGATCCCGCCATCACCGAGGGCCAGACGAAACGACCGCGTTCCAACCGTTTGGCGTAAAGTGACATGCCAAGCCCATCATGCCAGAGGATCTTGATCAAATCACCGCGGCGACCACGAAAGACAAATAGATCCCCCGCATGCGGATCGCGGCCCAGTGATTGTTGTACCTGGGCCGCAAGGCCATTCATGCCGCGTCGCATATCCGTATGACCCGACGCCAGCCACACACGCATGCCAGGTGGAACTGTCAGCATCAGCGCAGCATGCCGATGATGCAGGATAGCGCGGGCAGACTGAGTGCCGCGCTGATTTCCAGCCGCGTGCCATTCGCAAGCGTGATGGTAATCATCCGCTGATCAGGCGGCTGCGGAGCATCGGCTTGCAAGGGCGGCGCCGATGGCGCATTGGCCGCCGCAATCGGCGCATCCATAGCGCTTGCCGCATCAATCAATACCGGCAGAAAACCGGGTGGATCAGACATTGTTAGCCTGCCAGCGCGCACTTGCTTGCGCCAGGTCCAGAGAATGCTCCGGCTGACCTCATGCCGACGCGCAACCTCCGCAACCTTCGCGCCAGGTTCATCAGCCTCAGCCACAATCCGAAGCTTATCAGCATCCGACCAGCGACGGCGCCGCTCAACACCAGAAATTATCTCTAGCCCCATCATCGCCTCCGTACTTATGAGCGACCTTAAGATCGTCCATAAGAACAGATGACAGAGGCTTCACCTGAAAAGGAAGGTGGGGCTCCCCGGATGGATACCACCTCCGAGCAGACGCAGCGTTGCTTCCCATCGCGGCGTTGTGGCGGAAGCCATGTGCTTGGCTCACCGCGCGACAAGACACGGCGAAAGCGAAGTCAGGCGTGTAACGGCTTCACTTCGTCTCGCGTTCCTTCCACGTCGCGACCAAGAAGGCGGCCATCGTGCCGGCGAGGTTCACCGCGAGTTCCGCATGCCGCGGCCTCGGGCGCACCGGCTTCCGGCCTTGCCCGTGAGCGTCGCTGATCTTGTTCCGAAGGGTGCCGAGCCGGTTCACGATCTGTTGGCAGCTACCAAGTATTGCCTTGAAGCTCTCTTCATGATGCTGGCTCGGTGCGAGGTTCAATCGCTCCGATGCCATGCCCCAAAGCTTCGGAAGGTCCGCGTCGTCCGCGTATGTCGCGCCCGCGTCGTCGAGCACATGCTTGCATACGGTCTCGAGCAAGGTGCGCGCGGCCGTAATGGCGCCTTCGGGATCGATGGCGCGGCGATCAAGGGCCTTCTGCCACGCCGCGTGCACGTTGTCGGGGTCGAACGCCTCCAAGGCTTCCGTGATGGGCGCGACAGCCGGCGTGCGGTCCAGCCCTTCAAGATATTCGAGCAGCGGCCGGAACGCCTCCCAAATCAGTTCGCGCCGCTCGCGGTAACTCGGGCGCTGCGCGCTTATCCATCCCCAGAACTCTCTGACGGTGCCGAAGCGCCGCACGAAGTCGGGAAGCTTTGGCTTCGTATCGGGACGTTCGGCGAGGTGCCGCCTAAGCTCGCGGTAGGCTACGTCACCGCCGTTGAACACGCCGCCTTCGGCGCGTCCGATCAATCCGTCTTGGA
>JBJOJQ010000119.1:0-4479 GCA_046046525.1 Pseudomonadota bacterium
TGGTCGTGCTTTCGCTCGGCTCCCAACGCAACGAACCGCGGACCGCGTACATGTTGCGGTCATCAATCTTGGAACCGTCAAACTCGTTGGTCGTGTAACCGTCGCGGTTCAGGTAGAAACCAGCAACACGGATACCGATCGTGTCGTTCAGGGCAAGGTTGACCATGCCCTTCGCCTTGATCGAATTGTAATTACCATATTCAACTTCGCCCGACGCCTTGAAGCCGGTCAGGTCCGGACGAACCGGAACGAAGTTGACCACGCCAGAGGTCGCGTTGCGGCCGAACAGCGTGCCCTGCGGGCCACGCAGAACTTCCACGCGCTCAAGGTCAAAATATTCGGTTTCAAACAAGCGGGTCGACAGCAGCGGCGTCCCGTCGAGATGGATGGCGGTGGCTGAGTCGCACGTCACGCCGACGCACAGGTCGCCGATACCGCGGATGGTGAAGCTGGAGCCGGTGAAGTTGCCCTTCGTGAAGGTCACGTTCGGCAGGGTCAGCTGAAGGTCGCTCGCATTTTTGATCTGCTGACGCTCAAGCGTTTCGGCCGAAAAGGCGGAGACGGCGATCGGCACTTCCTGAAGGCTCTGCGACTGGCGCTGGGCGGTGACGATGATTTCATCTGCACCAACCGACGGCGCGTCATCCTGCGCCGACTGAGCGAGCGCCGGCGTTGCCATCAGCATCGCGAAGGCGGAGACACCTGTGACGTAAAACTGCTTCATTTTTCCCCATCTCCCATACAAAACACCGGCCAACCGGCTTTGCGCGCGACATTGTTCTATGCGCGTTGCGGCCATCCTGCGTTGCGATTTCCTGTCCGTCAATGGCCGAAATTGCCGAGATTTGGCACAAATCGCCGGGACATTGGCCATCAGCTGAGCTTTCGCGCCCAAGACGTAAGGGAAACTGCCATTCGCAAAGAGTGTTGCCTTTCTGCACCAGGCACGCAGCATTTCCGTTGAAAAGGACCTTTAGACGGTATGGGCATCTCCCCAGACATAGCCTACAGCGCAAAACATTATGGCAGACGACAATAAATTGCCCGTTCCGGATCACGTCGCAGACGCAATCCGCACCCTCATCAGCTGGGCTGGGGATGATCCGACACGCGAAGGCCTGCTCGACACGCCCAAGCGCGTGGCGCGCGCGTGGAAAGAATATTGTGCGGGATATGAAGAAGATCCCGGCCTGCATCTGTCGCGCACCTTTGAAGAAGTCGGCGGATATGATGAGGTCGTGCTGCTGCGCGACATTCCTTTCCAGTCGCATTGCGAACATCATATGGCCCCGATCGTCGGGAAGGCGTCGATTGCCTATCTGCCCAAAAACCGCGTGGTTGGCATTTCAAAGCTCGCACGCGTCTTGCATGGCTATGCGCGCCGCTTGCAGGTCCAGGAACGGCTGACTGCTGAAGTGGCGAAGTGCATCTGGGACAATCTGCAACCGCATGGCGTGGCCGTGGTTATCGAAGCCACGCATGGCTGCATGACGGGCCGGGGCGTGCGAACGCCGGGCGTTGGGATGACGACCAGCCGTTTGCTGGGCTGTTTCCTTGATGATGCCAGCAGCCGCCGGGAAGTGATGAGCCTGATGGGCTATTGAGCCACGGCTCAACGGCCCGGCATATGATCCAGCGTACGGCGGATGTCCTGGACCACCTTCAAGGTGGTACGGACGTCATCCATCGAAATGCCTTCCAGCAACTGCTCAACATCCGGGCGAATTTCATCGATCGCCTGTGCATGGGATTCGCGACCCTGATCGGTGATCGCCACCATCAGATCCCCGGCATCGCGGTCCGACGGAACGGTTGACAACAGACCGCGCTGGACAAGCGTTGCGACCTTTTCCGCCATATAGGTATCCTCGTCCTGAAAGACCCAGGCCAAGATGCTCAACCGCTCTTCGGATTTTCCGGTACGGATGAAATAAGACAGCACGCCGAATTGGCCTGCCGTCATGCCTGCCGGCGCTGCCCGATCATAATGATTGCGCAACAAATGCTCGACCGCTGCGATCTCCCGAAAGAGATAGAGGATCGTTTGTTCATCACTCTTCGTCTGCATGGTCCCCGCCGGGCGCTTGGATGGCGTCAGATTATCGGATCGTACAGGCCGGATCGAGCCGGAAATCGAGATATTTGTCAACCGAGCCCATCAAATCCGGCATTTCGTTTTCAAAGAAGTGGTTGGCCCCTTTGATTTCGTCATGATGGATGGTGATGTGGCGCTGCGTGCGCAGCTTATCGACCAGTTTCTGGACAGCTGCCGGCGTCACAACCTCATCCGACGTGCCCTGGATCAGGATACCCGATGACGGGCAAGGCGCCAAAAAGCTGAAATCATACATGTTGGCCGGCGGTGCGATCGAAATAAAGCCCCGGATTTCCGGTCGCCGCATCAACAACTGCATGCCGATCAACGCGCCAAAGCTATAGCCGGCAACCCAGGTCTGCTGCGCTTCGGGGTGGATCGACTGGACCCAATCCAGCGCAGCGGCAGCATCTGACAATTCACCAATGGCGTTATCAAATGTGCCTTCGCTGCGCCCAACGCCGCGAAAGTTGAAGCGCAGCGTGGCAAAGCCGCGCCGCACAAAGGTTTGGTAAAGCGCCTGCACGATCCGGTTGTTCATCGTCCCGCCCGCTTTGGGGTGGGGATGCAGAATCATGGCAACGGGTGCGCGCGGGCGGGGGCCGGGGTTGAAGCGGCCTTCAAGACGGCCTTCCGGTCCGGGAAAAATGACTTCAGGCATAGGTCTCGCTAAGAAAATCGTGGCAGGGACATGCGCAGGCTTTGCGCCGCGCTCGCGGCCTATATAGGAAGCAGGCATGTTTTCGCAATCATTTGGGTAAAGCCGTGCCGCAACGTCTCTATCTTGACCATGCTGCCACCACGCCGGTGACAGAGGCCGTGCGCGCTGAAATGGCCGCCGCACTGGCGTCTTGGGCCAACCCGTCCTCCCCCCATGCCGAAGGCCGCGCCGCGCGCGCCGCGCTTGAACAGGCTCGCGCGCGCATCTGCGCCGCGCTTGATTGGCCGCATGAGCTTTTATTCACCAGCGGCGCGACAGAGGCGATCGCCATGGCGCTCAGCCGGGCACGGGCCGATGCGCTCTTTGTTTCGGCCGTTGAACATGATGCCGTGCACCGCGCCGCGCCCAATGCCTATTTCGTCCCGGTGACCAAGGATGGCCATGTCGCCCCCGATGCGCTTCATGGTCGGCTATCGGCCTTGTCGGCCGAGCAGCCCCTGGTTGCGATCCAGCACGCCAATAACGAAACTGGTGTGATTCAGCCGATTGCCGCACTGGCAGAGGTGGTGCGGGCCAAATCCGGGCTGATTTTCGTCGATTGCGCGCAAACGGCTGGCAAGCTGCCGCTACCGGATGCCGATATGATCGCCATTTCAGCGCATAAGCTCGGCGGGCCGCCGGGCATCGGGGCGCTGTTGATCCGTGATCTGGGCCTCATCGCACCGTCCGGTGGGCAGGAAAAGGGCTATCGGGGCGGGACGGAAAATCTGCCGGCCATCCTTGGCTTTGCCAAAGCGATGGAGGCTGGTCGTGGCTGGATGGCCCGTGCCGCAGACCTGCGCCAGCATCTGGATGCGTCCATTGAGGCCGGGGGCGGCCGTATCGTTGCCCGATCGGTCGATCGCATCCCGACAATTGCCAGCTACCAGATGCCCGGCAAGCCGAGTTCGGCGCAGCTGATCCAGTTTGATCTGGCGGGCATTGCCGTGTCGGCGGGCAGCGCCTGTTCCTCAGGCACGCTCAAAACCAGCCGGGTGCTGGCGGCGATGGGCTGGGAGGACGAAGAAGCCGCCGAGGTGATCCGTGTCAGCTTTGGCCCGGATACCAGCCGATCAGATATTTATCGCTTCGTCGAAACCTGGCAGCGCATTCGGGGATGAGCATCTACCTTGATTATCAGGCGACAACGCCGCTTGCACCGGAAGCGCGCGATGCCATGTTGCCTTGGCTTGGGGAAAAATTCGCCAACCCGCATGCCGCCTATCGCGCCGGGCGCGAGGCGGCGGCGGCGATTGAGGTGGCGCGCGATGCCGTGGCCGCCCTGTTGCCGCCCGGTGGACGGGTTGTGTTTACCAGCGGTGCCACAGAAGCGCTCAACTGGGCGTTGTGCCGCGCCGGGACAGGCGGGCTGGCGATCGGCGCGACCGAACATGCAGCCGTGCGCGATACGGCGCTTTGGCTTGGGTCAGAAGGCCGCGCCGTGACCGATATTCCGGTTGATGCCAATGGGCTGATCGATCCTTCAGGCCCCTTGCCCAAAGGCACCGGCATGGTGGCGGTGATGCTCGTCAATAATGAGATTGGCGTGATACAGCCGGTTTCGGAGATAGCAGACACCGCCCATCGGGCCGGTGCCCTGATGCTGTGCGATGCCGTTCAGGGCTTTGGCCGCATGACCATCCCCACAGGTCCTGATCTGATTGCGATCAGCGCGCATAAGATC
>JBJOJQ010000131.1:0-3208 GCA_046046525.1 Pseudomonadota bacterium
CCTCACGCCAGTCGAGGCTGCCCTTGCTGTGCGACCACAGATGCACGGTCGGCGTCCAGCCGCCGGCCATCAGAACGGCGTCACAGGCCAGCAGGGTGCGCCCATCGCCGGCATTGGTCGCCATCTCTATCGCTGTGACGCCAAGCCGTCCTTTGACGCCGATAATGCTATGGCCAAGCCGGACCGGGATGCCAAGCGCGGCCGCTGCTTCCTGCAAATCGGCCGCAACATCTGGGCGGACATCGATGATCATGGCCATGCTGACGCCCGCCTTGGCAAGTGCAATGGCATCGCGCCAGCCGCTGTCATGGCTGGCCATCAGCACCACAGAGCGGCCCACAGCGACGCCATAGCGCAGAGCAAAGGTCTTGGCCGCCGATGCCAGCATCACGCCGGGAATGTCATTGCCGTCGAACACAAGGGGGCGTTCAATGGCGCCTTGCGCCAAGACGACCTCAGCTGCGCGGATACGCCACAGCTTTTCACGCGGCCCATGGCCGGTGTCCTGGCAATGGTCGGTCAGCCGTTCCACCGCGCCAATGAAATTGTCGTGAAAATAGCCAAAGGCGGTTGTGCGCGTCAGCACCGTCACATTGGGCGCTTGGGCAAGGGCCTTCAGGCTGCGATCGAGCCAGGGCCACAGCGCAGGGTCTGCCAATGCGCCGCCCCCGGCCTCTGCCTGCTCATCAATCAGGATGACGCGCTTTGCTGTCCCAGCGGCTTCCAGCGCGGCATCTATGCCCGCAGGGCCAGCGCCAATGATCAGCAGATCGCAATGGGCATAGGTGGCCGCATAATGATCCGGATCCTCTTCGGTTGGCGGATTGCCAAGGCCCGCCATGCGGCGGATCGCCGGTTCGTAGAGCTTTTCCCAAAAGGATCGCGGCCACATAAAGGTTTTGTTGTAGAACCCGGCGGGAAACAACATGCCCAGCCGATCATTCACCGCGCCCAGATCAAAGCGCAGCGACGGCCAGCGGTTCTGGCTGCTGGCTGTCAGCCCTTCGTAAATCTCAATGCCTGTGGCCCGCAAATTGGGCGTAAAGCGACCGGGACCGCGCGAGACAGAAATCAGGGCATTTGGTTCTTCACTGCCCGCCCCCAAAAGGCCGCGGGGACGGTGATATTTGAACGACCGGCCAAAAAGATGCTGGCCATTGGCAAGCAGCGCAGAGGCCAGGCTATCCCCGGCAAAGCCCTGATAGGTCTTGCCATCAAAGGTAAAGCGCTGTGGCGCCGCGCGGTTGACGCGGCCGCCCTGAGGCAAGCGATAGCTCGTCATTTGCGCGGCTCCCCTGCCTTGTACGTTGTTTCAAACTTGTCGGTCACGGTATCGCGCACGGCATTGAAAAACCGGCCACAGCCATGGCTGTGCCGCCAGCGTTCATGATGTCGGCCGCGCGGATTGTTGCGGATGAACAGATAACGCTCCCATTCGGCATCGCTCATCGTGCTGGGGTCGGCGGGGCGCGCAATATGGGCTTCGCCGCCATAAGCGAATTCCAGTTCGGGGCGGTCTTCGTTGCAATAAGGGCAATGGATCAAGATCATATCAGTGCGCCACCGCTGCTGCTGCCGCTTCGTCGATCAATCGGCCGTTGCGGAACCGATCAAGATTAAAGGGCGCGTTGATGGGATGCGGCTCATCCTTGGCCATGGTATAGGCCAGCAGGTCGCCGGCGCCCGGTGTCGCTTTAAAGCCCCCCGTGCCCCAGCCGCAATTGACATACAGCCCCTGAACCGGCGTCTTGCCCAGAATGGGGGACCGGTCGGGCGTCACATCGACAATGCCGCCCCATGTCCGCAGCATGCGCATCCGCCGGAAAATGGGGAAAATCTCACAAATTGCGGCCAATGTATGCTCCACAATGTGAAGGGCGCCGCGCTGCGAATAGCTGACATATTGGTCGGTGCCCGCGCCGATGACCAGTTCGCCCTTGTCGGACTGGCTCATATAGGCATGGACCGTGTTCGACATGACGACGCACGGGAAAATCGGCTTGACCGGTTCGGAGACCAAGGCTTGCAGCGGATAGCTTTCCAACGGAAAATCAAGGCCCGCCATCTGCATCAGGACAGAGGTGTTGCCCGCAGCCGACACGCCAATGCGCGTGCAACGGATCGCGCCGCGCGTTGTTTCAACCCCCGTCACTGCGCCATCAGCGCCGCGATGAATGGCGGTCACGGCACAATTTTGAATGATATCAACCCCAAGGGCAGCGGCGGCACGGGCATAGCCCCAGGCCACTGTATCGTGCCGCGCGGTGCCGCCACGCCGCTGAAGGGCGGCCCCCAGCACGGGGTAGCGGGCATCGGGGGAGATGTTGAGCGGCGGGCAATAAGCCTTTGCCTCTTCAGGGGTCAGCCATTCATTGTCGACGCCGTTCAGGCGGTTGGCGTGAATATGCCGCTTAAAGCTTTGAATATCGTGCACATTATGCGCCAGCATCATCACGCCGCGCTTTGAGTACATGGTGTTATAATTAAGCTCTTGGCTCAGCCCATCCCACAGCTTGACGGCGTGATCATAAAGATGCGCGCTTTCATCATAGAGATAATTAGACCGGATGATCGTGGTGTTGCGGCCGGTATTCCCGCCGCCGATCCAGCCCTTTTCAAGCACCGCAACATTGGTGATCCCGTATTTCTTGGCAAGATAATAGGCCGCACCCAGGCCATGGCCGCCGCCGCCGATGATGATGGCATCATAGGCGGGCTTTGGTGCTGCATCGGGCCATTGTTCTGGCCAATCCTTATGGCCGTTCAAAGCCTTGGCAAACAGGCTCAGCGCGCTGAAGCGGGTCATGGGCGGCTCTCCACTAACGGCGTGTAGACAATCAACATCGTGCACCCGCCGCGGCTGCCGGCACGGTGCATGGCGCCCGGCATGCGCAGCACGAAATCCCCGGCGGCGTAGCTGTTTTCATCATCGAAGAAATCGCCGTCCAGCACGTAAATCTGTTCGATTTCATCATGCGCATGCAGCAGCCCCAAAGGCCCGGGCGGGATTTTCAGCAGAAAGGATCGATAGCCCCGCGGGTCATCGACCAGCGGCAATGTGTCGCTGCCCTCTGGCCAATCGCGTGCCGCCAGCCACATTGATCCCGAAGCTGGCAGCGCCGTCATGATGCAACCTTGGCGAGCGCGGCGGTAGCGCGATCGACATAAAAATCCTTGAAATCTTCGACCAGCTTTTCCTCCACGGCAT
>JBJOJQ010000161.1:0-7439 GCA_046046525.1 Pseudomonadota bacterium
GCGGCTGGGGCGCGGCTGACCCTGGCCGATCGTGATGCCAGGCGCGCCCAGGCCCTGGCGGCGGACTTGGGCGCAACCACCGTGTCCGCGGATGACATCTTGTCCGTGCCTGCCGATGTGCTCAGCCCCTGTGCGCTTGGCGCGATCCTCGATGACAACAGCATCCCCCGGCTCAATGCGCCGGTCATCGCAGGGGGTGCGAATAATCAGCTGGCCCGGCCGGATCATGGTGCGGCCGTGCAGGCGCGCGGCATTTTGTACGCGCCCGATTATGTCATCAACGCGGGCGGCATCATCAATGTGGCGCTGGAATATCTCGACGGCGCAGATCGGGCTGCGGTGGATGCCAAAATTGCCGGCATTCCAGACCGTCTCAACGCCGTCTGGGATGAAAGTGCGGCGACCGGCGATCATCCGGCGATGGTCGCCGACCGCATGGCACAAAAGCTGATCGGCCGGGGCTAAGCCGTCCGATCAGGCCAGCCAGTCGGGAATGCGTTCCGCCGCCAGGATGGTTTCGGCGGCAATCCGGTCTGCCACCACGGCATAGTCATCGCCATCAACCATGACTTCGGGCACCAGCGGACGGCTGTTATACGTGCTCGCCATGGTTGCCCCATAGGCGCCAGCGGTGCGGAAAATGGCAAGATCGCCAGATTGCACCGCATCAATCGTGCGCGCCATGGCAAAGGTATCCCCGCTTTCGCAGACCGGGCCGGCAATATTCGCAACCATCGTCTGCCCATTGGGCACAACGGCGGAAAAATCATGCCAGGCATCGTACATGGCCGGGCGGGCGAGATCGTTCATCGCGGCGTCCACAATGACATAAGGGTTGATGACCCCCGGCTTGACCCAGATCACCCGGGTCAAAAGCACACCGGCATTGCCCACGATAACGCGGCCCGGTTCAAACATCAGCGTCACGTCCCAGCCGCGGGTGACCTTTGCGACCATCTGGCCATAATCGGCGGGAGATGGCGGATTTTCGCTGGCCTTATAGGGCACGCCTAGCCCGCCGCCCAGATCCACCCGGTCAATGTCATGCCCCATGGCGCGCAGGTCCGCGACCAATTGGCCGATCCGCACATAGGCGGCCTCCAGCGGGGCCAGATCGAACAATTGGCTGCCAATATGCAAGGCAACACCGCGCATCCGCAGGCCCGGCAGTCGCGCCAGACGATCAAAAATGGCGGGCGCCTGATCAATGGCGACGCCAAATTTATTTTCCTTTTTGCCAGTCGAAATCTTGGCATGCGTGCCGGCATCGACATCCGGGTTCACGCGCAGCGTGGCTGATGCAGTCTTGCCCTTGGCCGCTGCAATCTGCGCCAGCACGACACCTTCTTCTTCCAGTTCGATGTTGAACTGGCCGATCCCCGTGTCGATCGCCTGTTCCAATTCGGCGCGGGTTTTGCCGACGCCGGAAAAAACGACATCTTCGGGCTTCATCCCGGCGGCAATGGCGCGCGAAATTTCACCGCCCGACACAACATCGGCGCCATAGCCCTGCTTGGCGAGCACGCGCAGCACGGCGCGGTTCGGGTTTGATTTGATGGCAAAGGCAATATGCGCCCGGCCAACAGGCGCAATGCCATCACGAAACACCTGGGCGTGCCGTTCCAGCGTGGCGCGGGAATAGACATAGACGGGCGTGCCCACCTCTTCGGCAATGCGCGGCAGGGGCACGTTTTCGGCGTGGAGGATGCCGTTCTTAAGCTGAAAATGGTCCATGGAAATCTTAGCCTTTCGGCGGAAGGTCAAATGGGTCGTCGCGGCGTTCTTCTGATCGGGTCAGCAATTCATCGCTGCGTTTGGGCCGGGCCTGTTGCGACGGAGAGATCATTTCATCCACGGTCGGCTGTTTCAGGGCCTCTTCGGGTTTGACCGGCAGGCTGCCCCCTTCGGGTGGGCGCAGCTTGACGCGGCCGCCACAGGCCGAAAGCGCCAGCGCCAGGCACAATGTCAGGGCAAGGGAACGACTCATGCCAGCCCCAATAGCGCTTTTGCCTCGGCAATGCGCGCCCGAACCTGTGCCGGTGCCGTGCCGCCATGGCTGAGGCGGCTTGCAACCGAGGCATCGACCGTCAACACCGAATAGACGCTGTCTGTGATTGCGGGATGAATGGATTGTAGCGCGTCCAGCGGCAAGGCCGCAAGCGCAAGGCCTTCCGTTTCCGCAAGTTTGACAGCCCGTCCGGTCACATGATGCGCCTCACGAAAGGGCAGGCCCGCCTCGCGCACCAGCCAGTCGGCCAGGTCGGTTGCGGTGGCAAAGCCGCTTTCGGCCAGCGCGCGCATCCGGTCTGTCCGGAAGGTCACGCTGTCCACCATGCCGGTCATCGCGGCGATGGACAGGGCCAACAGGTCATGCGCTTCAAAAACCGGGGGCTTATCGTCCTGCATGTCCTTGGAATAGGCCAGCGGCAGCCCCTTCATGGTCATCATCAGCGCATTCAGGCAGCCGGTGATGCGCCCGGCATGGCCGCGGATCAGTTCCACCGCATCCGGGTTGCGCTTTTGCGGCATGATGGAACTGCCGGTCGACCATTGATCGGGCAGGGCCACAAAGCCAAAGGGTTGCGACGCCCAGATGACAATTTCTTCGGACATGCGCGACAGGTGCAGCGCGCACTGGCTGGCCGCCATCAGATAATCGAGCGCGAAATCCCGATCGGACACGCTGTCGAGGCTGTTGTCGGTGGGCTTGTCAAAGCCAAGGGCCGCCGCGGTTGCGTGGCGATCAATCGGAAAGCCAGTGCCGGCCAGCGCGGCCGCGCCCAGCGGACATTCATTCAACCGGGCCCGCGCATCGGCAAAACGGGCGCGATCGCGGCGGATCATTTCATACCACGCCATCAAATGATGGCCGAGCGTCACCGGCTGTGCGCTTTGCAAATGGGTAAAGCCCGGCATGACGGCATCGGCATGCGCGTCCGCCCGCTGAACCAGCGCGATTTGCAGCGCCACCAGCCCTGCCTCAACGGCATCCATGGCATCGCGCACCCACAGGCGGAAATCGGTGGCGACCTGGTCGTTGCGCGACCGCGCGGTGTGCAGCCGCCCGGCGGCGGGGCCGATCAATTCGGCCAGCCGGGCTTCCGTTGCCATGTGAATATCTTCCAGCGTCAGATCGACGGGCACGCCATGGGCGGCATATTCCGCGGCTACCTTGTCCAAACCGTCAGAAATCGCCTGCGCATCCTCTTGCGAGACAATGGCTTGCGCGGCGAGCATCGCGACATGCGCCTTGGACGCACGAATATCTTGCTGCCAGAGGCGCTTGTCGAAGGGGATGGAGGCGTTTATCTCACGCATCACGGCGGCTGGCCCTTCGGCGAAGCGGCCACCCCACATGCTGTTGGAGTCTGACTTGCGGCTATTAATCTTAAATGTCCTTGCTCTGACGCTTGCGGTTTCCGCGTGCGATAAGCAATCCGACCCAAAGCCGCAAGGCAAAGCCCCCCAATCATCCGCTGAGGCCCCCAAAGCTGAGCTTTCGGGCGTGGTGGATCGCACGCACAAGGGCAGCGCCATGCCCGATATTCGGTTTGAGTCCCCCAAGGGTGAGATGGTGCGTCTGGCCGATTTCAAAGGCCAGCCTGTGCTCGTCAATTTATGGGCCACATGGTGCGGGCCGTGCATCGCCGAAATGCCGACGCTGGAACGGCTGGCCGCGCGCGAAGCGGGGCGCGTGCAGGTTCTGGCCGTCAGTCAGGACATGAAAGGCCGTCCTGTCGTTGACAAATGGTGGAATGCCCAAGGCTTCAAAACGCTGCAGTCTTATGTCGATGCCAAGGCAGATCTGGGCTTTGCGCTGGGCGGCGGGTCACTGCCGACAACGGTCCTTTATGACAAGGATGGCAAGGAAGTCTGGCGCATGATTGGCGCGGCCGAATGGGACAGCCCGGCGCAAAAAAAGCTGATCGACGAGGCGCTTTAGGCCGAAGGGCCCTCGGTCAGCGTCAATCGGGCCGGGGATAGCAAATCCGGCGTCACATCATGCGATGCCAAGCCATCGGGCCACGCGCCGCCGGTGATCAGCGCTTCGGCAAGCGCGGCCATGGCGGGGGAGGTTTGCAGGCCGAACCCGCCTTGACCGGCAAGCCAGAAGAAACCCGGCGCATCTGCGGCAAAGCCCGCAACAGGCATGCGGTCTTTCACAAAGCTGCGCAGTCCGGCCCAGCGTCCGGCGATCCGCCCGACCGACAGGGTCGTGAATTCTTCCACCCGATGCGCCGCCAGCGCCATATCAAAATCCTCGGGCTGGGCGTCACATGGGGGGCTGTCCGTTTCATCATTGGGGCAGGCAAGCAGGCGGTTGCCCTGCGGCAAGATGTAGAAGATGTCGCCCGGCGTCTTGATGAAGGGCCAATCACGGACATCCGTTCCCGCCGGCGGATCAAACACGATGATGGTTCGACGCTTGGGTTGCAGGCCAATGGGCGCCACGCCCGCCAGCCCCGCAATATGATCCGCCCAACTGCCCGCGGCATTGACGATGATGGGGGCCGCAAAAGCCTCCCCCGCTTCCGTGGTGGCGTGCCAGCACTGATCGGCAAAGCGCAGGCTGTGGACGCGCTGGCGCACGCGCACGGTGCCACGCGATCGGGCCTGCCGGGCAAAGCCTTGCAACAGGGCATCGGCATCAAGGCTCCGCCCGCCATGGTCAACCAGCCCGCCGACAATCGGCTGCGCGCCATCAAAACGCAGCGCCGGGCACAGGGCCCGCATCTGCGCCACATCGGCATCTTCAATCGTATCGGTAAAGCGCCGCATATCGGCGGCCAAGGCGGCCAGATCGGCACGCATATCGGGCGTGGCGATGAACAGGGCCGGGCGCGGTGTTGCCAATGGGACATCGCTGAACCCCGGCGGCGGGGTATCGAAAAAGGGGCGGCTCCAGGCGGTCAGCCCACGCACCAGCGGATTGCCAAGGCCGAAATGGTAAAAGGCGGCACTCCGGCCAGAACTGTGATAGCCAACGGCGTCTTCGGCCTCCAGCACGATCACGCGGCCATGGCGCGCCAATTGCGCAGCCAAAGACAGGCCAGCAATGCCGCCGCCGATGACGATGAAGTCCGCCGTCTGGCTCATGCCCAGTGCCGTTTAGTCGCGCAGCAGCTCATTGATCGCGGTTTTGGATCGCGTTTGCGCGTCCACGCGCTTCACAATGACGGCGCAGGACAGGCTGGGGCCGGGCGTGCCATCGGGCAAGGGCTTGCCGGGCAGCGCGCCGGGCACAACCACCGAATAAGCGGGGACGCGGCCCACAAAGACTTCGCCCGTCGTGCGGTCGATGATCTTTGAGGTGGAGGACAGGAACACCCCCATGGCGAGCACGGCGCCTTCTTCAACCACAACGCCTTCAACAACTTCTGATCGCGCGCCGATGAAGCAGTTATCTTCGATAATGACCGGCCCGGCCTGCAATGGCTCCAGCACGCCGCCAATGCCGACCCCGCCCGACAGGTGTACATTCTTGCCGATCTGGGCGCAGCTGCCAACCGTGGCCCAAGTGTCGACCATGGTTCCTTCACCGACCGACGCGCCAAGATTGACGAAGCTGGGCATCAAAACGACATTGCGGCCGATATGGGCGCCGCGGCGAACGATACTGCCTGGTACGGCCCGGAAACCGGCGTCCCGAAAGCGCGCCTCGTCCCAGCCATCGAATTTGGATGGCACCTTGTCCCACCAATGGGCGCCGCCGGGGCCGCCGGGAATGGCGGCCATGTCATTGATGCGGAAAGACAGCAGAACCGCCTTTTTCAGCCATTGATTGACGGTCCAGACACCGTCGACCTTTTCAGCGACGCGCCGCGCGCCGCTATCAAGCAGGTCGAGTGCGGCAAGAATGGCGTCGCGTGGCGCGCCATGGGTTGACGGGGACAGGCTTTCCCGGTCTTCCCACAGCGTTTCAATGGTCTGTTCAAGCGCGTCCGTCATGCGTGTTCCTGTCCTGAAAGAGCCTGAAGCCAGGCCGTGATTTCATGGGTTTCATGGTCGACAAAGCTTGGGCAAGCGGCGGCGCCGGCCTGTTCCGAGCCATTATTGACCCAAAGGGTGGTCATGCCAATGTCTTTGGCGGGTTTCAAATTGCGGGCCATGTCTTCGGCAAACAGGGCGGTTGTTGGCTGAATACCCCAGGCGCGGCACAGGCCGTCATAGGCGCTGGGATGCGGCTTGGGCAGATAATCCATGGCATGGATATCGTGCACCGCTTCAAAACTGGCGCCCAGCCCCAGGGCGTTGAGCACGCGTTCGGCATAAGGCACATCGCCATTTGTGAACACGATCTTGCGGCCCGGCAGGGCATCCACCGCCTGTCGCAGCGCCGGATTTTCAGAAACACGATCCAGATCAATGTCATGGACAAAGTCCAGGAAATGATGCGGATCGGTGCCGTGCAGCGTCATCAGGCCCGACAGGGTCGTCCCATGATCATGAAAATAGCGCTTTTGAATGCGATGCGCCTCTGCTGCGTCGACATTGAACAAATTGCGCAGATACAGGTTCATCCGCTCATCGATCAGCGCAAACAGATCGCACGACGCCGGATACAGCGTGTTATCCAGATCAAAAATCCAGGTGTCGACATGGGTCAGGGCGGGTGGCATGCAGGCCCCTTATCACATGCCCCGTAAACTTAAAGTCATGGCGCATCAGATGGCGCGGGCGCGCCGCGCGTCAATTGACAAGACGCCCCGAAAATCCTAAAGAAATGCCACTACCGCACCTTGTCGGGACATGATGTGCCGTCGCGCAGCGCATTGAACGCATAGGCAGGGTGAGGATCCAGGACGCTGAAAGCTGCCGTTTTCCATTGTGGAGGACGCGCGGCTTTCTGCGTTTTGTTGCGCCCAAGATTTGTGACGAAAAGGCGAGAAATCCACATGGCGAAGCAAGCAGCGAAGGCAGACGCGATGGTCGCGGTTGCCAAGAAGCGCATCCGGAAGGTGTTCGGGAACATCCACGAAGTCGCGCAGATGCCCGACCTGATTCAGGTCCAGCGCGAATCATATGAGCAGTTCCTGCGGTCCGATCCCTCGATCGGCTATGTCTCTGGCCTCGAAAAGACGCTGCGCAGCGTTTTCCCGATCCGTGACTTTGCCGGCACGGCGGAACTCGACTTCGTCAATTACGAACTGGAAGATCCCAAGTTCGACGTGGAAGAATGCCGTCAGCGCGGCATCACCTATGCCGCCCCGATGAAGGTCACGCTGCGCTTGATCGTCTTTGAAGTCGACGCCGAAACCGAAACCCGCTCGGTCCTCGATATCAAGGAGCAGGACGTTTACATGGGCGACATGCCGCTCATGACTGAAAACGGCACCTTCTTCATCAACGGCACCGAACGCGTCATCGTGTCGCAGATGCACCGCTCGCCGGGTGTTCTGTTCGACCATGACCGGGGCAAGACCCATTCGTCGGGCAAA
>JBJOJQ010000007.1:0-2794 GCA_046046525.1 Pseudomonadota bacterium
TCATGGGGCCGACGGCCCCCTGTCGGTCAGCGATCAATTATGGCCCAACCCCGGCAGCGTCGATTTTGTCGAGGCCGCGGCCGAGCTGCAATTGCCGCGCAACGCCGACTTCAATGGCGAAAAGCTGGAAGGCGTCGGCATTTATCAGGTGACGCAGAAACAGGGGGAGCGCTGGACCGCGGCGCGCGCCTATGTTTTGCCTCAGCAAGCGGCAGGCCATTTGCACGTCGAAACCGGCGCGCAGGTGGAACAGATATTGATCGAAGGCGGGCGCGCCACGGGCGTGCGCATACGTCAGGGCCGGACCAGTCGGACCATCCGGGCCCGCCGCGCGGTTATTCTGGCGGCAGGCGCCTTTGGCACGCCGCAACTGTTGATGCTGTCGGGCATTGGGCCGGCGGCACATTTGAAGGACCATGGCATAGAGGTGAAGGTTGATCGCCCGGCTGTCGGGTCAGATTTGCAGGATCATATTGATTATGTTGCCAGCTTTAAGACGGGTGGGGATGTCTTTAATGGCACCTCGCTGGCAGGGTCCTGGCGGTTCTTGCGCTCTATTTTCGAATGGCGGTCCAAACGCACAGGCACGCTGACCACGCCTTATGCCGAGGCCGGGGGCTTTGCCAAAACGCGCCCGGATGTCGCGGTGCCGGATGTGCAGTTCCATTTCGTGCCCGCCATGCTGGAAGATCATGGCCGTGAATCGGTGTCGGGCGTGGGCTATTCGGTCCATGTCTGCGTGCTGCGTCCTGAAAGCCGGGGCACAGTGCGGCTGGCCAGTGCTGATCCGTTCGCTGCGCCATCCATCGATCCCAATTTCCTTGATGATGATCGGGATCTGCAGGTGCTGCGCGATGGCGTAAAGTTGGTCCACCGTATTGTCGCGGCCCCATCGCTGGCCCGACATAAGGGCGTGGATCGCCATGCCACGCCGCTGGATGATGATGCCGCACTCGACAGGTTGATCCGCGATCGCGCCGATACAGTCTATCATCCCGTTGGCACTGCACGCATGGGATCAGACCCGGATGCCGTGTGCGATCCCCAATTGCGGGTGCGCGGGGTGGCCGGGCTTTACATCGCCGATGCCTCGGTGATGCCGCGGGTGGTGTCGGGCAATACCAATGCCCCCACGATCATGATCGGCGAACGCTGCGCCGATTTTGTCCGTGCGGATCTGGCACAGGGATAGGTTGCCCCTAACGCGCGGCCGGCGTGGCCAAGGCGGTCAGCATATCCGGTGTCAGCACCTGCGGCAGTTCCGACGGTGCGGCGTTGCCTTTGGGATAAAAGAGATACAGCGGCACGCCTGATCGTCCCCGCGCCTCCAGAAACCGGCCAATGGCGGGGTCGGCATTGGTCCAGTCCCCGACCATGACGACAATGCCGGCGCGGTCAAAGGCGGCCTGCACCTCTGCCCGGTCAATGGCGGCGCGTTCATTGACCTTGCAGGTCAGGCACCAATCGGCGGTGAAATAGAGGAAGACCGGTGTCCCCTTGGCGCGCAAGGCGTTCAGCCGGGCTTCGTCAAAGGCGATGCCAAGGCCCGGTGCGCGCGGCTGTTCCACCGTGGCCGGCGCCGCAAAGCTGGCAAGCGCAAGGCTCCCCACCAGCAGGACGGCGCCCAGCCATATGCTTGAGGCGCCCCGTGCCTGTCGCCGCCCGATCCACCACAGGCCCAGCGCCAGCACGGCGGTTGCCACCCCGCCAATGGCAAGGCCGGTCAGCCCTGTTTGCCGCCACAACAGCCAGCCCAGGGCCAGTGCGGTCAGGAACATCGGCACGGACAGGATCGTCTGGAAACGCGCCATCCAGGGCCCAGGGCGTGGCAGCCGGCTGCGCAGGGCGGGGATGAAGCCGATCAGCAGGAAGGGCAGGGCCAATCCCAGTCCCAGCCCGGCAAAAATGGCAAGGGCGGCGGGTGTTGGCAGAACAAGCGCCGCCCCCAGCGCGGCCGCCATGAACGGACCCGTGCAGGGCGTGGCAACAAAGGCTGCAAGAACGCCGGTCCAAAAGGCGCCCGCAACACCGTCTTGCCCGGCCAGCGCCTCACCCCCGCCAAAGCCGCGCAGGTGAAAGACATGCGCCAGATTCAGCGCGATGGCGGTCACCAGCAGCAACAGCACCAAAATGACGCGCGGATCCTGCAATTGGAATGCCCAGCCAATGGCCTGCCCCCCGGCGCGCAGGGCCAGCAACAGCCCACCCAGCGCCAGACAGGTCAGGATCACGCCCGCGGCATAGGCCAGGGCTTCAGCCTTGGCCGCGCGGGCATCCCCGCCGGCGCGGGCCAGGCTCATCGCTTTCAGGCTGATCACCGGGAAAACGCATGGCATGATGTTGAGAAGCACGCCGCCCAGCAAAGCGCCGCCCAGCGCGATCAAAATTGTCTGCCACAGGGCCGATGGGGTAAGCGCCGGGACGGACCCGGCCTGGGCAACGAGGTCAAAGCCGCGGCCATCGCCGGTCGCAAAAACACCGGTCAGCGTGCGGATGGCGGCTTTGGCCTCGGTTTCAACGATCAGCAAATCCCCTTGCCGGCCAATTTTCTGCGGCACGGCATAGGCAAGAACATCTTCGGTTTCGGCAAAGAACCAGGGGTCCTTCAACGCAATGCCGCGCGGCAAGGGGATGCCGATGCGCAGCGTCTGGCCGTTTTGTTCAAACATCGCTTGTGCGCCCAGCGGCACGGCCAGCCGCGCCCGCCACGCGTCAAACCGGGTGCGCTCTGCGGCCCGAATCGTCCCATCACCGGCGATCAGGTTCAGTTGCAACGTCCCACGTTCCGGCACGC
>JBJOJQ010000025.1:0-2588 GCA_046046525.1 Pseudomonadota bacterium
CTGAAATCGCGCACCAGATCAAGCGCGGATTGGCGGCACTCAAAGCCTCCCACCCCAAGCCCAATCTCGCGAGTGTGCCGGGGCGGAAATTCTCCACGAGCACATCGGCGCGGAGTGCCAATTGGCGCACCAGGTCAACATCCTCAGGCTGTTTCAGATCAGCGGTGATGCTGCGCTTATTGCGGTTCCAGACAGCGAAGGGCTGGCTGCGGCCATCCACAAAAGGCGGCATGCGCCGCGCATCATCGCCGCCATCGGGGCGTTCCACCTTGATGACATCCGCGCCCAAGTCACCCAGCAGCATGGTGCAATAGGGGCCCGAGAGAAAATTCGTGAGGTCCAGAACAATCAGCCCATCCAGCGCAGCGGTCACGGTGTTTCATCCTTTCGATTGCTGTTTGTGGCGCGCCGGCGCCTTAAATCTGTCGCGGTGATGCCTCCCTGACCCCAATCATCCGGGTCAAGTTCTTCAATGAGCACAACAACATCCTCAGCGCGCTTACCGAGCGTTGCCACCAGCAAATCTGTCACCC
Source organism: Pseudomonadota bacterium (assembly GCA_046046525.1). Lineage (GTDB taxonomy): Bacteria > Pseudomonadota > Alphaproteobacteria > Sphingomonadales > Sphingomonadaceae > Aquisediminimonas. The sequence goes on from JBJOJQ010000025.1 coordinate 534, forward strand.
CGGCGATGAGTTCGGCCTTCTTTTCCGGTGATGTCGCTGGTTCTCGCTTCGCAAGCGTGATTGTCACAAGCGGCATAGACTTCGGCTCCTGACGGGGCGGGGTGTGTCGGAAGGCAAAAGGCTCGGCAGGCGGCGAAAGGCTGTCAAGCAGAGTAAGCCTGTTGGCAGGGCAATCGCTTGAAATTGGCAGGGATTCCCAAGAGCGTCGTACGGTGATTCATGGACTACCTCGATTCTCTGAGGTTTCCCTATGTCTTCTGTATCGCTTCTCGATCATTTTTCTGCGCTCAAGGACCCCCGGCAGTCCTGGAAGGTGGTCTATCCCCTGCCGGAGATCATTCTGCTTGTTCTCTGCGCGACCCTAAGCGGGATGGAGGATTTCGTGGAAATCCGGCTTTGGGGCCGGGAGAGGATGGATTTCCTGCGCCGTTTCCTGCCCTATAAACGGGGCCTGCCGTCGCACGATACGTTGAATGACGTGATGAACGCGCTGGACGCTGAGCTTTTCAAAGCCTGCTTCACCGCCTGGGTTGAGGCCCTTCGCGACGGCCAGCCCGATGTGGTCGCGATTGACGGCAAAACCTCACGACGCACCCATGACCGGGCCAATGGCCGAGAGCCGCTGCACATGGTCTCGGCCTGGGCCAGCCGTCAGCGCCTCGTTCTCGGGCAAGAGGCGGTCGGCGCTAAATCCAATGAAATCAGAGCAATCCCTCTGCTGCTCGCGCGGCTTGAACTCACCGGCGCCCTCGTCACCATCGACGCCATCGGCACACAGACCGCCATCGCCGAGACCATTTTGCACCGCGGCGGGGATTATCTTCTGGCGCTCAAGGCCAATCGCCCGGCCACCCACGCCGATGTCGCCGCCTTCTTCGCCACACCCCCCAACGAGATGATCCACTCCACCCATGAGATGATCGAGGCCGACCACGGCAGGCTTGAACAACGACGCCACCTGGTCTGCCATGATGTCGGCTGGCTATTCTCAGATCGGCGCTACACCGATGAGCCCCGCTTTCCGCAACTGGCCATGATTGCCATGGTCGAAACCAGGACCGAACGCAGCGGTCGCATCGAACAGGAACGACGCTTCTACCTTTCCTCAGCAAGGCTTGATGCCAAGACCTTCGCAGCCGCCGTCCGAAGCCATTGGGGCATCGAAAACCGCCTGCACTGGGTGCTCGACGTTGTCTTTCACGACGATCTAGCGCGGCTGAGAACAGGCAACGGACCCCAGAATATGGCCGTCATCAAACACATGGCCTTGAACATGATCCGCAATGCCGACGACACACACAGCCTAAAGGTCAGAAGAAAAAAAGCCGCCTTGAATAACGAGTATCTGGCATCGCTGCTGCTCAGAATACAGACTTCATAATTTCAAGCGATTGCCCTGCCCCGGCCCCTCGCGCTTTCCCGCCGCACCCTTTATGTCTCCCGCCCATGGAGTACATCTCAACACGCGGGCAGGCGCCGGCCCGGGATTTTGAAGGCGTATTGCTGGCTGGCCTCGCTGAGGATGGCGGGCTTTTCGTGCCGCGCCATTGGCCAGAGCTTTCGCCCGCCGAATGGCGCGCCATGCGCGGGCTTTCCTATGCGGAATTGGCCGCGCGCATCATCGGGCTTTTCGCGGGACCCAGCCTGCCGCTCGATCAGCTTTGTAAGCAGGCCTATGCCGGCTTTGGCCATTCAGCCATTGTGCCGCTGGTCCAGCTTGATCAGCGCTGTTTCGCGCTGGAACTGTTCCATGGCCCGACGCTCGCCTTCAAGGATATGGCGCTGCAATTGCTGGGGCCGCTTTTCGATCATGTGCTGACCAAACGCGGCGAACGCGTGACGATTGTTGGGGCGACTTCGGGCGATACGGGTTCGGCGGCGATTGAAGCCTGCCGCGATCGCGCGGCGGTTGATATCGTCATCCTGCATCCCGAAGGCCGCACCAGCGAAGTACAACGCCGGCAAATGACCAGCGTGCTGGCGGCCAATGTCAGCAATATCGCAATCAAGGGCGATTTCGATGCCTGCCAGGATTTGGTCAAGGCCATGTTCAAT
>JBJOJQ010000037.1:0-4462 GCA_046046525.1 Pseudomonadota bacterium
GCCGTCAGGCCGAATTTGGTGCAATAGGCGTCCTCATCGGCCAGAAATGCCGCCCGATTTTGGGCGTCATTAAAGGAAAAGCACATGGCATTGAGGGCATAGCCCTTGCGGGCGGCCTCCCCATCAAACACCGGTGTCCCCGGAATTGTGCGTTTGGCAGGTGCAGCGTGCATCGTCATCCTCCTTGCTCCGTCCCGCCGCATGATTATCGTATGCGTTACATACAATCTTTGATCTAGGACAAATTTGGGACAAAGGGCGGGTGCTTGGCAAAATGGCGGATATGGCTATAGGCCCCGGCCATGACCGCACCCCGATTTGACTTCACAATCCACGCGACCGATGGGAAGGCCCGGACGGGCGTGATCCGCATGCAGCGCGGGGACATCCGGACGCCCGCCTTCATGCCGGTGGGAACGGCGGCGACCGTCAAGGCGATGAAGCCCGCCGATGTCCGCGCCACGGGCGCCGATATCATCTTGGGCAATACCTATCATCTGATGCTGCGCCCCGGTGCGGAACGGGTCGACCGGCTGGGTGGGCTGCACAGCTTTATGCAATGGGATCGCCCGATCCTGACCGATAGTGGCGGGTATCAGGTGATGAGTTTGGCCAGCCTGCGCAAGATCACCGAAGAAGGCGTGCGCTTTGCCAGCCATATTGACGGGTCTCGCCATATGCTGACGCCCGAACGATCGATGGAGATCCAGCGGCTTTTGGGGTCAGATATTGTCATGGCCTTTGATGAATGCCCGGCCCATGGTGTGGCCCGCGATGTGGCCGAACGATCCATGGCCATGTCGATGCGCTGGGCCAAGCGATCCCGCGATGCCTTTGATGCCGGTGGCGCCCATGCCGCGCGCGCGGCGCTCTTTGGCATTCAGCAAGGTGCGCTGGACCGGGATTTGCGGCAACGCTCTGCCGAGGCGCTGCAAGACATTGGCTTTGATGGCTATGCCATTGGGGGATTGGCTGTGGGGGAGGGGCAGGACGCGATGTTCGCCACGCTCGACTTTGCGCCAGACCAATTGCCGGTGGATCGCCCACGGTATTTGATGGGCGTTGGCAAGCCCGATGATCTGGTTGGTGCGGTGGAACGCGGCGTCGATATGTTCGATTGCGTGTTGCCGACCCGATCTGGCCGCAATGGTCAGGCCTTTACCTGGGACGGACCGGTCAACATCCGCAATGCCAAATATGCCGAGGATCTCAGCCCGCTCGATCCGGCATCCCCCGCCGGGCAATGGAGCAAGGCCTATCTGCACCATCTGGTCAAATCGGGCGAGATGCTGGGCGCGATGCTGATGACAGAGCATAATCTGTGGTTTTATCAGCAGGTGATGGCCGCGATGCGCGCGGCAATTGCGCAGGGTGACTTTGCGGCCTTTGCCGCTGAATTCCGCGCGCGGTACAAAAAGACAGGCTAAAGCCGCTGTTGTAGGCCAGTCGAGCGCATAAGGGGCCGCATCGTGCATCAGGCACGACACGGCCCCGGACTGCCAAAGATTATTTATTCGCGGCCGCCCAAGCCTTTGCAGCTTTCAGCATGGCGGGCACATGGCCGCGATAATCCATTTCGGAATGCACCGCGGTGATCCTGCCTTCGGGCGAGATGAAATAGGATGTGCGGTTCGATTTGCCGAAGATCAGCTTGGCGTCATAGGCAGCGATGGTTGAGGATGTGGCGGTCGCCACAGCGAATTTGTTGCGGCATTCGCTGGTCGAGAATTTGGCCAGCTTGTCAATCGGATCTGCCGACAGGCCGACCACCGTTGCGCCATAGCGGCGGAACTCATCGGTCGCCTCTGCAAACTGATTGGCCTCGACCGTGCAGCCTGATGTGAAAGCCGCCGGGAAGAAATACAGGACCACCGGGCCCTTTTTCAGCTGGCGCGACAGCGAGAAATCTGTCGTCTTGCCGGCCATTGCGGCTTTAGTATTAAAGTCCGGCGCCTTGGCACCGGGGGCAAGTGCGGCCAAGGCCGGCGCGGTTGCGATCAGGGCAGCGGCAGCCACCGCGGGGAAAAGGGGAAGGCGCATAGCGATCATCTCCATGAACAAAAGCGTTCAGATGCGGCGAGCTTAGCGCGTCTGGCCGCCGCTTGACACCCTGATCTCTCGGCTATAGAGACAATTCATCCTTTGACACCGTTCACACGGCGACGCCTTTGTGCGCTCGTCGCGTTTCTGCGTTGAGGGATTTTCAAAGCGTCGAGATAGGCTGACCTTGCCCGTCAGCTTGTGGAGCAGGAGATAATATTCATGGCACGTATTGCGGGTGTTAACATCCCGACCAACAAGCGCGTTTTGATTGCGCTTCAATATATCCACGGCATTGGCCCGGCCAAAGCCAAGGAAATCGTCACCAAGCTGAACATTGCTGCTGAGCGCCGCGTTCAGGATCTGTCGGACCAGGAAGTCCTGCACATCCGCGAAACGATCGACGCCGATTACACGGTGGAAGGTGATCTTCGTCGCGAAACGTCGATGAATATCAAGCGCCTGATGGACCTCGCGTCTTATCGTGGCCTGCGTCACCGTAAGGGCCTGCCGGTTCGTGGGCAGCGCACGCACACCAATGCGCGCACCCGCAAGGGCAAGGCCAAGCCGATCGCGGGTAAGAAGAAGTAATCCGCGGCCATCCAGGGGATGGCCAAGCATTACTTTTCCACACCGCTGTTTCAGCATTCGAGATAAAGTCAGGATTTCCTTATGGCACGCGAACCTCAGCGCATCCGTCGTAGAGAGCGTAAAAACATCACCGCCGGTGTTGCGCACGTCAACGCCAGCTTCAACAACACCATGATCACCATCACCGACGCGCAGGGCAATGCCATTGCCTGGTCGTCTGCCGGCATGATGGGCTTTAAGGGCAGCCGCAAGTCGACGCCTTATGCCGCACAGGTTGCCGCAGAAGATGCCGGCAAAAAGGCCGCAGAACACGGCGTCCGCACGCTTGAAGTCGAAGTGAAGGGCCCGGGTTCGGGTCGTGAATCGGCGCTGCGTGCTTTGCAGGCTGTGGGCTTCACGATCACGGCGATCCGTGACGTGACGTCGATCCCGCACAACGGCGTTCGTCCGTCCAAGCGTCGTCGCGTCTGATCAGGTTTCGGCCGGGGGCGCCCTGAAAAGCGCCTGTCCCGGCCTTTCGAGTTTCAATCGGTGGCAGGCGGACGCGCTTTCCACCCAACCCCAAGGGGAACACCGTGGCAGTCAATCTCAAGAACTGGCAGGAACTGAAGAAGCCCGACACCCTGGAAAAGAAGACAAGCGGTGATCCGCTGCGCAAGGCAACATTTGTTGCCGAACCGCTTGAGCGTGGCTTTGGCCTGACGCTCGGCAACGCGCTGCGCCGCGTGCTTCTTTCCTCGTTGCAGGGTGCCGCCGTTACATCGATCAAGATCGAGAACGTTCTGCACGAATTTTCAAGCCTTGCCGGCGTGCGTGAAGACGTGACCGACATCGTTCTGAACGTGAAGCAAATCGCGCTGCGCATGCAGGGTGAAGGCCCGAAGCGCCTGCAATTGTCGGCCACCGGCCCGGCAGAAGTGAAGGCGGGCGATATTGCCGTTTCGGGTGACATCGAAGTCATGAACCCCGATCTGGTGATCTGTCACCTCGATCAGGGCGCGACGCTCAACATGGAACTGACCGCGGATACCGGTAAGGGCTATGTTGCCGCCGCCGCCAACCGCCCGGCGGATGCGCCGATCGGCCTGATCCCGGTGGACGCGCTCTATTCGCCTGTCCGTCAGGTGTCGTACAAGGTTGAAAATACCCGCGTCGGCCAGGAACTGGATTATGACAAGCTGACGCTGACCATCGAAACCGATGGCACCGTGTCGCCCGATGATGCCGTGGCCTATGCCGCGCGCATTCTTCAGGACCAGTTGCAGCTGTTCGTCCACTTTGATGAAGCGCTGGCCCAGTCGTCGCAGCTCATCGGCATGGCCGCGCCCTCCAGCGCGCCCGAAGCCGCCAGCGACAGCAACCAGATCAACCGCTTCCTCCTCAAGAAGGTGGATGAACTGGAACTCTCTGTCCGTTCGGCCAACTGCCTTAAGAACGACAACATCATCTACATCGGTGATCTCGTTCAAAAGACCGAAGCCGAAATGCTCCGCACGCCGAACTTCGGCCGCAAGTCCTTGAACGAAATCAAGGAAGTGCTGTCGTCCATGGGCCTGCGTCTGGGCATGGATATCCCCGGCTGGCCGCCGGAGAACATTGAAGACATGGCCAAGAAGCTGGAGCAGGAACTGCTCGGCTAAGGCCAGAGCGAGCCGCGGTGCGCACAGCGCAGCGGTTCGCAAAAGCGAACGCGATAGTCCGGCCAGCGGCGCCAAGTCGTCTAACGTCACGCGGTTTACACCCGTGGCAGGCCGGGCCATCGAAACAGGCAAAGGGCGGTGGCCTGACCCAACACCGCCTGGCTAGGGGTACCTTGTCCGGCCCCCTGACG
>JBJOJQ010000071.1:0-7818 GCA_046046525.1 Pseudomonadota bacterium
ATGCTGGCGACCGCGTTGATTTCGATGATCGTGTCGAACACGGCGACGGCGCTGATCATGATGCCGATTGCGGTCGCCGTGCTGCGCGCCAACCAGACGCCAGAGGGCATGACCGATGGGCTGGCCGGGGCCTTGCCCATGGGGATTGCCTTTGCGGCATCGATTGGCGGCCTGGGCACGCTGGTCGGATCCCCGACCAATGCCATTGCCGCCGGGTTGATCGAAAAAAGTGTCGGCTATGACATCAGCTTTCTCACCTGGTCGCTTTATGGCCTGCCGATTGTCGCGGCGGCCTTGCCGATTTGCTGGTTGATCCTGATGCGCGTGCAGCGCGTGGCGGACAGCCGCTTTGATGTCGGCGCGACCCATGCCAGTATTGGCGATGTGGGGCCGTGGACCATGGCGGAAAAGCGGCTGGTGCCGTTGATCGTGGCGGTGGTGCTGGGCTGGGTGCTTTTGCCGCTGCTGGCTGACCATCTGCCCGATGGCATGGTGGAAGATGGCACTGTCGCCATTCTTGTGGCGTTGCTGCTCTTTGTCATCCCGGACGGGACGGGCCGTCCCATTTTGGTCTGGAAAGAGGCCGATCGCGCGCCCTGGGGCGTGATCATGATGTTTGGCGGCGGATTGGCGCTGGCCGCGGGGATCAGCGCGTCTGGCCTGGCGCTGTGGCTGGGCGATGTTTTGCGGCCGCTCAGCAGCGTGGATCCGGTTCTGGTGGCACTGGTGCTTGTTGCCATTGTGATCATCGTCACGGAATTTGCATCGAACGTGGCCACGGCGTCGGGCGTGATGCCCGTGGTGGGCGGCCTGATCGTGGCGACAGGCGCTGATCCCGCGCTGCTGGCGATCAGCGCGGCCATGGCGGCCAGCTGGGGCTTTATGTTGCCATCGGGCACAGGCCCCAATGCCATTGCCTGGGCGACGGATCACATCGCCCTGCCCAAAATGCTGCGATCGGGCTTTCTGCTTGACCTTGCGGGGATACCGCTGATCGTCGGGATGATCTGGCTGATGGGGCTGTGGATCGGCTGATTGTCTGATCGGCTGGGCGACTGGGCGCTTTAGCGCCAGTCGAGGATCGCCCAGCCCCGTTTCTTCGCCAATGCGCGCAGCGGCGCATGGGCGTTGACGGCAAAGCCCTCATCCGCCCAGTCGAGGCAGGGTGCATCCGACACATGATCGGAAAAAAAGCGGATATGGGCATTGCCGCGCGCCAGGTCCTTATCCGCCATCCAGCGTTCAACCATGCGCAGCTTGGCCCAGCCATAGCAGTTTTCGCCATCAATCCGGGGGGAGATGCTGGCATCGATCCGTGTGGTCTGCGTTGCGACCACATCCTTGATTCCCAAAAGATTCGCGATTTCCCGGACATAAAAGGCGTAGGATGCCGTGGCGAGCACAACGCGGCGGCCTTCGGCCCGTTCCTGCTCAATCCGGGCCAGTGCTTCGGCCAGGCTGTTGCGGGCAAGCGTGAAGCCGGCAAAGCCGCGGGCAATGCGGGCCAGATGATCGGCCGGAATGCGGCGGCCCATCATCAGGCCAAGATTGATTTCTTTCAGCCGCCCGCGGCTGACAAGGCGCAGCGCAAAGCCAAGGCTGGTCAACAGAACAAAAGGCACAAAAACCAAACGCCACAGGCGATGACGCGGCACGGCATAGGCGAGAAACGGCCCAAAGGTCGCCGCCCGTGTGATGGTTTTGTCCATATCAAAAATGGAAAGCTGATGCATCGTGCCGCCTTAGAACCAATCCGGCTTGCCGATCCAGCAGTTATGCATCAGGGTGACGAGAATGACGGAGAAAGCGGACCTTGTCGAAGATCGGGCGGATGGCGGCCTGTGCCTGCGCGTCACCGGTCGGCTGACGCTGGCGGGGCTGCATGATGTGCCCGACCGGCTGGATGCCATTGCCGCGGCCGACCGGGTTGATCTGTCGGGGGTGGATCGTATCGACACCGTGGGGGCGTGGATCATCCAGCGTTTTGTGGATCGCACAGGGGCCAGCATCACGGGTGCACGCGATGATATGACGCGGCTGATGGCGCTGGTACGGTCATCTGAACGCGATGTCCGCGTTCGTCCAGAGCCGCCCAATCCGGTGATCCGGGTGCTCAGCGAAATTGGCGGCTCTGCCTTGATCGCGGTCCAGACTTTGCTGGGTCTCGTGACATTTTTCGGCGCGATTCTGATTGCCTGTGCCGATCTTGCCCGCAATCCCCGGCGCATTCGCATCAATGCGGTTGTGCACCGGTTTGAACTGGTTGGCGTGAAGGCGCTGGGCATCATCGGGCTGATGAGTTTTCTGATCGGCATTGTGATTGCGCAACAGGGCGCGGTGCAGCTTGAACAATTTGGGGCCGAGGTGCTGACCGTCAATCTGATCGGCCGGATCACGACGCGCGAACTGGGCGTGCTGATGACCGCGATCATGGTGGCCGGGCGATCTGGCTCAGCCTTTGCGGCGCAGATCGGCACGATGAAGCTGACCGAAGAAATTGATGCGATGCGCACCATTGGCGTGTCCCCGATTGAGGCGTTGGTGATCCCGCGCCTGTTGGCCGCTGTCATCATGATGCCATTGCTGGGATTTTATTCGACCGTGGTGTCCATCATCGGCGGCGGCCTGTTCTGCTGGATTTCGCTTGAAATTCCGCCCGTGACCTTCGTCCAGCGGCTTCAGGAGGTGATTCCGCTGACCGATTTGTGGGTGGGGCTTTTAAAGGCGCCGGTCTTTGGGGCGATTATCGCGATGACGGGCTGTTTTCAGGGGATGCAGGTGTCTGGCAATGCCGAAGAAGTGGGCCTGAAAACGACGGCGGCCGTGGTGCAGGCGATTTTCCTTGTCATCGTGCTTGATGCCTTTTTTGCGGTGTTCTTTACGCAGATTGGGTGGATCTGATGGATTTGAACGCCCCCATCGCCATCCGCATTCGCGGGATCTGCAACCGCTTTGGTGACCAGATTGTGCATGACGGCGTCGATCTGGACGTCCGCAATGGAGAGATTATGGGCGTGGTCGGCGGGTCGGGCACGGGCAAGTCCGTCCTGATGCGAACGATTATTGGCCTGCAAGAGCCATGCGGTGGCGACATAGAGATTTTCGGCCAGGCGATGACCGGTGCAGACGCGCAGACGCAGCTTGATTTGCGGCGGCGGTGGGGCGTGATGTTTCAGGGCGGGGCGCTGTTTTCAACGCTGACCGTGGCGGAAAATATTCAGGTCCCCTTGCGTGAATTTTACCCCGGCCTTGGCCAGACGCTGCTTGATGAAATTGCGGCCTATAAGGTGATCATGGCGGGCCTGCCGGCCAATGCCGGGCCCAAATATCCATCCGAATTATCGGGAGGTATGCGCAAGCGGGCCGGGCTGGCGCGCGCCTTGGCGCTGGACCCGCAATTGCTGTTTCTTGATGAGCCAACGGCCGGTCTGGACCCGATTTCGGCCGCGGCTTTCGACATGTTGACCCGCAATTTGTCACGCGCGCTGGGCCTGACGGTCTTTTTGATCACGCATGATCTCGATACGCTGCACGCCACATGTGATCGGGTGGCGGTGATGGCGGATCACAAGGTGATTGCCGTTGGCACGATTCCAGAGCTGCTGGCATCGGACCATCCCTGGATACAGGATTATTTTAACGGCCCGCGTGGCCGCGCCGCGCAAGCGGCCGTTGATCGACACCCCGCCAAGGAGGCATGAAGGGCTTATGGAAACGCGTTCAAACCAGCTGCTTGTCGGAAGCGTGGTGCTGGGCCTGCTGGCCGCCCTCTTGGCCTTTGCCCTTTGGATTGCGGGCCTGTCTGGCGGCAACACCAAGGAATATGACATTTTCTTTCGCCAGTCGGTCGAAGGTTTGGCCAAAGGGTCCAGCGTGACCTTTGCCGGCGTTCCATCGGGGCAGGTGCGCCAGATTGAACTGTGGCGCGCCAATCCGGAATTTGTCCGCGTGCGCATTGCCGTGGATGAAGACCTGCCCGTCCTTATCGGAACAACCGCCTCTATCCAGGGGGTTGGCTTTACGGGCGTGTCGCAAATTCAGCTGAACGGCGCGGTCAAGGGCGCGCCACCCATTACAGAGCCGGGTCCTGCAGGCGCCCCCACCATTCCCACCAAGACCGCCGGGCTTGGCGCTTTGCTCAACAACGCGCCACAGCTTGTTGAGCGCCTGTCGACGCTGACAGAGCGGTTGACCGAGCTGATGTCGGATGAAAATCAAAACTCGATTTCCAGCATTTTGAAGAATGTCGACAAAGTGTCGGGCCACCTTGCCCGCAGCGGTCCGGAACTGGAAGCCAGCATTTCCGAGGCGCGCGTGACAATCAAGGAAGCCGGGATCGCGGCCCAGCAAATTGGGCAAGTGGCGGGAACAACGAACCAGCTTTTGTCCGAAGAGGGCCGCCCGCTGGTTCAGGATCTGCGCCGGACCATCCGATCGGCCGAACGCAGCATGGCGGCGCTGGACGAAGCCTTGGCCGAGGCCAAGCCCGGCCTGCGCACCTTTTCAACCCAGACCTTGCCGGAAATGGGGCAGTTGGTGCGGGATTTGCGCGCCATGTCTGAATCGCTGAATTCGGTTGCCAGCAAGATTGATCAGCAAGGGGCAGGGGCCTTGATCGGCGGACCCAAATTGCCGGAATATCAGGGCGGAAAGGCAGGCAAATGATGCGCAAATTTCTTCTTATCGGCGCGGCGGCGATGGCGCTGGGCGGGTGCAGCTTTGGCCTGTCGGGCAAGGCGCCGCCTTTTTTGTTGAACCTAACGCCGGATGAGCGTCCGGCGGCGAATGAGGGCATGCTGGTGCAGGCGGGCGACCGGTTGACCGTGATGACGCCTTTGGTGCCACAGGCCATTGCCACCACGCGTCTGCCGGTGGCGCAGGGGCAGACCGCCATTGCCTATGTTAAGGATGCGGTCTGGGTAGAGCCACCGGCGCGTCTGTTCCAGCGGCTATTGGCGGAAACCATCCGCCTGCGCAGTGGCCGGACGGTGCTGGACCCCCGCCAGTTCAACATGGATCCCGGCGCCACGCTGTCGGGCCAGCTGCTGCGCTTTGATGTTGAGGAACGCAGTGCCGAAGCCGTGGTGATTTATGACGCCACAATCTCTGGCGAGGCGGATCGCCCCGTGCGCACCCGCCGTTTTGAAGCGCGCGTGCCGGTGTCGCGCATTGATGCAGCGGCATCGGGCCAGGCGCTGAACCGCGCGGCCAACCGTGTCGCGGCTGATGTGGCGGAGTGGCTGAAACGCTGACCCCCTAAAGAAAAAGGGGCGGCGGCGTTCACCGCCACCGCCCCTGTTCTGCTTTGACAGGCCCCGCCTTATTTGGCGCTGGTTTCCAGCGCCTTATCTTCATTCGCGCGGCGAATGACATATTGGCGGATATTTTCGATCTGTTCGGCCGAATATTCGTCCTTCCACGCGACCATGCCGTTCTGGCTCAGCAGGCCGTCATGGACAATCTGCTGCCACAGCTTGGGATTACCCAACGCCGCTGAATGGCGCAGATCGGGGTTCAGCCCACCGGCAATCGCGGCATCGCCATGGCAGACGCTGCAGCTGTTCTGATAGGGGCTGGCCCCGGCATCGGCTTGCGCGGCCGTGCCGGTAAAGGGCGGCGGATCCAGAACGCGCTTGGCGTCGGCAGGCGGCGGTGGCAGCTTGCCCTTGGCGCCCAGCTTAAAGACAAGCAGGCGGCTGATATTGCGGACCGATCCAGACTTGGCCGCCAGCACACCCGGCGCCACGTCATAAACGCCGCCCCAGCCAACAAGGATCGCAACATATTGCTGGCCTTTGATGGCATAGGTCATGGGTGCGGCAATCACGCCGGTCTGTGTCGCAAAGCTCCACAATTGCTTGCCCGTATCTGCGGTATAGGCGCGGAATTCACCCCCCGCCGTGCCCTGGAACACAAGGTTGCCCGCCGTGGCGAGCGTGCCGCCATTGGATGGGCCAACATGTTCCACGCGCCAGCGCGGCTTGCCGGCAACGGGATCCCAAGCCAGCAGCGACCCGGTGGTTGCGGCGGCCGCGGCCGCGCGGATGTTCTTATCCGCCGGCATCCCCATTTTTCCGGTATCCAGACCAAGCTGGAAGCCAACCTTGCCCGGTTTCCAGCCCTTGGGCGCCGCATTATAAGGCTGCGACACTTCATTGGCCGGAATATAGACGAGGCCCGTTTTCGGGCTGTACGACATGGGTTGCCAGCTGTGCGCGCCCAGGGCCCCCGGCCAGCCGATATAGGGCTTGCCCGTCAGTTCATATCGCGCCTCGGGATTGATGATCGGCTTGCCGGTCACCGGATCCAGGCCCTTGGCCCATGTGATCGTCTTGGCGAACGGCTTGCCAGAGATGAACTTGCCGGTCTTGGCATCCAGAACGTAGAAAAAGCCGTTCTTGGGGGCGTGCATGACAACACGGGTCAGCTTGCCATTGACCGGCAGGTCCGCAGCGATGATCTGTTGCGTGGAGTCATAATCCCAGCGGTCTTCCGGCGTCTGCTGGAAGTGCCAGACATATTCGCCGGTATCCGGGCGGATCGCGACAATGGATGCGGTATAGAGGCTGTCCCCCGCCTTGCTGCCGCGCGCAGCCGGGTTCCACGGTTCCGCATTGGCGGTGCCGAAATAGACCAGATCGGTCTTGGGATCATAGGTGATCGAATCCCAGACCGTGCCGCCGCCGCCATGTTTCCAGGCATCGGGTGCCCATGTCTTTGACGCGACTTCCAGATGCTTGCCTTCAAAGGGTTTGGACGGATCACCCGGCACCGTGTAGAAACGCCAGGCTTCCTTGCCGGTTTCGGCGTCAAAGGCCGCCAAATATCCGCGCACGATATATTCTGCGCCGGCAGCCCCAATCAGCACCTTGCCCTTCACGATGCGCGGCGCGCCCGTGATCGACATGGGGGAGCCCTTGGGAATGGTCAGCTTGTCCCACAGGACCTTGCCGGTATCTGCATGCAGCGCGACCAACCGGCCATCCAGCGTCGCAACATAGACGCGGCCCTTATACACGGCGACGCCGCGGTTGACGGCATCGCAGCAGACATCGACCAGCTTGGACCGGGGCACCTTGGGATCATATTCCCAAAGCTTCTTGCCGGTTGCGGCATCATAAGCCTTCACCATCGACCAGGCGGTTGAGATATACATGACGCCATCGACAACGATCGGCGTTGCTTCCTGGCCGCGGGCGGTATCCAGATCAGAAAACCATTCCAGGCCCAGCTGGCCGACATTCTGGTCACTGACCTGCGTCAATGGCGAGAAGCGCTGTTCATCCATCGTGCGGCCATAAGACAGCCAGTCGGACCCATCCGGGCTGCCTTCGACCAGCCGGGCGTCATCGACATTGGCGTTCTTGCCGCCTTTTTCGGCGCATCCGGCAAGCGTTGCGGCCACCAGCGCCAATGCGCTGCCAATTGCAAAAGACCGTGACTTCATTGCGAGAACCAACCCCTCATTTCGGCGCCCCCCTTCGGACGCACACATCCATCACCCATGGAGCCTGTTCGACTCTCTGCTGTTTCTTGCCAGTGAAACCACGGGGATGCGAGGGAAAAAATAAAGGGCCGCACAATCAAGTACGGCCCGTTTCACTTCGGTGTTGGTCCGGGGGGCGTCGCCCTAAAGATCAACGCCGGCGGCAATCGCTTCCAGCTTGCGCAGGCGTTCCCGCAGGTCCGCCAGTTCAATCCGGCTGGCCGCGCCGGGGGAGGTGCTGTCTGTGGGGCGCAGCACATCCAGTTCAGCGCGCTTCAGGTCGATCCATTTGCCAAAAGCTGCCAGGCCGACCAATCCAGAAAAGGCCAATC
>JBJOJQ010000092.1:0-3486 GCA_046046525.1 Pseudomonadota bacterium
GACGTATTGCTGGGCTTTGTCTCGATTGGCGATCTTGTGAAATATCGCATCGAGCGCATCGAATCAGAAGCCACGGCCCTGCGCGACTATATTCAGACGGCATAAGCGGGCGATCATGGGGCGCGGTGCCGGCGGCGCAAGACGCGGGCGCAGACGCCCCGAAACTCTGCGCTGGCGGGATGATCCATCCCGATCAGAAGCAGCGCCCATGCGATGACGCCAAGGGCAATCAGGGGCAGCAGGTCAGGCAGGCTTGCCTCTGGCTGGATCCAGAGGCCAATCTGCGCGGGGGCAATGGCCACCAGCGTTGCCAGCAGGCTTTGCGCGTATAGGCGCGCCATGGCGCTCCAGCGAAATCCGATCAGGCGGTGCAGAAATGGTCCATAGACGCACAGCCAGCTGAGCCCATAAGCAAAGCGCGCGGCGGCCGCTGCCGCCAGCCCATGCTGCGTGGCGATAAGCAAAAGCACCACGGCGACCACACTTTCAAGCATGTTGCGCCACAAAAGCGGGCGCAATCGCCCCAGCAGGGTCGGGATTTCGATATGCAGGGGCAGCGCCACGAAACACATATGGGACAGCGCAAGCCATGTCGCGAGATTCGCCGAGCCTGCCCATCTGGTCCCGAAGAGCATCGTGATGAGCGGATCTGAAATGACGGCCAATCCCGCCATGGCCGGCCAGGTGGCGATGCACTAGCCGGCGGTCACCCGTTCATAATAAGGCCCCAGCGGGTCACCACGGTCGCGCGCCTTGGCAAATGCCGGGTAGAAAACGCCGGTGACCGCGCCAGAGACCAGTTGGCGCAGCTGGCCGGAGAGACCGGCGGCGCGGCTGAACAGGCCGGTGGCTGCTTCCCCCAGAATATGGCCGATGATGAGATCTGGCGCGCGGTCAGCCGATTGACCCGTTACATTGAGCGCCATGACGCCAGAGCCAAAGCGCAGCAGGTGCCGCCATGCGTGCCAGCCGGGGGGGCAGGGAAGGCTGCCGCCGGTCATGATCTGGCCAAGCGTTGCCCGGCAAAGGGCCTGTGCACAGCCGCCCCATGCCAGTGACATCGCCCCATGCCCGCTGGCGGCCAGAGGCAGGCTGGTGCCCGCCCCAGCCAGGGCGGCACAGATGTCGATGACTGCAACCCTTTGAAACTGCATCTGCCTTTGCAAGATCGCGGCCGGGATCAGGGCCAGGGGTGTGATGCAGGCCGTGCCGCCCAGGACGATCATCAGCCGGCCAAGATCCGCCTGTGCAAAGGCACGCGCCAGCGGCCAGCCGCATAATGCGATCACAAGGCCGATCACCAGCCCGAGCAGTGTTGCGATCGTTGCAGCCGTGCGCACCGTGTCGGGCGTCACCTCTGGCGCGCCGACCAGGTAACGGGTCAGCCCAAAATCCTGAAACAGGGCGATAAACGCCGATGCCGCAAATGCGATGGAAAAGAGGCCAAGCTGATCTGGCCCAATATAATGGCGGGCAAGGTAGAGGCTGGCGCCAAATTGCACGCCAAAGGTGACATATTGACCGATCACTGCCCAGGCGAGGGTAGAGCGGACCGATAATCGCGATCCGGCTGTCACCAAGGCCGTGCCAGCGCCAGCGCCAGTTGCGCGGCGCGCCTGCAATGGCCCAACCGACTCAACCGCGCGACCGTTCGCCACAAAGCCGGGGTGCGCGCGCCATCGCCCACATGATCAAGGATGAGATCAAACCCGGCGCTGGTCAGCGCGACCTCTGAATAGAGCAAGCCAGGCACGCAGAGCGCGCGTGCGGACTGCGCCGCACCTGCACGGCCAAATAAGGCATCAAAGCCGCTCAGGGGCGGCAAGGCCTGGATCCCCTCGGTCGGATCGCGTTCGCCGCGTGCGCGCGCCGCATAAGCGAGGCGGGCCGCCGCCGCCCCGATCTGTTGTTCAACAATATGGCGCGCGCTGACCTGCGTTTCTGAATAGCGATACTGCAGCAGCCGGTCCGGCAGGCTGGCTAGGCAGGTGACATTGGCGAGCCGCAGCCACAGATCATAATCCTCACAATGTCGAAATGCTGCCCGATAGCCCCCGACCTGCGCCAGCACAGAGCGGCGGAGCATGGCCGATGGGTGGCAGAGCAGGGGGGCGCCCGCATCAATGGCCCTCACGAAGGCGGCATGGCTGGTGGGATGATCTATCCGCTTCATCGGGCGGGGGCGGCCGTCCTCAGTGATATCTGCGGTCCAGCTGCCAATCACGCCATAATCGGGATGCGCGTCCAGAAAGGCCCGCTGCCGAGCAAATCTGTCGGGATGGCTGATGTCATCGGCATCCATGCGGGCAATGAATAGGCCCTGTGATTCGGCGAGCAGGCGATTCAAACTGAAGACCAGCCCATGATTCGGCTGCTCAATCACCCTGATTCGCCGGTCCTGATGCGCAAAATCGGCAAGAATCGCAGATGAGGTGTCAGTTGAGCCATCGTTGATGATCAGGAATTCAAAGTCCCCATCTGCTTGAGCCAAGATGCTGGTGATCGCCTGAGCCAGATAAGGCGCCGCATTATAGACGCTCATGATCACGGATATTGCCGGGCTTGCCATGCCAGTCCTTTTGGTACGCCGGGCTCGCGCAATCCCGCGGCGGCCCGCAGCCGCCTTAGGCCGCGAGGCGTCAACAAAGCTTTACCGGACCGGCATCTGCGTAACGCACCGCCCTGGCCGGCGGACGTGCCTTTGGGTGCCCATCCCGATGCGGTCGATTTCGAAGGGATGAAAAAAAATTGAAATAAAATTGCACAAGGGTGTTGACGCCTCAGGGAGTCGGACGTAGATGAGACCTCGTCGCGGCGATGACCGGTTCCGGTTCTTCTCCCGCTTCCGCAACAGACTAGACAACGGGGACCCCCCGCTCAAGTGGGGAGGGACATGTTGTTCGGCCTTTTGCGCTCTTTGACATTGTAGGTTTAGATGAAGGGACATGTGGGCGGCGGCCCCGGGTCTGGCAGCTTCAAGGTGTCAGGTGCTCGGGTAACCAATTTAAGCCGTTCCAATTAACATGTCCTATCACGTATCCATTACGTAATAGATTTGTGCAGGAACGGCTCCTTGAAATGAGCGGTTCGCTTGAAGGACTATTCCTCCTTCTCGTGGATCGGACATCAAACTTGAGAGTTTGATCCTGGCTCAGAACGAACGCTGGCGGCATGCCTAACACATGCAAGTCGAACGAGACCTTCGGGTCTAGTGGCGCACGGGTGCGTAACGCGTGGGAATCTGCCCTTGGGTTCGGAATAACTCAGAGAAATTTGAGCTAATACCGGATGATGACGAAAGTCCAAAGATTTATCGCCCAGGGATGAGCCCGCGTAAGATTAGCTTGTTGGTGGGGTAATGGCCTACCAAGGCGACGATCTTTAGCTGGTCTGAGAGGATGATCAGCCACACTGGGACTGAGACACGGCCCAGACTCCTACGGGAGGCAGCAGTGGGGAATATTGGACAATGGGCGAAAGCCTGAT
>JBJOJQ010000158.1:0-5596 GCA_046046525.1 Pseudomonadota bacterium
TCACCAAGACATTCGAAGAATGCGTCACCGGATCACTGCTTGATCTTGCCGCGCGCTATGCCGATGCGCCGCCCAAAGGGGAAATTGTCGTCATCGTCGGCCCGCCGGGCGAAGCGCCGCCAGCCAGTGCCGCGGATGTCGATGCAGCCTTGCAGCTGGCGCTGCAATCGGCCTCCCCCGCGCAGGCGGCCGGTGCAGTCGCCCGCGCGCTGGGGGCTGATCGCAAAGCGCTTTACGCCCGCGCGCTGGAGCTGCGCGGAAAATGAGTCGCAAGGCCGCCGAACAGCGCGGCCATGGGGGGGAATGGATCGCCGCGCTGTGGCTGATGCTGCACGGCTGGCGGATCCTTCGTCGTCGCGTGCGCACCCCTTCTGGTGAGATTGATCTGATTGCCCGGCGCGGCAAAATCATCGCCTTTATAGAAGTCAAGACACGGCGGCGTGCCGAAGATTTAGCAACAGCCATAGACACTTGGCGGATGCGACGCGTGGTGGCGGCCACCCATGCACTGGCCCATCGCTATGCCCGGCCGGGGGACAGCCTGCGGATTGACCTGATCCTCATCACGCCGTTGCGCTGGCCTGTTCACCTCCCCAATGTCTGGCATGGGTGACAAATCCGCACACTTCGCCTAGATCGCGCGCCAGACAGGAGACCCGCATGAGCTTGAACGTCGCATATCAAATGGATCCGATGGAAGGCCTGAGCATCGCCGGGGATTCGACCTTTGCGCTCATGCTCTCGGCGCAGGCGCGCGGTTATACCAATTATCACTACACGCCAGAGCAGCTGAACTATGCCGATGGCCGGGTCTGGGTGACAGCGCGTCCAGTGACGGTGCAGCGCGTGGCGGGCGATCATTTCCGCTTTGGCGATCCGGTCCGGCTTGATCTGGCGCAGGATGTGGACGTCGTCCTGATGCGGCAAGACCCGCCATTTGACCTTGGCTATATCACCGCCACCCATTTGCTAGAGCGGGTGCGCGACAAGACGCTGATCGTCAATGATCCGGTGAGCGTGCGCAATGCGCCCGAAAAAATGTTCGTGCTGGATTTTGCGCAGTTCATGCCGCCCACGCTCATCACCCGAACGCTGGACGAAGTCCGCGCCTTTCATCGTGCGCACGGCCAGATTGTCATCAAGCCGCTGCACGGCAACGCCGGATCGGCGGTTATGCATATTGGGCCGGACGGCAAAAATCTGGCCGCGCTGACCGAATTATTCGGGGAGGTCTGGAAAGAACCATTCATGGCGCAAGCCTTTATCCCGGATGTCGCCAGCGGGGATAAGCGCATTGTCCTGATTGACGGAGAGGTTGCGGGCGCCATCAACCGCATTCCCGGCAGCGGGGAAATTCGGTCAAATCTTGCCGCCGGTGGCCGGGCAGAGGCCACGCAATTGACGCCGGGCGAACAGGCGATCTGCGATGCCATTGGCCCGGAACTGAAGGCTCGTGGGCTGTTGTTCGTCGGGATTGATGTGATCGGCGGCCGGTGGCTGACCGAAATCAACGTCACCTCCCCCACCGGGATTGTCGTTATGGACGCCTTTAACGGCACGGATACGCCGGGGCATATCTGGACGGTTATCGAAGGTAAGCTTGGCCAGTGACCGATTGGATCATTCGGCTGATCGAAGACGCTGGGTATCTTGGCGTTGCCTTTTTGATGTTTCTTGAAACCGTTTTTCCGCCCATCCCGTCCGAAGTGATCATGACCGTTGCCGGCGTCGCCGCCGCCAAAGGCACGATGAGCATAAGCGGGGTCATTGCCTCGGGCACGGCAGGCGCAATGCTGGGCAATTATTTCTGGTATCTGGCCGCGCGCGTCATCGGCATTGATCGGTTCAAACCGATGATCCAGAAATGGGGCCGTTTCCTGACGCTCGATTGGCGGGAAATTGAAAAGGCGGAACGCCTGTTCGGCACGCAGGGCTGGGCAATTGTCTTTTTCGGGCGGATGTTGCCGACCTTGCGGTCGCTCATCTCTATCCCGGCCGGGCTGCTGCATATGCGGCTGCTGACCTTCATCATCTGGTCAACCCTTGGCACGGCGGGGTGGACGATGCTGCTGGGACTGGCGGGCTATGCCATGGGCAAAACCGTTGATCAGGTGGATGCCTTTGTCGGGCCGATTGCAACTGCCATCATCGCCCTTATCTTCCTAGGATATGTCTGGCGGCTGATCCGCTGGAAACCCGAGGATGACAGCCGCGCCTAAGCGCGCGGATGGGCGTTTTGATACACATCCAAAAGATATGCCGTGTCGAGCGCGGTGTAGACTTGCGTGGACGACAGGCTGGCATGACCTAGCAATTCCTGCAAGCTGCGCAAATCGGCCCCGCGCGCCAATAAATGGCTGGCAAAGCTGTGCCGCAGGGCATGGGGCGTCGTGCGCTGGCCCAGCCCCAGTCGCGCGCGCGCTGCGCGGACCGACCGCCGCACTGTCCCCGGTTCCAGCGGGCCGCCCCGTGCCCCACGAAACAAGGGTTGATCCCTGTCCGGCGGATAGGGGCAGACAGCCAGATACGCGTCAATCGCGGCGCGCAGATCGGGCAGCAGAGGCACGATCCGGGTCTTTTGCCGCTTACCGGTAACCACCAGCGTTTCGCCCAAAGGCAAAACCTGGCCCGTCAGGCCCAGCGCCTCACCAATGCGCAGGCCTGCGCCATATAACAACAACAGGATCGCCCAATCCCGTGCGGCAATCCAAGGGTGGCGCGCCTGATCCGCCACATCTTCGGCCAGCGCCACCGCATCATCAGGGGCAATGGGCCGCGGCAACGATCGCTTCACGCGCGGCCCGCGCAGGCGCGGCACGCTGTTCTCGCCCGCGGCGAACTTCAAAAAGCCCCGCACCGCCGACAATTCCCGCGATGTTGACATATTGCCAATCCCGTCCAAACGCCGGGACGCAAGATAGGCGCGCAGGTCCGCCGGGCCGAGCCCCGCCAAATCAGGCGTGCCGCCCTGATGCACGCGTAAAAAGCTCATCAACCGTTCGGCCGTCGCAACATAGGCCCGCACGGTATGGACCGACCGCCGCCGGTCCCGCCGGAGGTGATCGGACCAAAGCTGGACGAGATCGGTCAAATGATCTTCTGGCCGGTCTTTTCCCAGTCTGCCAGGAAGCCGGCAATGCCCTTATCGGTCAGGACATGGTTGAACATGGCCTTGATGACAGACGGCGGCGCCGTCATGACATCGGCACCAATTTTGGCCGCTTCCAGCACATGGACGGTGTGCCGGACGCTGGCGACAAGAATTTCTGTATCAAAGCCGTAATTGTCGTAAATCAGGCGGATATCCGCGATCAACTGCATCCCGTCAAAGCCATTATCATCATGGCGCCCGACAAAGGGAGAGATGAAACTGGCCCCGGCCTTGGCCGCCAGCAGCGCCTGATTGGCCGAAAAGCACAAGGTGACGTTCACCATCGTCCCATCGCCCGTCAACGCTTTGCAGGTCTTCAGGCCGTCAATGGTCAGCGGCACCTTAATGCAGACATTATCGGCGATTTTACGCAGCACTTCGGCTTCGCGCATCATGCCGTCATGGTCCAGCGCCACAACCTCGGCCGATACCGGGCCATCCACAATGCCGCAAATCTCGCGCGTGACCTCCATAAAATCCCGACCGGATTTGTGGATCAGCGAGGGATTGGTTGTCACACCATCCAGCAGGCCCGTGGCGGCCAATTCCTTAATGTCGGCAATTTCGGCGGTGTCGGCAAAAAACTTCATGAAATGTGGTCCTATATGGCCAGATGGCGTTGCCCTGTTTTAGCTGTCCCGGCATCAAAAACAACCAAGGCCAGGTGCCAGAACGCGAAATTGATGTGGACCAAGGCCGCGATATGGCAGTGGCTTGCGCTTTGGGGCGTCGCCATGCTCTAAGGCGCGCCCGACATAAGGGAAGGCCATGGCGCGCAAATTTCTGTACATCATCGCGGGGATCATCGTCCTGATCCTCCTCACCTTAACGGCATTGCGCCTATTTGGCCTGCAATTGTCGCGCATTGCCTTTGTGCCGTCCACGCCATTTCAGGCGCAGGCCGCCCTGCCCGCCAACGCCTATGCGCGCGCCGATATGTGGATCGCACGGCCCGACATAAAGGATCATCCCGCCTTGTGGCGCCCGGCAAACAGCCCAGCCACCGCACCATCAGCCTCAGCCGCCGGGGCTGCGGTCTTTTTCGTGCATCCGACAAGCTATATGACCAAGGCGCAGTGGAATGCGCCGCTTGACGATGCGGATGCCAATGCCCGGGCCGCGCAATATGTGCGTGGACAGGCAAGCGCCTTTAACGGCGCAGGCGCCATTTGGGCCCCGCGCTATCGACAGGCGGCCTTTGGCGCCTTCCTGACCGATGGTACCGATCGCGCACAGGCGCTGGCGCTGGCCTATGGTGATGTTCAGCGCGCCTTTGATGCCTTTGTCGCCGCACAACAGCCGGGCACGCCCTTGATCCTTGCCGGGCACAGCCAAGGCGCGTTGCATCTGGCGCATCTTTTGAAGGATCGGGTGGCGGGAACGCCCCTCGCCCAGCGGATTGTGGCGGCCTATGTCATCGGCTGGCCGCTGTCCCTGCGCGCTGATCTGCCGGCCCTTGGCCTGCCCGCGTGCACCCGTGCGGATCAGACAGGCTGCATCCTCAGTTGGCAAAGCTATGCCGAGCCGGCGGAATATGGCGGGTTCACCACGGCCTATGACGCGCAGCCCAGCCTGACCGGACGGCCACGCGGCGATGCTTATCTGTGCACCAATCCGCTGACGGGCAGTGCCGCGGGGGCGGCGGACATCAAGGCCAATTTGGGCAGCGTGACGCTGGGCACAGATCTGGCGCCGGCGACATTGGGCCCGGGCCTTGCCCCGGCCCGCTGCGACGCCAAGGGCTTTTTGCTGATCGGCCAAGGGCCTGATCTAGGCCCCTTTGTTCTGCCCGGCAATAATTACCATGTATATGATTACAGCCTGTTCTGGGCCAATATCCGGGCCGATATTGCGCGGCGCACCAAGGCGTATCAGGCGCGGTGATCCATCTCGCTGCCTCTGATTTTCGGGCAGAGCTGCCCGATGGTGGCCGGTTGATCGGCCTGGATGTCGGCACGCAGACCATTGGCACGGCCCTGTGCGATGCCGGCTGGACCATCGCAACACCCGCCGATCTGATCCGCCGGACCAAGTTTTCGGTGGACCGGGCTCAGCTGCGCGCGATGATTGCGGCACAATCAGTCCGCGGCATTGTCATGGGCCTGCCGCTCAATCTGGATGGCAGCGACAGCCCCCGCACCCAATCCACCCGCGCCTTTGCCCGCAATATCGAAGATTTGGGGCTGCCAATCCTGCTATGGGACGAACGCTGGTCAACCCAGGCGGTCGAACGCGCGATGATTGCGGCCGACCTGTCCCGTGCAAAACGCGCAGATCGCGTCGATTCTGCCGCGGCCGCCTATATACTGCAAGGCGCAATCGATGCGCTGGCCATGGGCGGACTATAGGCCAAAGGACCGTGCAGCCTTGGCCTGCACATCGGGCCAGCCTTGGAAAAAATGGGACAGCGCTTGACCCTGTGACCACGCAGGCGCTAGGGCTGGG
>JBJOJQ010000204.1:0-9228 GCA_046046525.1 Pseudomonadota bacterium
GTTATAACAGCATCGCGTCTGAACGGCTGGATGCCGTGATCCGCGCGACCCTGCCCGCAGACCGCATCGTTCAGGCAGAGGTTGTGGACCTTGGTCCGGATTATGTGTCTTTGGCCGATGGACGCTTGCTGCGGGCAGAACTGGTGATCGACGCCCGTGGCCCGGGTGACTTGTCGCACCTGTCCTGTGGCTGGCAGAAGTTTCTGGGGCAGGCCCTGCATGTTCCCGCGGGCCACGGCCTGACACGGCCGATCGTTATGGATGCAACGGTCGATCAGATCGATGGCTATCGTTTCGTCTATTGCCTGCCCTTTGATGCCGAAACGGTGTTCGTTGAAGACACCTATTACAGCGACACGCCCGATCTTGATGTGCCGACCCTGCGCCAAAGGATCGCGGCTTATGCCCAAAGACAGGGCTGGGATGTAGCCGCAACACAGCGAGAAGAAACCGGGATATTGCCCGTTATCGTTGGCGGCAACTTTACAAATTATTGGAACTCCACCGGGCAAGACATTGGAAAATCAGGACTTCGTGCCGGTTTATGTCAACCGGTAACAGGCTATTCGCTGCCAGATGCGGTGCGCCTGGCAAGCCTTTTGGCCGCGCGGCCCGACATGGATGCCGCGGCGCTTCGGGCCTATGCCGCACGGATTTGGGGCGGGCGTCGTTATTATCGGATGCTGGATGCCATGCTGTTCCATGCCGCGGTACCAACGCAGCGATACCGCATCCTTGAACGCTTCTACGCGCTTTCGGAGGGGTTGATCGGACGCTTTTATGCGGGTCAATCAACGTTTATCGACAAAGCGCGCCTGCTGATCGGCAAGCCGCCCGTGCCCATCGGGCGGGCGATCCGCGCTATTCTGGAGAATTGGTCTTGAAAACGGCAATAGTGATTGGCGCGGGATTTGGCGGCCTTGCGCTGGCCATTCGCCTGCAATCCGCAGGCATCCAGACAGTGATTGTCGAAGCCCGTGATAAGCCGGGCGGGCGGGCCTATCATTGGGTCAAGGATGGCTTTGTCTTTGATGCAGGCCCAACCGTCATCACCGACCCCCCCTGTCTGCAAGAGCTGTGGGGGCTGTCTGGCCAAAAGATTGAACAGGATGTCAATCTGCTCCCGGTGAAGCCATTTTATCGGCTGCACTGGCCCGATGGCACCATTTATGATTACGCCAATGATGAAGAGGCGCTGCGCAATGAGATCCGCCGGATCGCCCCTGATGACCTCGACGGTTATGAAAAATTCCAGGAATATTCAAAGGGTGTCGAACGGGAAGGCTATCAAAAGCTTGGCTCAGTCGCGTTTTTGAACGTCACCTCAATGCTGAAGG
Organism: Pseudomonadota bacterium; assembly: GCA_046046525.1. GTDB lineage: Bacteria > Pseudomonadota > Alphaproteobacteria > Sphingomonadales > Sphingomonadaceae > Aquisediminimonas. Next base: position 1,338 of record JBJOJQ010000204.1, read on the forward strand.
CTGCGCCGGCTTTGGCGCGGTATCAGGCGTGGCGATCCGTCTATTCGATCGCGTCATCCTATGTGAAAAGTGATAAGCTGCGACAGGCCTTATCGTTTCAGACGCTGCTGGTTGGCGGCAATCCGATGACAACCAGTTCCATCTATGCGCTCATCCATACGATTGAAAAGCGCGGTGGTGTGTGGTTCGCCAACGGGGGCACCAACCGGCTGGTGGCTGGCATGGTGGCCCTGTTTGAACGGCTTGGCGGTACGCTGCGCCTCAATGACCCGGTTGTAGAGATTGAAACCAACGGCAATTGGGCAACCGGGGTGCGCACGCAAAGCGGCTGGCAGCAATCGGCCGACGCGGTCGCAACAAATGGCGATTTGATGCACAATTATCGGGACTTGCTCCGATCGCATCCGCGTGGCCCCAAAATGGCGCGTGCGCTGAAGCGCAAACGCTGGTCACCTTCGCTTTTTGTCGTGCATTTCGGACTGAAAGGCAGCTTTCCCGATATTCCGCACCACATGATTCTATTTGGTCCGCGCTACAAAGGGCTGCTTGACGATATTTACAAAAATGGTCGGGTGCCGGATGATTTCTCGCTCTATCTGCACCATCCCAGCGTCACCGATGCGGATATGGCGCCCAAGGGGCATTCCACCTTTTATGTCCTGGCGCCGGTGGCTCATCTTGGCAAAGCCAAGGCGGATTGGGATGGCGCCTTTGGTGAACAGTTCAAGCAGGCGATCCTAGACGAGGTGTCCCGGCGCCTGATCCCCGATCTTAAGGATCGGCTGGTGACCAGCTTCCATTATGCGCCCACCGATTTCGGGCGTGATCTCAACGCCCATCTTGGCAGCGCGTTCAGCCTGGAACCCGTGCTGTGGCAAAGCGCCTATTTCCGCGCACATAACCGTGATGATGTGATCCCGAACCTTTATTTTGTCGGGGCGGGCACGCATCCGGGCGCTGGCATTCCCGGCGTGGTGGGCAGTGCCAAGGCCACGGCGCGGTTGATGCTGGATGATCTTGGCCACGCCTAAGCCATGCTTGCCGTCTGCCGCGCAGACGGGCATGGGGCGCGCATGAAACGCATTGCAGTCTATTGCGGGTCCGCCACCCCGGCAGACCCCATCTATATCGAAACCGCCCGCATGGTGGGCCAGACGCTCGCACAGCGGGGCATTGGCCTTGTCTATGGCGGCGGACGCCTTGGCCTGATGGGCGCAGTTGCCGACGCGACACTGGCCGCGGGCGGAGAAGTGATCGGCGTGATCCCAGAGGCGCTGATCGGATCTGAAGTGGCGCATCGCGGCTGCACGGCGTTGCACGTTGTGCCCGGCATGCATGAACGCAAGCGCATGTTCACCGATCTGTCTGACGGGTTTCTGACCATTCCCGGCGGCGTCGGGACCATGGATGAATTATGGGAAGCCATCAGCTGGGCGCAGCTGGGCTATCACCAAAAGCCGGTCGGCTTGCTCAATGTTGCAGGCTTTTACGATAAGTTGATTGAATTCAACGCGCATATGATTTCTGTCGGTTTCATTCGGGACCAGCATAAGGGCATCCTGATTGCCGACAGCGATCTTGGCGATCTGCTGCACCGGATGGAGCATTATGTGCCGCACAAGACGATCTTTGCCATGAAGGCAGACGACCTCTGACCGCGCCGTCCACCCGGCGAGCAGAGCTGGTCGCACAAGCCCAGACCAGCATCGCGCTGGGATCACGCTCTTTTGCGCTGGCATCGCGCCTGTTTGCGCCCGACACGCGCGAACGGGCCTGGCTGCTGTATAGCTGGTGCCGCAAATGCGATGACATTGCCGATGGGCAGGACCATGGCGGGGCACTGTCCCGCGTGGAGGACCCTGCCGGACGGCTCAGCTATTTGCAGCAGATGACAGAGCGGGCCTTGGCCGGCGACATCACGGGCGATCCCGCCTTTGATGCACTGGGCCTGGTTGCCGCTGAAACGGACCTGCCACCCCAATGGCCGCGCGATCTGATCCAGGGCTTTGCCATGGATGCAGCAGATTTTTCGCCGCGAAATCAATCAGATCTATTGCTTTATTGCTATCATGTCGCAGGTGTTGTGGGGCTGATGATGGCTGTCATCATGGGCGTTCGACCCGATGATGCCGAAACGCTGGGCCGTGCCAATGATCTGGGCCTTGCCTTTCAATTGGCCAATATTGCCCGCGACATCAGCGAAGATGCTGAGGCCGGACGCTGCTATATCCCGGCGGATTGGCTCGCCGAATTCAATATTCCGCCCGGCGACCATATGCAGCCGCAACACCGCACCGCGATGGCCAAGATCGCCCAGCGCCTCGCGGCACTGGCCGCGGGCTATGAAGCCAGCGCCCGGATTGGCGCACGGCGGCTGCCTTTTCGATCCCGCTGGGCCGTCCTGGCCGCTGCCGGGATTTACGGCGACATCGCCCGTGAAGTCGCCCGGCGCGGCACAGCCGCCTGGGACCATCGCGTGGTCACATCGAAAATGGCCAAGGCTGGCTGGGTGGTCCGCGCCTTTTTTGCAGCGCTTTAACCCCCCGACCTTTTTGGGACTTGGCCTTGCCGCTGCCGCCAGAGTATAGGCACAGACATGTCTGCAGTTCGTCCTTGGCGCGAGATCGCCCGCCGCAAATCCCGTCAGATCATGGTTGGCACTGTGCCGGTGGGCGGCGATGCGCCGATCAGCGTGCAAACCATGACGAACACCCTGACGTCCGACGCCAAGGCAACGATTGACCAGATCCGCCGCTGCGAAGACGCGGGCGTCGATATCATCCGCGTCTCGTGCCCTGATGTGGAGTCGACGGCTGCGCTGAAGCAGATCGTCAAGGCAGCGCGCGTCCCGATCGTTGCTGATATTCATTTCCATTATAAGCGCGCGCTGGAAGCCGCCGATGCCGGTGCAGCCTGCCTGCGGATCAACCCGGGCAATATCGGCAGTGCAGAGCGCGTGAACGAAGTTGTGAATGCGGCCAAGGCCAATGGCTGCGCCATCCGCATTGGCGTGAATGCGGGCAGCCTTGAGAAGGACCTGCTCGAAAAATATGGCGAGCCCTGCCCCGAGGCACTGGTGGAATCCGCGCTGGACCATATCAAGCTGCTTCAGGATCGTGACTTTCACGAATTCAAGGTGGCGGTAAAGGCATCGGACGTCTTTCTGGCTGTTTCTGCCTATATGGGTCTGGCCGATGCGGTGGATTGTCCCTTGCACCTGGGCATTACCGAAGCCGGCGGATTGATCGGCGGCACGGTCAAAAGCGCGATTGGCATCGGCAATCTGCTTTGGGCGGGCATTGGCGATACGATCCGCGTGTCCCTTTCGGCAGAGCCGGAAGAGGAAGTGCGCGTCGGTTATGAGATTTTGAAAACGCTGGGCCTGCGCACCCGCGGCGTGCGGGTTGTGTCCTGCCCAAGCTGCGCGCGCCAGGGTTTTGACGTGATCCGCACCGTCCAGAAGCTGGAAGATGCGTTGCAGCACATCAAGACACCGATGTCGCTGTCGGTCCTGGGCTGTGTGGTCAATGGCCCGGGCGAAGCGCGGGAAACCGATATTGGCATCACCGGCGGCGGCAATGGCAAGCACATGGTCTATCTGTCGGGCGTGACCGACCATCATGTCGCCGATGCCGATATGATTGCCCATATCGTCCAGCTGGTCGAGGCGAAGGCCGCCGAAATTGACGCTGGCACCGCGGTCAGCATGGATAGCCTGCACGGGAAAGCTGCATGACCCTGTCGATCCGCGTCGCAACCCGCGACGATCTGGGCCTGATCGCGGCATTTATCCGGGATCTTGCCGCCTATGAAAAGCTGCTCCACGAAGTGCGCTTTGACGACCATGTGCTGGCCGAAAAACTGTTCGGACCGCGGCCTTATGCGGAGGTTCTGATCGGGGAGATTGACGGCACGCCGCAGGGCTTTGCCTTGTTTTTTCACAATTTTTCGACCTTTGAGGGGAAGCCCGGCATCTACCTTGAGGATTTGTTCGTCACCCCAGAGGCCCGCGGCAGCGGGCTGGGTACGGCCCTGTTAGCGCATCTCGCCAAACTGGCTGTGGCGCGCGATTGCGCCCGGCTTGAATGGTCGGTGCTGGATTGGAACGCCCCGTCGATCGGTTTTTACAAGGCGCTGGGCGCCAAAGCGATGGACGAATGGACCGTCTATCGGCTGGATGGCGCCGCGTTGGACAGCATGGCCGCGCGCGCCTGATCGCCAAGGCGCCATCGCCTAGACCCGCCGATAATCGGCGATGATATCGCCACAGGCCCGCAGATCCTCTTCATGGCTGGCTTCGCGCCACACTTCGTTCAATGCCGCATCTTCCCAGCTTTGCATGCCGGGATGCGCCAGGATATGCGCCACCCAGGCCTGTCCGGCTGCGCCCACATCCAGGCCATAGGTGCGCACGCGAAAGGCAACGGGCGCAAAAAAGGCATCGGCCGCGCTGAACGCTGGCCCCGCCAGATAGGGCCCACCAAAACGGGCCAACCCTTCGGCCCATAAGTCCCGCAGCCGCGCGACATTGGCCGCAAGCGCCGCCGACATGGGCTTGGGCCGGACGCGTACGCCGACATTCATCGTGCAATCATGACGCAAGGCGGCAAAGCCGGCGTGCATTTCCGCCACCGCGCATTGCGCCCAGGCGCGGGCCTGTGCATCGGCGGGCCAAACCGCGGCATGACGATCCGCCAGATAGAGGGTGATGCCCAGCGAATCATATATAGTGCGCCCGTCATGGAGCAGCACCGGGACCTGCCCAGTTGGCGAAAAACGCCGAAACTCCGCAGAGTTATCGGGCTTGGTAAAGGGCTCTATCCGGTCTTCAAACGGAATGTTGAGCGCCGTCATCAACAGCCATGGCCGCAGGCTCCAGCTGGAATAATTGCGGTTCGCGGTGATCAAAACATAGGCCATATCAGCCCTCCCATCCGATGGGGCGGGCAAGATCGGCCTCGATATGGCGCGACGCCCGCCAATAATGAACAGCCGCCCAGATATAGAGCAGGCTGGCCGCACCCATGGCATAAGCCAGGCCCGTCCCCATGCCCACCTGCGCGGTGAACTGATCACTCAGCCCGCCCAGCAGCACCGGCCCAAGGCCCCCGCCAATCAGCGAATAGACCAAATTGGTAAAGGCAGAGCCCGTCGCCCGCATGCGCGGGTGCAACATATTTTGAAAGGTGCCGAATGTCGGGCCAAGATAGCAATATTGAAACAGCGCCGAAAGGCCGACCAGCGCAATCGCCAGCGCCGGCTGCGATTGCGCCATGGCCAGCAGGAACAGCGGCGCCGAGAGCAGCAACGTCACCGCCGGAACAAGCGCATAGCTTTTCCGGTTCGTCTTGCCCCAGCGATCCGCAACAAAGCCCGCGCCAACAATGCTGAACGATGCCGGCAAGGCCGCGACAAAGCCAGACACCAGCCCCGCCTCCAGCAAGGAAAAGTCAAAGCGCCGCATGAAATAGGCCGCCATAAAGGCATTGAGGCCAAAGCCGACCAACGAGGCAATGGCAGAGCCGAACAGCATATGCCGCATGGTCGGCCAGCTGAGATAACGGGCGATGACCCGGCCCATTGGCGGCACCGCGCCATCCACCGCCACATCATCATGCTGGCCGCGCGGCGGCTCTTCCACAAAAACATGGACGACCACGGCCAGCACAAGGCCCGGCACCGCCGCCACGAACAGCGCCACCTGCCAGCCATAGGCCTGCGCGATCAATGACCCGCCAACCGCTCCGATAAAGGCCCCCAAAGGCGGCGAGAGCTGCATGATCGACAGCGCCGATGCGCGTTTTTGCGGCGGGAAATAATCCGAAATGATCGAACTGGTCGCCGGCAGGCCCACCGCCTCTCCCACGCCCACGCCGATCCGGGCGAGCAGCAACTGCGTAAAGCTGGACGCAAGGCCGGTGGCCGCAGTCGCCAGCGACCAGAAAAATGTGCCAATCGCCACCAGGGTCAACCGCCGCATCCGTTCTGCCAAACGCGCAACAAACAGCCCCAGCACAACGTTGAGCACGGCAAAGGCCAAGCCATTGACCAACCCGATTTCAAAATCTGAAAGCCCGAATTCTGCCTTGATGGGCTGCACCAGCACATTCATGATGATGCGATCGACAAAACCGATAATGCCGATGGCGGTGAGCACCGTCAGCGCCAATCGCGGCGACGTGCGGCGCAACTTTGATATTCGGGGCAAATCACTCTCCAGGCTTTTGTGCCTTGTGACGTGCCGGGGCCTGCCATGACAAGCCAAACTTTGGACATAATAGCAGAAAAAAGCAGGGTTGCGCAGCGCGCCCTTTAACCCTGCCTCACAGGCGGAAGTGGAGGAAGTTGAGGCCACCCCCGCATGACACAAGACAGGGGCAAAAGAGATCAGCGCGGGGCGATGGCCCCAAGGGCAAAGAGGCCGCCAGACATTGACGGCAGGATCAGCAAGCGCACGCATTCAACAGGGTAGATCACAAGCGAGGCTGTGTAGGAAAGGGGGATTCTCTGATGAATAGGATAATAGACTAGACCGCGAATGCTTGTATTGAATTTTATTTAATATCAAACACTTATCAGTGCAATTTAGACCTAAACACTGTTTTATCACTAATCTACGAATCATGCAAAAAATGCGATGAAATGATATGTCAATATCTTACTATTATTTTTTTTGGGGATATATTCCCTTGACAGTTGCGGCAAGGAACGTGTGCAAACGCCCTTCCAAACATCTCTTGTTACGAAGAGGTTTTGTTTTAGAGGCGCGCAATTTTCGGGTGGGGCCGCTGCACTCACTCGTGATAGCACGCGCTTCATTGATCCGCTTGCTGACTGGTGAGTTGTGGCGGAAGCCACGAGAAACGTTTGAAAGCACGATCGTAGCGATTGTGGAATGTGGAGTTGACTATGAGTGAACTGAGCCTCTTGAAGAAAGAGTTGTTCGGAGATCCGGACAACGCCATTTCGGACATTAAGTTTTATCCTGGCGAAAACACTGAATGTTCGCTTGACGATATTGCTCGTGCCATTCACGCCGCCATACACGACGTCAGATCCGGAAATGGCGAGGATATTGACCTATCGTTTTAGATAGTGTTTAAGCATTCCATATCAGTGTAGAGGAATGCTTTTGCCGTTTAAAACACTATATAAGCGCAGACAGAATGGGCCTGTCGTTGTGCCGATTACCTGGTATGTGGAGGACGCCAAAGAACTCCATTGGGTTAATGATTGCATTCAAATCAAGCGAACGCATAAGCTTCCTAAAGAGCAGCTTCGTGGGATGATTATACGCCACGAGGCAGGATTTATGCCGAATGCTCGTGACTGCAATTATTCAATTTTTATTGCGGCCAATCTTACACGAGAGATGGAGCGATTCGTCATAATTAAGGAACTGATGCATTTGTATTTTGGTCCTGATGGAGGCGGCTGTGCGACGGATACGCAATTTGTCCTTCAAAATCACATTCAGGAAATGTTCGGTTCTTCGGCCGAAATAAAATCAATGGAATATACTGCAGAGAAGCAAGCGTTTTGGATGGCGATATCGGTGATTACGACTGAAATAGATCGTCTGAATTTCAAAGACAAACTTGAAGCAGGCGAACTATCAATAAATGATGTGGCGGCAAAGCTTCGCATTCCACAACACACAGCCAGTGCTCTTCTTTCGTCCCAATTCGATCATGAAATATCAAACCTGCTTTCGTGAGTGGCATCAGGCTTTTAAAGGTTTGATCTTCAATCCGCCTAAGTTGGCCAACCATCAGCAGTTGTTTCTTGAAAAATGTCGAGATCATATGGCTGAAATTGTGTCTCCCCTTAACCATCTAAGCGCGGCGTATGTGCACCTCAACCCGGCCTGCGCCGGAGTACGGGTGGGGGT
>JBJOJQ010000210.1:0-24788 GCA_046046525.1 Pseudomonadota bacterium
GTGGCCGGCATCATCACAACCGAACCCAGCCATGCCAGCCTGTTTTCGCAATTGGGCGGGAATGGGCCGGTGCTGCGCCCCATGTTGGTTGCGCGCACACCCGCGCCGGGATTGGCGGCCAGCGCACCGCCATCGCCCGATGATGTGCCCAACAACCATCTGGCCTATGCGGTGCAATGGTTTCTGTTCGCGGGCATAGCCGCCACCATTTATGCGCTGGCGCTGCGCCGCCGGATGCGCCGGGCTTGATCCTGCCCACCGACCCCGTCTTCTACCTTGTCGTGTCGATTGCGGTGATCCTTGTCGGCATCGCAAAGGGCGGCTTTGCCGGGCTGGGCGCGGCGTCCATGCCGATCCTTGTGCTGGTGATGGATCCCGTGCCCGCCGCGGCCATGCTGCTGCCCATCCTGATTGCGCAGGACGTGGTCGGCGTCTGGGCCTTTCGCCATGCCTTTGACCGCCGCACATTGGCCGTCATGGTGCCGGGCGGGTGTGTCGGCGTGTTTCTGGGCTGGTGGTTGGCGACAAGCGTCCCGGTGGATGCGGTGCGCGGCCTGGTGGGGCTGATCGCCATCATCTTTGGCGCATATCGGATCGCCCAGATGCGGGGCGTTCGTCCCGTCACCCGGCGCAGCTTGCCCGATTGGGTGGGAGGTTTCTGGGGGGCGCTGTCCGGCTTTACCAGTCAGGTCGCCCATGCCGGTGGGCCGCCGTTCCAGATCTGGGCGCTCAGCCGCAATTTCCCGCATCAGGTGTTCATCGGGACGTCAGCGATCTTCTTTGCCATTCTCAACTGGATGAAGGTGCCAGCCTATCTGGCGCTTGGGCAGTTCACGCCCGCCAATCTGACCTTGACGCTGATCTTCATGCCGCTTGCCATTGCCAGCACGGCGGCGGGCGTCTGGCTTGTCCGGCGGATCAGTGCAGAGCGATTTAACCTTGTGATTTCGCTTTTGATGATCCTCGTCGGCGCAGAATTGCTGCGCCAATCCCTGGCCTGAACTTGCCCCGGCGGGTCAACAGGGCTAACGCCCGCCCATCATGAAGTATATCAGCACCAGAGGCAGCGCCCCCGCGCTGGATTTCGAAGGCGCAACGCTTGCCGGCCTTGCGTCTGACGGCGGGCTTTATGTGCCAGAGGCATGGCCCCGCTTTTCGCGTGACGAGATCGCGGCGATGCGCGGCCTGACCTATGTCGAAACGGCAGTTGCCGTCATGCGCCCCTTTGTTGCAGGCTGCCTGGATGATGCCACGCTGACGCGGCTGTGCACCGCCGCCTATGGCCGGTTTTCGCATGATGCGATCACGCCTTTGGTTCAGCTGGATGGCCGCAACTGGTTGATGGAGCTGTTTCATGGGCCGACGCTGGCGTTCAAGGACGTGGCGTTGCAATTGCTGGGGCAATTATTTGAGACCTTCTTGGCCAAGCGCGATGCCCATTTGACGATCATTGGCGCTACATCGGGCGATACCGGGTCTGCCGCCATTGATGGCGTGGCCGGGCGCGCCAAGATTGATATTTTCATGCTGCATCCGCTGGGCCGCGTGTCGGATGTGCAGCGCCGCCAGATGACAACGGTGCTGGCGCCCAATGTCTATAACATCGCGATTGAAGGCAGCTTTGACGACGCACAGGCGATTGTGAAGGCGCTGTTCAATGATCGGGATTTCAACGGCCGCTTTACGCTGTCGGCTGTGAATTCGATCAACTGGGCGCGATTGATGGCCCAGATCGTTTATTATTTTTACACCGCTGTACGCCTTGGCGCGCCCGACCGTCCGGTCGCCTTTTCCGTGCCAACCGGCAATTTTGGCGATGTCTTTGCGGGCTATGTGGCGGAACGCATGGGCCTGCCGGTGGCGCGGCTGATTGTGGCGACCAATGTGAATGACATCCTGCACCGGGCGCTGAGCACCGGGGACTATAGTTGCGGCACAGTGACGCCAACCGCGACGCCCAGCATGGACATTCAGGTCAGTTCCAATTTCGAACGGCTGTTGTTCGACCTGGCCGGGCGCGATGGCGCGGCCATTGCCGGCATGATGGCAGGGTTTGAATCGACGCGGTCGATGACCATTCCGGCGGACATGCGCGCTGGTGCGCAGGCGCTGTTCACCAGCGCCCGGATTGACGCCGACGGCATGGCAGATGCCATGCGCTGGGCCGCAACCCGCGCCAATAATGTGATTGATCCGCATACGGCCATTGGCCTGGCGGCGGCCCGCGCGGCGGATGTGCCGGCGGATGTGCCCGTCGTCACGCTGGCGACCGCGCATCCGGCCAAATTCTCCGATGCTGTGGAACGCGCAACGGGCGTGCGCCCGGCCTTGCCGGGGCGTGTCGGCAATTTATTTGATCGGCAGGAACGTTATGACACATTGCCGGCGACCAAGGACGCAATTGCCGCCTATGTCGCAGAGCGGGCGACGCCGGCCGCATGACGCCGATCACGCTGGTTGGGGAGCCTTGGGCGGATTACGGCCTGATCGATTCAGGCCATGGCCGCAAGCTTGAACGCTATGGCCCGCATCGCTTCATTCGGCCAGAACCGCAGGCGCTGTGGGCACCGGCCGCAGTGGACTGGGCCGCCGATGGGGAATTTGTGCCCGGATCGGATGAAGAGGGTGGCGGGCAATGGCATTTCACCAGCCGCCTTCCGCGTGAAGGCTGGCAGGGCCAGTGGCAGGATGTCCGCTTTCAGATGCAGCCGACACCGTTTCGGCATCTGGGCTTCTTTCCCGATATGGCCCCGGTCTGGACGTGGATGCGCGGACAATTGGCAGGCCTGGACGCGCCAACCGCGATGAATTTGTTCGGTTATACCGGCGTTGGCAGTCTGGCCCTTGCGGCGCAGGGTGCCGCTGTCACCCATGTCGATGCCTCCAAAAAATCGGTTGAGGCGGCACGCGCCAATGCGGCCTTATCGGGCATGACCGATAAGCCGATCCGCTGGATCGTCGACGATGCGTTGAAATTCACCGCGCGAGAGGTGCGCCGCGGCCGCCGATATGACGGGATTATCCTCGATCCCCCCAAATATGGCCGTGGGCCCGATGGCGAAGTCTGGAAGCTTGAGGATCATCTGCCCCAGCTGATCGGGGAATGCCGCAAATTGCTGGATGACCAATCGCGGTTTTTGTTCCTGACGGTCTATGCGGTGCGCATGTCGGCACTGGCAATTGGGGAACTGGTCCGCCAGCATTTTGCCGATCTGGGCGGGCAGGTGGAATGCGGGGAACTTGGCGTGCGTGAAGAGGCGCGTGGTCTGGTGCTGCCGACGGCGATCTTTGCCCGCTGGTCGCGCTGAACCCGCGATTGTCCGGCTGCGTTGACGATCGGCCTATTCGCGCAAGGCCCTGATCCCCGCGCCCGCTGCAAAGGGGGCAACGGCGACCAAAAACAGCGATGATGCCGCCAGAAAGCGCAATGCACCGCCGCCAAAATCCCCAATACTGCCTGCGCCAAAGATAATCAGCGGCACCGCAAGCGGCAGCATCAACAGCCCGCCCAATGCACCCGCGCGGCGCACACCGGCGGTCAGGCTGGCCACCATCACACCCAAAGCGGCCAGGCCAGGCGTCCCCGCCAAAAGCCCAAGCTCCACCGCGCCCAGCGTGGTCGCATCAAGCCGCAGCAGCGCTGACGCGGGAACCGCAGCCAACATCAAGGCCGGGCCAAAGCCCAACCAATGGGCCATGATTTTTGCGGCCGCCACGGTTTCTTCGCCAATTCCGCGCACGGCATATTGGTCGAGCACCCCGCTGTCAGCATCCGGGGCGATCAGGCGATCAAGCGGCAGCAGCGCTGCCAGTACCGCCGCGACCCAGAGAACACCGCCACCCGTTCGGGCAAGGAGCGCGCCATCCGGCCCAACCGCAAAAGGATAAAGCGTCGCGACCAGCAGGAAAAAGACAATGGGCAGGCCAATGCCGCCCGCGCCAAGCGACAGGCGCAGATCACGCCGCAGGATCGTGAAAAAGCCCGTCATGCCGCAGCCTCAAGCACCAGATGCCGGGCATTGTTGAGACCAAGGGGCTGGTGGGATGCCGCAACAACAATACCGCCACCGGCCTGATGTGCGGCCATCGCCGCTTCCAGCCGGGCGTGCGAGGCGTGATCCAGACCATTGCCGGGTTCATCAAGCAGCCAGATCTCAGCCCGGCTCGCCGCTGTCCGGGCAAGGGTGGCGCGGCGGCGCTGCCCGGTGGAGAGCATGCGCACCGGCACATCGGCCAGATGGCTGAGGTCAAACAGATCAAGCGCGGTGGCGACGTCGCTGGCCGTCGCGCCATCCAGCTGCGCCCAAAAGCCCAGCGCAGAGGCCAATGGCAAGCGGGGGTCGAGTGCTGTCATTTCATCGGCCAGCGCCAAGCGGCCCGTATGCACGACATGGCCGGCAAAGGGCGGCAACAAGCCGGCGATGAGCCGCAACAGGCTGGATTTGCCAACGCCATTTGGCCCCGCCAAAATCAGCGCCTCGCCCGCCGCCAGATCAAAGCTGATGCCTGAAAAGAGCATCCGTCCGCCGCGCACACAGGCAAGCCCCTCGACGGACAGCCGCGCCGATTGTGCCGAATTCTGTGTCAGATGCGGTTGACCTTTACCTGTCATGCCTGCGACATAGGCCGAGAATTCAAGAGAGGCAAAATATGGTCGATCAACTGTCCCCCGATGAACGCGCGGTCGTACTGGATGAACTGGGCGATTGGGACTTTGACGAGGCCCGGGACGGCATTGTCCGCCAGTTTCTTTTCGAAGATTTTTCAGAAGCCTTTGCCTTTATGACACGCGTCGCGCTGTTGGCAGAGGTGCAGGATCATCATCCGGAATGGTCCAATGTCTGGAATCGCGTCGATATCTTGCTGACCACGCATGATGCCGGTGGCCTGTCGCAGCGCGACGTGCGGATGGCCCGTGCGATCAACGCCCTGCTCGATTAAGCGCGCCGGGCTCAGCGGCCTCTCAGCCAACGGACTTTGACGAACAGCGCCAGCACCGCTGCACCGATCAGCACGCAAAACGCCACCACGCCCCAGAAGGCCCATGGTTCCTGGGCAAAGGGGATGCCGGCGACATTCATGCCAAGCAATCCGGTCACAAAGGTCACAGGCAGGAAAATCAGCGCCGCGATGGACAAGATAAGGCCGCGCGCGTCGATCAATTCGGCGCGCCGGTCGGTCAGCTCTTCATGGATCAAGGCGGCCCGTTCCCGAATGGCCTCCAGCTCTTCGGTCATGCGCGCGGCACGGTCTGCGGCTTCGCGCAGGTGGATGCGATCATCCTCATCCAGCCAGTCCAGATCTGCCCCGGCCAGCCGTTCCAGCGCCTGGCGCTGGGGCGCGATAAAGCGGCGATAGGAAATGGCCTGACTGCGAATGGCGGTGACGCGGCGGCGTGTGGCAAGAATGCGCCCGGTATCAACGATGACTTCGCAATCATCCATCGCATCCCCAAGGCCGGCAATTTCTGGGTCGAGCCGCTCACTGGTAATCTCAGCAAAGCTGGCCAACAGATCGCCGGGGTCGGTCACATGGCCCGCCAGAAACCGATCAATCACCGGCTCAATCGCCAAGGGGCTGCGAAAACTGAGCGAAATGACACGACCCTGGTCTGCCCAAAAGCGCGTGGAAACAAGCGCATCGGGATCATCATCGGGCGTTTTGCCAAGGCCACGCAGGTTGATGACAACTGCTGCGCCAAACAGCGCCGCCCGTGGCCGGGTTTCATGCGCCAATAAGGCCTCACATGCGACATGTGGAATGTCTGCCTGTGTGCGAAGCCAGTCGGCAGCGGCCGGGTCGCGCCCGTCCAGATGGATCCAAACAAGCCCGCCATTGCGTGGTGCTGCGGCGGCTGTTTCAAAAGCGACCTCGCGGGCGCTGCCATCTGCAAAAACAAAGGCGCGGATCATGCCCGCTCCAGAAATATGGTCATCCCGGCAGGCGGCGCGGCAGGGGGGTGCAATGCTTCCTGGCGCGCGGCATCGGCGCGTGCGCGGTTCAAAATGGCAGGTGCAATGCGCGGTTGATGCAGCACAAGATCTGCCTGCGCCAGCAGGCGTGCCTGTGCGAGCGTCAGATCATCGGGGTCATCAGAGGTGATGTGCAGATGATGAAAGGCGGTGGTCGTGGCGCGGACATCACCGTCAAGCCAAGCCGCCACGGCCTCGGCTGAACCGCGGCCAAAGGGATCAAGCGGCCCATTGGCGTCCAGTGCGGCATCAATGGCCCGGCGCCGCGCCGCGCCATCCGGCCAGCGTTTGCGCAAAGCCGGGCGGGCTTTGCCCAGCGCCGTGGCAAGGCCCCCAAGTCCGGCGGGCAGCAGGGCTTCCAAGCGTTGGCGCAGCGATTTGGCGAGCCCGGCAGAGGCGCCGCCCGTGCCAATGGCGATGATGACGGGATCGCGATCAACAATGGCGGGCAGGGTAAAGTCGCAGGCCGCCGCGCGGTCAACCGCATTCACCAGAACGCCGCGTGCCTTCAGCCGGGCGATGGCGGCCTCGGCGGCGTCATCCTCTTCTATCGCGACAATGGCGAGGGCTGCGGCATGATCTTCATCCACGATCCGTGCGCCGGCCCGTTCAAGCAGGCGGCGCTTGGCGGCCGCGGCCTCACCATCACCCAAAAGAATGACGGGGCGATCCTGAAGGCGGATAAAGACGGGCAGGCTGTGCATAGGGCAGCGATTAGCACCAGTCCGGGCGCGGACCAAATCAGGCCGGAATTTCGGCGCCATCCCAGCCAAAACAGCGCCCGCTGTGTGTGGGGTCAAGGCCATCAAGAACCCGCAACAGATGGTCAGCCGCTTGGGCGGGGGGCAGCACCCCTTGCGCGGCGGCGGTGCGGAACGGCGCGCTAAGGCCGGTTGCGACAGTGCCCGGATGCAATGTCACGCACAGCGCATCGGGCCGCGTCCGGGCAAGTTCAAGGGCTGCGCCTTTCACCAGCATGTTGAGCGCGGCCTTTGACGCGCGATAGCTGTGCCAGCCGCCCAGCCGATTGTCGCTGATGCTGCCCACTCGCGCAGATAGGGCCGCCACAACCGCGCGCCCCTGTTTGGGCAAAAGCGGTGTCATGTGCTTCAGGATCAGCGCCGGGCCGACTGCGTTGATGGCGAAATTGTGGAGCATCCAGTCCTGATCAATGTGCCGAATCGCGCGTTCAGGGCCGGTGTCGGGCGTGGATAACAGGCCGGTCGCAATCAGGATAAGGCGGGGCGCCCCGATTTGCGCCGCACGCGCGGCACAGGCCGCAATGCTGGCCTCATCGGTCAGGTCAAAATCCCCATGCGTGCGTGACAAGCGCAGGACAGGCGCATAGCCCTGCGCTTCCGTAGCGTCGGCAAGTGCCGCACCAATTCCGCCTGATGCGCCAAAGATAACGGCCGGTCCCTGCATCCGGCGGTGATGGCCCCCGCCATGGCGAAAGTCAGCCTGCCCTTTTGGTCCATCTGGTCTTGACCGGCCCGGCGGCTTGGGCGACCACCTGTTGCGTATGGAGAGCTCAGAAACATTGCTGGCGTCGGATTTTGCGACGCTGCCCGCCCTGGTCAAAGCCTTTGCGCAGGAACGACCAGATGCCCCTGCCGTTGCCGATCCGGATGGTCGGATCAGCTGGCAGCAACTTGACCAGCTGGCCGACCGAATCGCCGCGCGCTTGCAGCAGGATGGCGTTGGTCCAGGGCAGGCAACGGCGATTGCCGGGCTTAATTCCGTGCCGCAGGTTGCGGTGCTGATCGGCACCTTGAGGGCCGGGGCGATTGCCGGGCTGATCACCAATACGGCAACGGGCGAACAAATGGCCGCGATGATCGTCGATTCGGGCGCGCGGCATCTTTTTCTGGATGAAAAGGCGGCTGAGTCCCTGTCCGGCCAGGCCTATGGGGATGTGGCGCATATCGCCATGGATGAAGGCGCCTGGGGAGAGCGGCTGTCGCGCTGGATGGCGGATGTCGGCGCAACGCCGGCCCCGGTTGCGATTGCGCCTGAAACCGGGTTCAACATCATCTATTCCAGCGGCACAACGGGGACGCCCAAGGGCATTGTCCACAGCCATGCGATGCGCTGGCAGCATATTCAACGCGGCATCCCGGCTTATGGGCCAAAGGCCGTCACCATCCTGTCGACGCCGCTTTATTCCAACACCACCATGGCCAGCTTTTTGCCCACTTTGGGGTCGGGCGGGCAGGTCGTGCTGATGAAGAAATTTGATACGCTGGGCTTTTTGCAATTGGCGGAACGCGAACGCGCGACCAATACCATGCTTGTCCCGGTGCAATATCGGCGGATCATGGCGCATCCGGATTTTGATCGGTTCGACCTGTCGAGCTTTGTGATGAAATATTGCACCAGCGCGCCTTTCGCGGCGGAGCTGAAGGCCGATATTCTGAAGCGGTGGCCCGGCGGACTTGTGGAAATTTATGGGATGACAGAGGGCGGATGCGCCTTCCTGCTGGAGGCGCATAAATATCCCGATAAGCTCCATACGGTTGGCCAACCGGCGCCCGGCCATATGGCCAAGATCATTGATGAAGACGGCAATGAACTGCCCCAGGGATCGGTTGGCGAGGTCGTTGGCCGGTCCCCGGCGATGATGACGGGCTATAACAACCGTCCAGACGCCACCGAGGCGATGAAATGGTGGGATAAGGATGGCCATCTGTTCTACCGCCATGGCGATATCGGCCGGATTGATGAGGACGGCTTCCTGACCTTGATGGATCGCGCCAAGGACATGATCATATCCGGCGGGTTCAATATCTACCCCAGCGATCTTGAAGCCGTTCTGGCCAAGGATCCGGCCGTGGTTGAATGCGCGGTCATCGGGGCGCCGTCTGAGGATTGGGGGGAAACCCCGGTTGGCTTTGTCGTGGTGCGGCCCGGCGCTGATGTCGCGCAGATTCTGGCGACCGCAAATGCCCAAGTTGGCAGGACACAGCGGCTCAACCGCTTGATTGTCGTCGATGAATTGCCGCGCAGCCCGATTGGCAAGGTGCTGAAGCGCGAATTGCGCGATCGGCTGACGGGCTAAAGCGACAGGCCGGAGATCACCGGGGCAAGTGTGGCGCACCAGTGCGCCACGCCGGCCGCATCGCTGATCAGGTCTTGCCGCATCTCGATGCCAAGATAGGCGATGCCATTGGCTTCGCCATGCCGGTTCATGGTCGCATTCAACAGCTTGCCGGAATATGGCTGCTGATCGCCAACGCACAGGCCCAATGCGGACAGCGCAGGAATGGCTTGGCGCGCGGCGCGATCATCCTGATTGTACAAAATGCCGATCTGCCAGGGGCGGGCTTCATCAGGCCGGGTGGACAGTTGCGGCGTAAAGCTGTGCAGCGAAATCAGCAATTTGGGCTGCTGCGCGGCGATCTGGGCGGCGACCCGGTCATGATAAGGCCGCCAATATTGATCAATCCGGGCCTGTCGGGCAGCGGCGCTCAGGGCATTGCCAGGGATGGGATGGCCGTCGCTGTCGGATGGGATGATATGTGCAGCATCCTCTTCACGATTCAGATCCACAACCAGACGCGACACATGGCCCAATATCCCCGGGCAGCCAAGCGTGGCGCATAAGGCCCGGCCAAGCGCGGCCACGCCGATGTCGATGGCGATGTGCGTCTGAAGCAGATCATCCGCGATGCCCAGATCAATGCTGGCCGGGACGCGGTTTGAGGCATGGTCGGCGATCAGCAAAAAGGGGCTGTCGGCAGGGCCGGTAATATCTTCCCAGGCAAGGTCAGTCATGCCGCCCTGTTGCCCCGGCGCGTCGGCGTTGTCACCATCTGATAAAGATCAGCCTGCGTCTGCCTCTGCGGCGCATCGCCAGTCCGGCATATCTTGAAGACGGCTTGATATAACATATCATTAACGATAGAGAGGCCCCAGATGTTTTTGACTGGGAGTATATCGTGCGTCTCACCCTTATTGCCTGTCTTGCCCTTATGTCTGGCCCGGTTGCGGCCCAAAAGACATCCGACGCCCATGGTGATCATGTCGGCAATCCGGATCTGGTTGTCACCGCAATCATCGTGCGCGATCAGGCGGATATTCTGGCTGGAACCTCGGTCGTGGCGGGGGATGAACTGGCGCGCGATGTCCGTCCGACGATTGGCGAAACGCTGACCCGGCAAGCCGGCGTGTCCGCAACCTCCTTTGGCCCCAATGCCTCGCGGCCCGTGCTGCGTGGCTTTCAGGGGGAACGTGTGCGCATCCTTTCAGACGGGATTGGCAGCTTTGACGTGTCGAACACCAGCGTCGATCATGCGGTTGTGATCAACCCCATGACCGCCGATCGGATAGAGGTGCTGCGCGGCCCGGCGGCTTTGCTTTTTGGGTCATCGGCCATCGGTGGGGTGGTCAATGTGATCGACAGCCGCATTCCGCGCCGCGTGCCCAGCGAAGGCGTGCATATGGATGGTGCGTTGACCTATGGCAGTGCGGCCAATGAACGGTCTGGCAGTGGCCGGGTGGACGCAGCGATCAGCGACCAACTGGTCGTCCATATCGATGGCAGCTACGCCAAGACCGGCGATTTGCGCACCGGCGGCTATATCCTGGCCCGCGATCTGCGCACGACGGCGGCCGCCAATGCCGATGCCGATGTGCGCGCTTTGGCGACGCTCAAAGGAAAACTCCCGAACAGCGCGGCGCGCACCTGGGATATTGCGGGCGGCGTGGCCTATGTCACGGATCGGGTGAATATCGGCGCCTCGGTCAGCCGGTTCGACTCGCTGTACGGTGTGCCAGTCCGCTACACGCTGGATGCCGAGGCGCCGGCCGAAGAAGTGCGGCTGGACGTGGCGCAGACGCGCGCGGATGTGCGCGGGGAAATCACGCTGGAGGATGGCTTTTTTGAAACGCTGCGCACGCGCGGTGGCTATGCCGATTATCGCCATTTCGAACTGGAAGAAGATGGCGCCATCGGCACGACCTTTTTGCACAAGGGCTGGGAAGGGCGCATGGAGCTTGTCCAGCGGGAACATAATGGCTGGAAGGGGGCCATTGGCGGCCAATTTGTTCTGCGGAACCTGAACATTATCGGCGAAGAGAAATTCCTGCCCAAGGTTCGGGCACAGCATTATGGCCTGTTCACGCTGCAATCGCTCGATATGGGCGCCTTGCGGGCAGAGGCGGGCGCACGCGTGGAACACGCCACAGCCTCGGCACAAGCGGATGTTGATCTTGCAACGCCCGCCGCGCGCCGCGCGTTCACGGCGCTGTCGGGGTCGCTGGGCTTTGCCTATGAACTGATGCCCGATTGGCGGCTGGGGCTGAACAGTTCGTACACGCAACGCGCGCCTTCCGCTGAAGAGCTTTATTCCAACGGCCCCCATGCCGGGACACAGGCGTTTGAAGTGGGATCGCCCGACTTTGCGAAGGAAAAATCAACCGGGCTGGAGGCCACGCTGCGCGGCAAGGGCGATGGCTTTAACCTGTCGGCCTCGCTTTATCACAGCTGGTTTACGAACTTCATCTATGAAGCGCCAACGGGCGCGGTGAAGGATGATCTGCCCGTTTATTTGTTCCGGCAGGACAAGGCCCGGCATTATGGGGCGGAGGTGGAAGCCTCGGTCCGCCTGATGGACTGGGATGGCGTGGTCATCAATCTGGATGGCGTTGCTGATGTGTCGCGCGCGACCATCCGGACCGCCAATGGCAACCAACCGGCGCCGCGCATTCCCGCGCTGCGCCTCTTGGGTGGGCTGGAGGCCCAGTCAGAGCGGTTTGACGCGCGGCTGGAAGCCGAATGGGTCGATGGCCAGACGCGGATCGCCCGTTTTGAAACGGCAACGCCGGGCTATACGCTCGTCAATGCCAGCCTCGCGGTCCGCCCCTGGGGGAAAGACCGGGATATCAGCCTGTTGCTGTCTGCCAACAACATCTTTGACGTTGTTGCCCGCCGCCATGCCAGCTTTTTAAAGGATTATGCACCGCTTGCCGGGCGTGATCTGCGCGTAACCTTGCGCTTTGGCTTTTAACAACGGATCAGCGCAGCCGCGTGGCCATTGTCCACCAATGGGCGTGGCTGTGCTGGATCCTCTCTGCGGCCCTATCGCGTTGATCGGGGCTGTCGAACAGCGCAAAGCAGGTGGCGCCTGATCCCGACATGCGGGCAAGGCGCACACCGGCTTGGCGGGCCAAGACGTCAAGGACGGTCTGGATTTCTGGGATAAGCCGCACAGCCGGC
This sequence comes from Pseudomonadota bacterium, assembly GCA_046046525.1. Taxonomy (GTDB): domain Bacteria; phylum Pseudomonadota; class Alphaproteobacteria; order Sphingomonadales; family Sphingomonadaceae; genus Aquisediminimonas. Next base: position 12,190 of record JBJOJQ010000210.1, read on the forward strand.
GCTTCAAGGTCATTGCGACCATGCTGCCAGTCGGCGGGGATCAATGGACCGCGGTCAATGCCGTCCCAAGCCTGAAATATGGGCCCGGTCGGGCAGGCAAGGCCCGGGTTCACCAGCAGGATGGGCAGTCCCGCCAGCCCCGCATCGGGCAGCGGTGAAAGATCTGCGCCAACGCCTTGTCCAAAGCAGCTTTGCGACACCAGACAGGCCGGAACATCTGCGCCAATGGCTGGCGCAATCAGGGTCGGCGGGACACGAAGCGGCGCGCCATCCCAAAGCCGCTCGGCAAGCCGCAGCGCCGCAGCCGCATCGGCCGAACCGCCCCCAATCCCCGCCGCAATGGGCAACCGCTTATTCAGGGTAAAGCGAAGCGGCTGGGATATGTCATTGGCCTCCGCCAGCATCGTCACCGCGCGCAGAACAAGATTATCGGCGCCCTGGGACAGGCCGGCGGCAAAGGGGCCCGTGATCTGCATGGAAAAATCATCCGCCGGCTCGGCGGTCAAAACATCGCCATCGTCTGCAAAGGCAAAAAGCGTTTCCAGATCATGATAGCCATCGGCCCGACGCTGGCGAACATGCAGCGCCAGATTGATCTTTGCATAGCCGATTTCGGTTGCCGGACTGGCCATGATCAGGCTGTCATCGGGCCTGGTTGCTGTCTGTCAGGCCAATATCGACCTTGTCTTTCAGGCGGGCAATGGCCGCATCTTCGTCCGCGATCAGCAGCGCCGCCCGCCAGCTATACCGCGCCGCAACCCGGCGTCCGGCGCGCCAATAGGCATCGCCCAGATGCTCTGCAATCGTCGGTTCGGTGGGTTCGGCAATGGCCGCCTGTTCCAGCGTGGTGACAGCGCGGTCATAATCACCCTTCAGGAAATAAGACCAGCCCAGCGAGTCCGTGATGGCGGCATCATTGGGCTTAAGGAGCGCGGCCCGGGCAATCATTGCTGCGGCCTCATCAATGTTTTTGCGCCGTTCAAGCAACGAATAGCCCAGATAATTGAGCGCGGTCGCCTGATCTGGGCCCAAACGCACGGCTTCACGCAGCAGGGGTTCCGCTGCGGCCCAATTGCCGGCCTGTGCCAGTGCATTGCCCTGCAACATGAACAGGCCCCAGCGTTCGGCCCCATCGCGGCCATTGGACGCTGTCAGCGCGTCGGCATAGGCCTGGGCCGCCTCGGAATAGCGTTTTTGCCGCGTAAGGACATCACCCAGACGCGTAAAATCAACGGCGCGTTTGCCCTCCTGCGCCAATCGCGTGGCCAGCGCCACAGCGGCATCGCCGCGCCCCAGCTTTTGATACAGGGACAGCTGCGTTTCTGCAGCGACAGCGGCATAGGGGTCATCCGCTGCAACCAGGGTCAGCGCTGCCAGGGCCGCTTCATCAAAGTCATTGGCGGCCAGAACCTGTGCTTCGACCACCGCGATAAAGGGGCTGGTCGGGTCAAGAAAACGGGCATAGCGCGCCAGCGTCATCGCAAATTCGTTGATGTCTTCGCGTGCCAGATCGCTCGCCAGGCGCGCATAGAAAAAGGCCAGGCCCTTAACCGGCGTGTCAATCGCGCCGCCCAGCGGACGGTTGGCGGTGATCCGCGCACGCGCCAGATCGCTGCTCGTGTCATTGCCGATCAGCATGGCCAGCGCCTCAGCCTTGGCCCCTTGTTTCTGAAGCGTGGCCGCCGCGGTAAGCCGGGTGACCCCACTGCGCATATCATTTGCCGGGGCAGAGCGGACAAGCGACAGCGCCTCCACCCGGCGTCCAGCCAGCAGATCTGCAAAGGCCCGTTGTTCCAGCGTCATGCTGGTGCCCAGTCCCAGCGGGGCTGTGGCATTGCCCAATTGCCCGGCCGCTTCCGCATCCCGGCTGGCAATCCCGACCCAGCTGCGCAGGACAGGCAGCAAAAAGGAAAGTTTCTGTTCTTTATCCAGCCGATCAATCAGGCCGGATGCCCCCATGATGTCGCCAGCCTGCAACCGCGTGCCGACCAACAACAGGGCGCCATCCTGCGGCAGGGCATTGACCTTGGCGAGCGATTCCGCCGCGCGAATGGCAAGCGTCCGATCTCCCTGATCGATCGCCAGTCGCAGGGTGCGCAGTGCGACAATATCATTTGCCGGCTCAGCCTTCAGGGCAATTGCATAGGCCTTGAGCGCGGCTTGGTGTGCGCCATCGGCTTCTGCAATCCGCGCCTGCACATAAGAGCTGAGAGCGGTGGGCTTGGGCGGGCGGGCGGCCGAAACGGCCGTCGCGCCCAGCACCAGCGCCGCGATGCTACATATTCGGGTAATTGGGGCCACCGCCGCCCTCCGGAGTGACCCAGTTGATATTCTGGGTCGGATCCTTGATGTCGCAGGTCTTGCAGTGGACGCAATTCTGCGCGTTGATCTGCAGGCGCGGCGCACCCTCTTCCTTGCCCACAATTTCATAGACGCCGGCCGGGCAGTATCGTGTTTCAGGGGCGTCATAGAGCGGCAGGTTGATCTCTGTCGGGACAGATTCGTCTTTCAGCTGCAAATGGCAGGGCTGATCTTCTTCATGGTTGGTGTTCGACAGGAACACCGATGACAGACGGTCAAAGCTGATGACGCCATCCGGCTTGGGATAATCAATCGGCTGATACAGATCCTTGCGGCCAATCTGGGTGTGATCGGCATGATGCTTCATCGTGATCGGCAGGCCGATCCCCATTGTCCGCATCCACATATCGATACCGGCCAGTACTGTGCCGTAATCATTGCCATATTTGGCAACAGCGGGCTGCGCATTCTTAACCAGCTTCAGCTCCTTGGCGATCCAGCTGTCGTTGAGATTGGCCTGATAATCCGCGATTTCGTCATGTGCGCGGCCTGCGGCGATGGCCGTTGCCAGGCTTTCTGCGGCCAGCATGCCCGATTTCATGGCGGTGTGGCTGCCCTTGATGCGGGGGACGTTCACAAAACCGGCCGAACAGCCGATCAGCGCGCCGCCGGGGAAGGCCAGCTTGGGAATGGATTGCCAGCCGCCTTCGTTGATGGCGCGTGCGCCATAAGAGACGCGCTTGCCGCCTTCCAGAATTTTGCGGATTTCCGGGTGCTGTTTCCAGCGCTGAAATTCTTCAAACGGGAAAACATGCGGGTTCTTATAATCCAGCGCGACCACAAAGCCGAGCGCGACTTGATTATTCGCCTGATGATAGAGGAAGCCACCGCCCCAGCTGTCGCTTTCCGTCAGCGGCCAGCCCTGCGTGTGGATGACGCGGCCCGGGACGTGCTTATCGGGATCAATATCCCACAATTCCTTCATGCCAATGCCATAGACCTGCGGCTGGCAATCGCGTTCCAGATCAAAACGGGCCTTGATCTGCTTTGTCAGATGGCCACGCGCGCCTTCGGCAAACAGCGTGTATTTGGCGTGCAGTTCCATGCCCGGCTGATAATCGGCCTTATGGCTGCCATCGCGCGCCACGCCCATATCGCCCGTGGCCACGCCTTTGACCGAGCCATCGTCATTGTAGAGGATTTCCGCCGCCGGAAAGCCGGGGAAGATTTCGACGCCCAGATTTTCGGCCTGCTGGGCAAGCCAGCGGCACAGATTGCCAAGGGATCCGGTATAAGTGCCCTTATTGTGCATCCAGCCGGGCGTGAAGAGATGCGGGATCGCCATATGGCCCTTGGATGACAGCACCCAATGGTGGTTTTCGGTCACGGCCACATCCGCCATGGGGCAGCCATTGTCGCGCCAATCGGGCAACAGCTCATCAATCGCCTTGGGGTCAAAGACCGCACCGGACAGTATATGCGCGCCGACTTCCGATCCCTTTTCGAGGATACAGACGGAGAGATCGGCATTCAGCTGTTTCAGACGGATCGCCGCAGATAGACCCGCCGGTCCTCCCCCTACGATCACAACGTCATACGGCATCGATTCCCGTTCGCTCATGGCGTTTTTGTCTCCTTTGCAGCCGATTTGCCTGTCTTTGCGGCGCGATGTCTTTCCGGCAGATAGCGAAGCGATTGCGGTTGACCAACCAGAAATATGCGGGTTGAAGGCAGCGTGTGACTGCAACCGACCCTCTGCAAGACTCGCGCCTGCTCGCCGCCGCCCTGCGTTGGTGGGATGAGATGGGCGTCGATACGCTGGTGGAAGAAACGCCGCAGCCCTGGATTGGCCGCGCCGCCGTAGCGGAAATGGCCGTGCCCGGCGGGCCGGACCCGGCGCCACAGGCCATCTCACCGGCGCCATTGCCACCCGCAGTTGCGGCGGCTTTGCCCGATCAATTGGTTGATTTTCTTGCCTGGTTTGCAACCGATGCGTCGATCCCGGATGCCGGGCCTGCGGCGCGCCGGCTGGCCCCATTTGGCACCGATCAGGCAAAGATTGCGATCATCACGGATATGCCGGAAACGGGCGATCCAGAGGCGGGGCAGCTGTTGTCCGGGCCGGTTGGCGTCCTGTTTGATCGGATGTTGGCTGCGATCGGCCTTGATCGGACGGCGGTCTATTGCATGCCCTTATGTCCCGGACGTCCACCGACCGGCCGGCTAAGCGACGCGGCTCTCCCCCGATTGGGAGAGATTGCGCGCCACCATCTTGCCCTGACCGGTGCCACGCGCGTCTGGTTGCTTGGGCAAGCGACCAGCCGTGCGATACTTGGGGTGGACGCGACCACATCGCTGGACAAATTCAGCCAGAATATTAACCACATCCGCGGTAATTTGCCGTGCATCGCCAGCCTGCACCCCCGCCTGTTATTGCAGGCACCGCAGCGCAAGGCGGCGGTCTGGAAAGACATGCAGGCACTTGTCGAGGGATTGAATTGAAGCATTTTTTCCGTCTGATGGCATGGGCCGCGTTGACGCTGGCCGCTCCCGTGGTGGCGGCGCCGACCTATGCCATGGCGGGCAGTTTGGTGTCGAACTTCATCCCCCAGCTCGGCCCCAATGCGCGGCAGCGCTATAAGGATATCTTCGTCGCGATCCGCGAAGGCCGGTGGGAGGATGCCCAGCAGGGGCTGGATTCGATGCCAGAAGGCCCGCTGCACAATGTCGCCCGGGCAGAGCTTTATTTGGCCAAAGGGTCTCCCAAGGCTACCCCAGAACAACTGGCGGCGATCCTTGCTCAGGCCCCTTATCTGCCCCAGGCGGCGCAGTTGGCGCGGCTTGCCAAATCGCGCGGTTTGGTGACTGATGCGCCGTTGCCCATGGCCCGCGATCTGGTGTTTCTGGGCAGCGCACCGCGGCGGACGCGCACATCGCAAACCGATGATTCCAGCGCCGCGTCGCTCAATGCAACCATCCAGCCGCTGATCAAGGATAACCTGCCTTTTGAGGCAGAGGCGATCGTCCTTGATAATGAACCCAATATGTCGCTGGAAGGCCGGACAGAGCTGTTTCAGCGCGTGGCCTGGTCGTATTATATCACGGGTGAAACCGATGCTGCCCGGCGCGTGGCGGCTTTGTGCCAGCTGGGGATCGGGCAATGGGCCGCCGCTTGTGATTGGACCCAGGGCCTCGCCGCCTGGCGGCAGGGCGATTATCCGGCGGCCTTGACGGCGTTTGAATCCGCTGCCGTCCGGTTTCAGGATAATGACATGGCGGCGGCTGGCCGGTTCTGGGCGGCACGGGCGGCGATGGCCGCCGGGCAGCCGCACAAGGTGGATGCGCATCTGAAGGCGGCTGCGCGCAATGCCGAGACATTTTATGGCATGCTGGCGGCGGACCGGCTGGGCCTGCCCAATACGGTGCAAGCTGTGCCCGACAATATCGCTGAGGTGGAAAGCCTGCCCAATGTTCGGGCCGCCTTGGCGCTGGCAGAAATCGACGAGACAGAGTTGGCGGATGAGATTATCCGCTGGCAGGCCCGGATTGGCGACCCCCGCAAGCATGCCGCCCTTGCAACGCTGGCTGGCCGGATGGACCTGCCTGCGACCCAGCTTTGGCTGGCGCATAATGGCCCGGCGGGTGCGAAAGCGCCGGTATCCGCCCGTTACCCCATGCCGCGCACCTGGGTGCCGGAAGGCGGCTGGCGGGTCGATCGCGCGCTGGTTTACGCCCATGCGCTTCAGGAATCGCAATTTCGTCCCGCTGTTGTCAGCCCGGCCGGGGCCAAGGGCTTGATGCAGGTGATGCCCGGCACAGCCGCAATGATGGCGCGCCAAAAGGGCAAGGGCAAAGTCGGTTCGCTCAGCGATCCGGCGACCAATATGGAATATGGCCAAAGCTTTATTGAACGGCTGCGCGATATGAACATCACCGGCGGCATGCTGCCCAAGGTGATCGCAGCCTATAATGCTGGTCCGCAACCTGTTGATATCTGGAACCAGCGGAGCCGCGATAATCCGGATCCGCTGCTGTACATCGAATCCATCCCCTATTGGGAAACACGCGCTTATGTGACGATCATCCTGCGCAATTACTGGATGTATCAGCTGCAATCGGGTGCGGATACGACCAGCCTGTCGGCCTTGTCCCAGGGGCTGTGGCCCCGTTTTCCGGGCCTGCCGGGCCCCACGGCCGTTCGGATTGATCAAGCTGGGGGGGCATCCGGTGCCCATTGATCCCGCGCGCCCCTTCATCCCCATTGGCATGGCGGTGCTGACGATTTCGGACAGCCGCACCCCGGAAACCGATGGGTCTGGCGGATATTTATGCAGCGCCCTGCAATCGCTGGGGCATCAGCTGCACGATTATCAGATTGTCCCGGATGATGTATCGCGCATTCAGGACCTGATCCGCGGGTGGATCGCAGATCCCGCCATCCACTGCGTGCTGACAACGGGCGGCACGGGCGTCACGGGCCGCGATGTGACGCCCGAGGCGCTGGCCGGACTGGGTGGCCGCGAAATCCCCGGCTTTGGCGAGTTGTTCCGCTGGATCAGTTTTGACAAGATCGGCACCTCCACCATTCAGTCCCGCGCCATCGGCTATGTCATGGCGGAAACCTACGTGTTCGCGCTGCCCGGGTCGACCGGCGCCTGTCGCGACGGCTGGGAACAAATCCTTGTCCATCAATTGGATAATCGCTTCCGCCCGTGCAACTTCATTGAACTGATTGGGCGATTGGGCGAACGCTGATCCCGGGCCTGGCCGGTTCGGGCATTTTGTTCTTGAAATGTTCCACGTGAAACGGCAGTTTCACGCCATGCGCACGGGACCCCAGCCTCCTTTGTCAACACCCGGCCGCGGGGCGCCCGGCAATGATGGGCCGACCCGTTTTGGCGTGCCGCAGCGGCTTGTTGATGGCGACTGGCTTGACGCCCGCCCCGATATTGATGGCGCACCGCCCCCCCTGCGCACCCAAGTGACCATTGAGCGGGCGCGGACAATTTTGACGCGCAATCAATCGCCCGATGTGCCCTTTGATGTGTCGATCAACCCCTATCGGGGGTGCGAACATGGCTGCGTTTATTGTTATGCCCGGCCCAGCCACAGCTTTCACGATTTGTCGCCCGGTCTGGATTTTGAAACCCGGCTTTTTGCCAAGCCCGATGCCCCGGCCTTGCTGCGCGCCGCCTTGGCAAAGACAGGTTATCGTGTCAGCCCGATTGCGTTCGGCACCAATACGGATGCCTATCAGCCGATTGAGCGGGACTGGAAAATCATGCGCGCCTGCCTTCAGCTGCTGGCCGAATGCAACCATCCGCTGACAATCACCACCAAGTCAGACCGGGTGGTGCGTGATCTTGATCTGCTTGCCCCCATGGCGGCCAAAGGGCTGGTGGCGGTTGCCCTTTCGGTCACATCGCTTGATCCGGCGGTGCATCGCACGCTGGAACCGCGCGCCCCCCATCCGACGCGGCGGCTGGCTGCCATTGCGGCGCTGGCCGAGGCCGGTGTGCCGGTGCATGTCAGCGTATCGCCGGTCATCCCTGCAATCACCGATGGTGAGGTGGAGGCAATCCTCGCCGCCGCGGCCAAGGCGGGTGCCCGCACCGCCAGCCTTATTCCTGTGCGGCTGCCACATGAGGTTGCGCCCTTGTTCCGGGCATGGCTGGACGTGCATTATCCAGACCGCGCGGCCAAGGTGATGGCGCAGATTCAATCGATCCGCAGCGGGCGTGATAATGATCCTGAATTCTTCAGCCGGATGCGTGGCCGGGGCGTTTGGGCGCAGCTGTTGCGCACGCGGTTTCGCCTTGCCTGCCGCAAATTCGGGCTGAACGCACCGCAGCCGCCGTTGCGCACGGATTTATTCTGTCCACCGGCAGGCGATCAGCTACGCCTGTTGTGACCCCGCCCTGGCGGCAGGACGGGGTCCGCCGACAGAATCAGGCCGCGGCAAGCGCCTTGAGCTGATAATCCTTATAGTGCTTGCGCAGTTCAGCCTTCTGGATCTTGCCTGTGCCGGTGTGCGGCAGGCTGTCCACGAACAGCACCTCATCAGGCAGCCACCATTTGGCGACCTGACCAGACAAATAGCTGACCACATCTGCTTCGCTGAGTGTGGCGCCCTCCTTTTTCACAACCAGCAGGATGGGGCGTTCATCCCATTTGGGATGCTTGACGCCAATGGCTGCCGCTTCGGCAACGCCCGGGCATCCGACGGCTGCGTTTTCGAGCTCAACCGAGCTGATCCATTCGCCGCCCGATTTGATGACGTCTTTTGCGCGGTCGGTGATCTGCATCGTCCCATCGGGGTGGATGACAGATACGTCACCCGTATCGAACCACTGATCGGCATCAACAGCCTCTGCCTCGGCCTTGAAATAGCGTTTGACGACCCAGGGACCGCGCACCTGCAACCGGCCAGAGCTGGTGCCATCGCGGGGCAGGGGTTGGTCTTCATCATCAACGATGCGCAATTCCACGCCGAAGGGCACGCGGCCCTGTTTGCAGACCACATCAATTTGTGCGTCGATGCTCAGATCATCCCAATCAGGGGTGGGCGCACCCATGGTGCCGATGGGGGAGGTTTCGGTCATCCCCCAGGCATGGGCAACCCGGATGCCCTGCTTCATCAACCGTTCGATCATGGCGCGCGGCGCGGCGGAGCCACCAATGGTCACCAGCCGCAACTTGCCCAGCGAGGCATCACCGCCCGCCTTGGCCGTTGCATCCAGATGCTGGAACATCGCCAGCCAGACGGTGGGCACGCCGGCCGAATGCGTCACCTTTTCCTGCAGCATCAGGCCATGCAGGGTCGCGGCATCATTCGTTGTTGAAAAAACGAATTTCACGCCCGCGGCGGCACCCGCAAAGGGCAGGCCCCAGCTGGCCGCGTGGAACATCGGCACCACCGGCAGCAGCACCGATCCGCAGGACAGATCGAACACGCTGGGCGCGATTTCGGCCATGGCATGCAACATGGTGGAGCGATGCTGGTAGAGCACGCCCTTGGGATGGCCCGTGGTCCCGCTGGTATAGCAGAGCATGCAGGGATCACGTTCATCGCCCATGACCCAATCAAAGGCGCCATCCATCTGCGCCATCAACGCGCCATAGCTGTCGTCGCGATCAAAGACGATGAAATGCTCCACCGTTTTGAGATGCGGCTTCAACCGGTCAATCACGGGCTGAAACTGGGCATCATACATCAGCACCCGGTCTTCGGCATGGTTCATGATGTAGATCAGGTCTTCATCAAACAGCCGGACATTGACCGTGTGGATGACCCCGCCGCACCCAATGGCGCCATACCAGGCCGCCAAATGGCGGTGATGGTTCATGGCAAAGGTGGCAATCCGATCCCCCGGTGCGATGCCCCATTTGACAAAGGCCTGGGCCAGCTTGCGCGCCTCAGTTGCAACACCGGCCCAATGGGTGCGCTCAATCGTCCCATCGGCCCAGCGCGTCAAAATTTCGCGATTGCCATGTTCGCGCGCGGCATAATCAATCAGGTGCGTGACGCGAAGGTCCCAGTCCTGCATTTGTCCAAGCATCGTCTTCCTCGTTCCAGCCATGTTTAGGTCTCTATCTCAGCAAGATGGCCTCGCGCTGCCGCAGACGCAAGGTCCAGTTTATCGCCATCTTGCGAATCGATTCGGCCAATTCGCGCGATGTCTCCCTGGCCTCGTGCTGGGCGCCTGCGTTGAATCGAGCCGGGCTGTCGATGAGCCGAAATGGCGTCGCAATTCGTCCCGATCGCTCCTCCATTCACCGCGCCCGCCTTGGCGCGACGCGGCGTGACCGGCAGGGACATTGCATCACAGTCGCCAGCCAATCGGGGGTCTTCAGGGCGTGCGTTTTCTTCGGGGTCTTATCGCTGCAGTCATGGCCATGTCGGTGCTCTGTGTACCGGCGGTCGCCCATGCGCGCGGTGTGCTCCAGTGCGTCACCTATGCGCGGGCCATTTCCGGTATCGAGCTGCGCGGCAACGCCTATAGCTGGTGGGGGCAGGCCGATGGTCGTTATGATCGCGGGCAGACGCCGCGCGTCGGCGCTGTGATGGCGATGCCCAGCTTTGCCGGCATGCGCAATGGCCATGTCGCCATGGTCAGCAAGGTGATCAGCGATCGTGAAGTTTTGTTGAGCCACGCCAATTGGTCGCGCCCGGGCATGGTTGAACGCAATGTGCGTGCCATTGATGTCTCAGCCAAGGGCGATTGGAGCCGGGTCCGCGTTTGGCACGCCGGGTCGCGGGATCTGGGCATCACCGCCTATCCGGTATCGGGCTTTATCTACCCCAGCCGCCCCCAAATGCAGATGGCCGAAGCCGCATCACCGGCCCGGACATTGGCGCTGAGCACAGATCTGCACGCGCTTGCGGATCACGACAGCTGAACCCAAATAGCCGCAGGGCCCTTATTGCAGGGTGACGCGGTTATCCCCATCGTGGCGGCCAAAAAACTGCATCAGCTGAACGATCAGCTCTGCCCGTGCTGATAACGTGCCGGCCTCTAGCAGGGCTTGTTTTGCCGCCGGGTCAAAGGGGGCGACCTGCGCGATCCCGTTGACCAGCGCCTCATCATCCAGCCGCGAGACCGCCTCCCAATCCACGGCATAGCCCTGGCGTTCGGCAAAGCGGCGCGCCTCGCGCTCAATGCTGGATCGTTCCATCAGGCCCAGCGTCTCGGCATCGGCTTCGGCCAGCAATTCGGCTTCGACCTGACGGAACGGCGTTGTCACATCATGTTCGCGGATCAGGCGAAAACGGGACAGGCCTTCCAGCACAATATTATAGCGGCCATCGGCCAGCGCCTCGACATGGGCGATTTTGCCGACGCATCCCATGTTGAACAATTGCGGCGGCGCATCGGCCGTGCGCGGCTGAATCATGCCAATGCGCTGGTCACTCGCCAGTGCATGCTGCACCAACGCGCGATAGCGCGGCTCAAAAATATGAAGGGGCAAATGCATGCGCGGAAACAGCACCGCGCCAGCCAAGGGGAAAACAGACAAGCGGGTGCGCGTATCGAGCATCATCCGAACAGCACCGCCGATAATTTGCGGCGCGTGGCCGCCACCCAGGGATCTTCCAGGCCAATGGCTTCAAACAGCTTGAGCAATTGCGTGCGGGCCGCCCCGTCATTCCAGCCCCTGTCGGCCCGAATAATGTCCAGCAACGCGTCGGCAGCGCCATCCCGGTCGCCCTGCGCCATCAGGCCACCGGCCAGTTCAAACCGGGCGTCATGATCATCCGGATGCGCCGCAACCTTCGCCCGCAGCCCCGCCAAATCGTCCACCGGCCGCGCGTCCTTGGCCAGCGCCAGCGCCGATGCCGCGCGCGACAGCGCCGGGCCTTTGCGCGCCTCTTCGGGCAGGCGCGTCAAAACGGCTTCGGCCTCGTCCAGCCGCCCCGTTGCAATCAGCGCGCGAACAAGGCCCGACAGCGCCTCTGCATGATCGGGCGCCATGTCTGCAATTTGTTGAAAGATGCTGACGGCCCGTTCCGCATCGCCGCCGGCCAAAACCTCTTCGCCCATCGCCAAAAGCGGTTCGATTTCCTGCTCCAGCGCCTGGGCCTCACCCTGGATCGGCAATTGCTTCAGCAATTGGTCCAAGACGCGGCTGATCTGCGCTTCGGTGCGAAATTGCGTCAGATCAGCAACCAATTGCCCCTGGAAGACCGCATAGACCGTGGGGATGGATTGCACGCGAAATTGCGCGGCAATCATCTTTTGTTCATCGACATTGACCTTGGCGAGACGAACGCCCTTATCGGCATAATCCGCAGCGACCTTTTCCAGAACCGGCGTCAGCTGCTTGCACGGGCCGCACCATTCCGCCCAGAAGTCCAGAATGACAAGCGCGTTCATGCTCGGCTCAATGACGTCCCGGCGAAATGCCTCAATCGCCGCCTTGTCCGCCGCGCTCATCCCCAATGTCGCCAAATCCCGACTCCTTCTCACTGCCTTGTCTCTATGTGGGGATGCCATCGGCCGAGACAACCCAAAAATAAACACGGACAAAATGGGGGGCGGGATCGCCGCAAAATTGATGCGCGACATCCATGGCTGAAAAATGCGATCAGATGGGGTTGCAAAGCGCGAAAGCCGCTGTTAACAGCCCGGCTCCCGCGCAGGATAGACCATCCGCGCAACGCCAGAGCGGGCGTAGCTCAGGGGTAGAGCACAACCTTGCCAAGGTTGGGGTCGAGGGTTCGAATCCCTTCGCCCGCTCCAGTTTCTTCAAGGGTTTAGTGAAGCCCTGTTCCCAAAAACCTGGAATTAAACCCTGTC
>JBJOJQ010000011.1:0-17861 GCA_046046525.1 Pseudomonadota bacterium
CGGCTGGCTGTTCTTCGGCCAGCAACCGGCACAGCGCCCCTTCCCCGCCAGCGGTCAGCGCCAGCAACGCATCGCTATGGGCAACCAGCTTATCCCAGCTGACATGCGGCGGCTCTTCCAGGGGGCGCGCCAGATGCGCGGCGGAGACCAGCGCACACAAATTATCATAGCCCTGCGCATCCTCCGCATAAAGGGCGAGCCAGTCATAAACCGGTGTCGTCCCTTCGGGGCGTCCGGGGCGGCGCACGCATAGCAAAGCGCCGATAATCGGCTGCACACCCACCGCCTTGCAGGCTTCTGAAATCTGCGGGCCGGCATAAAGGCCGTTGCGATCGCAAACGGCAACGGCAGGAAAGCCAAGTTCCTTTGCGCGCTTGGCAATATCCTTCGGGTTCATCGCGCCTTCCAGCATGGTGAAGGCGGAAAAGACGCGCAAAGGAACAAAGGGTGAGAAAGCCATCACCGAACCTTACGCACGGTGCATCAGCTTGTTAACCGATTCGGCAGAGACAGTTGGGGATAAAAATCGGCCGTGCCACGGGACAAGACCGGCCCGGCAAAAGCCGCGTCACAGCAGCTTTTCGATATCCTTTTCAAGGCTCTCTGGCTTGTCGGTGGGGGCGTAGCGGCCCACGACCTTGCCGTCCTTGTCGATCAGGAATTTGGTGAAGTTCCACTTGATGCCCTTGGTGCCCAAGAGGCCGGGCTTTTCCGCCTTCAGATGCTCATAAAGCGGCTCGGCCCGCTCTCCATTCACCTCAACCTTCGCCATCAGCGGGAAGGTGACATCATAGGTCAGCGAGCAGAAGTTTTTGATTTCCTCAGCATCCCCGGGTTCCTGCGCGCCGAATTGGTTGCACGGAAAGCCAAGGATCGTGAGGCCCTTTGGCCCATATTTGCGATGCAGGGCCTCCAGCCCCTTATATTGCGGGGTGAAGCCGCATTTGGAGGCGGTATTGACGATCAGGATAGGCCCGCCCTTGAAATCAGACAGCTTCTGGTCCGAACCATCAGGCTTTTTCACGCTGAAATCATGAACGTTCATATCGCTCTCCGGATCAATTGAAACAGGGCCCGTTCATGCGCAGCATGGTCGGGCTATCACCGCGCTCATGCGGCGTCGCCCGCCACTTCCTTGGCCTTTTTGGCATAGACGCGCACCGGTTCCTTGGTTCCGGCCACCACATCCTTGTCGATCATCACCTGATCAATGTCATCCATCGACGGCAGGTCGAACATCGTATCAAGCAAAATGCCTTCGAGGATTGAGCGCAAGCCACGCGCCCCTGTTTTGCGTTCAATCGCGCGCTTGGCGACGGCGGTCAGGGCGTCATCGGTAAAGTCGAGGTCAACCTCTTCCATCTCGAACAGCTTTTTATACTGCTTCACCAGCGCATTTTTCGGCTCGACAAGGATCTTGACCAGCGCATCGACATCCAGATCTTCCAGCGTCGCGATGACCGGCAGACGGCCGACAAATTCCGGGATCAGGCCATATTTCAGCAGATCCTCGGGCTCGCTTTGCTTCAGGATATCGCCGGTGCGGCGTTCATCGGGTGCCGCCACATGCGCGCCAAAGCCGATCGACTTACCCTGCAAACGGTCCGCAATGATCTTTTCAAGGCCGGCAAAGGCCCCGCCACAGATGAACAGGATGTTGGTCGTATCGACCTGCAGAAATTCCTGCTGGGGATGCTTGCGGCCGCCCTGGGGGGGTACGCTGGCCACGGTCCCTTCCATCATCTTCAGCAGCGCCTGCTGCACGCCTTCGCCCGAGACATCGCGGGTGATCGAGGGATTTTCGGCTTTGCGGCTGATCTTGTCGATTTCGTCGATATAGACGATCCCGCGCTGCGCGCGTTCAACATTATAATCGGATGCCTGCAACAGCTTCAGGATGATATTTTCAACATCCTCACCCACATAGCCGGCCTCTGTCAGCGTGGTCGCATCCGCCATGGTGAAGGGCACGTCCAGAATACGCGCCAGCGTCTGCGCCAGCAGCGTCTTGCCGCAGCCCGTTGGCCCGACGAGCAGGATGTTTGACTTTGCCAGTTCAACATCCGCGCCCTTCGCGCCATGGTTCAGGCGCTTATAATGGTTGTGGACCGCAACGGAGAGCACGCGCTTGGCCTTGGACTGGCCGATGACATAATCATCCAGAACCTTGCAGATCTCCGCCGGCGTCGGCACGCCGCCATCCTTTTTGGAGACCAGCGCGCTCTTTGTCTCTTCGCGAATGATGTCATTGCACAGATCCACGCATTCATCGCAGATGAACACGGTCGGGCCGGCAATCAGCTTGCGCACCTCATGCTGCGATTTGCCGCAGAAAGAACAATAAAGCGTGCTCTTGGTATCGCTGCCGCTTAACTTGGTCATCAGAACCTTCCCGCCGTGTTTGCGGCCATGTTACAATCAGAATTCTTAGCGGCAATGGCTTAATTTACGCTGAGCGCGCCAAAGACGCGCACAGCCTTAGGCCTCTTCCGCCGCAATCGGACGCTTGTCGAACACGGAATCGACCAGACCGAAATCCTTGGCTTCGGTTGCGGTCATGAAGTTATCCCGCTCCATCGCCTTTTCGATCGTCTCGATATCCTTGCCCGTATACTCCGAATAAAGGCGGTTCATATTCGCACGAATCCGGAGGATTTCCTGCGCCTGAATGGCAATATCCGTCGCCTGGCCCTGCGCACCGCCCGACGGCTGGTGGATCATGATCCGGGCATTGGTCAAGGCCACGCGCATGCCGGGCTCGCCCGCCGACAAGAGGAAGGAGCCCATCGACGCCGCTTGCCCGACGCACACCGTACCGACCTTCGGCCGAATATACTGCATCGTATCATGGATCGCCATGCCGGCCGTCACCACCCCGCCGGGGGAGTTGATGTACATCCAGATGTCTTTTTTCGGGTTTTCCGACTCGAGGAACAGCAGCTGCGCCACGATAACCGACGCCATATTGTCCTCGATACCGCCCGTCACAAAAACGATGCGTTCCCGCAACAAGCGCGAATAAATGTCGAAGCTGCGCTCCCCCCGGTTCGATTGTTCGATAACGATGGGGATCAACGCGTCGTGCGGATGCATGGACAGTCCTTTGCTTTGGTTCTTGCCCTTATTTCGGCCTCAGGCAGGAAAGTTCAACCCCCCGATGGGGCTATGGGTCATTTGCGGATACGATAAAGGCGTGATGTTGGCCCTGTATAGACCGGTGTTAACCAGCTGAGCGCGGTTGCCGGGGCCTCTGCTTCCCAGATCCAGACATAATCAAAACGATCACGCGGCAAATAGCGCAAAAAGGTCCGCACCCGCAGCCCCGGGCATCCATAAGCCGGATTGAACAGCTCTGCCGAGCGCGAATCATTGAACCCGATCCCGGAATTGTAAATCGGGCGCATCAGGTGCTGGCCGGGGATATCCCATTCCGTATTCACAAACGCATTGCGGCGCGGGATGGCAAGGCTGGGTGCATGGCCCCGCCCGGCAAGCGGCCAGACGCCGCATTCGCTGCTATGCCCCAAGGTTGCGATGCGTGCGCCCATCGGCACCTGGTCAAGCGCCGCCAGATCGACGCTGAGTTCGTGGCCCCGCTGCGTCCAGCCGATCGTCGTTTCGGCAATGCGGACCGAAAACCACAGCAAAGCCAGAACCACCAGCACCCGGTTGATGCGGGCAGAGCCCCCATATACGCCAAGCAGCGCCACCATCATCAACGGCGCAAACAGGCGGACATCGGCAAAATAGGAACTCAACACGGTTGAAGGCAGCGCCATCGCAACCGCGAACAAGGCCGCCGCGGCCAGCATCAGCGCGCGTTGACGCTTTAACCGCGGCGTCAGGCACAGCCAGATAATCAGCAGGATCAGCGTGAAAACCGACGCGATATCAAAAATTTCCCATTCGGCGCGCATCAGGTTGAACACGCCCCGCACCTTCACCGCCGGCCACCAACGCTCCATCAAGGCGCCCCCGCCTTTGGTGTTGCGCCAAATGATCATCGGCAGGATCGGCGCGGCCCAGGGCAGCATCACGAGAATAAAGCGCCGCCAGCTGTCGCGGCGATCAAATTCAATGCCGGCGATAAGGATCCCCAGCACCCCCCAGGCGGTGGTGTGGCAAAGCCAAACCAGCAGCGCGACGACAAAGGCGAAAACCAGCTGCACCGGCAGTGCCTTTTCCCGCACCCTAACCCAGCTGGCCGCAACATGAAAAACCAGCGCAATGCCCAGCCAATAGTTCACAAATCCATGGAAAAAGGTGAAGGTCCACACCAGCAACAGCGCAAAATAAGCGGGTGCCGGGACATGGCCGTACAAGGCCCGCGCCAGGCGCATGAGGCCCAGCACCATCAGCGGCGGGATAAGACCGGCCAACAGAAAGGCCGCCCGTTCCGTCCCCAACAGCGGACCAAGCCCGGCCATCAAAAGATCAAAGCCCAAATTGCCCAGAATATGCCAGTCAAAGGCGTAATATTGGGACAGCCAGCGATCGCCGGGATTGTTCATCACATGATAGCGGCCGATATGCGTGAACAAATCTGGCATGATCGGCAGCGGCGCCACCAGAAAGGGCAGCGCTGAAAAGGCGGCCAAAGCGAGCCAAAGCAGGCGCTCTGATGCCGGTGTCAGGCCCAAAGGCGACATGGCGGGGTTCACCCTTTCACGGCAAGATAGGCCAGACGGCGCATTTCGCGCCGTCCACGGACAACCGTGTCCAAGATCAACCCGCAAAAGCCATTGAGAAAGGCCAGAACCATCATCCCCGTCGCCAGAATGGCGGTCGGGAAACGTGGCACAAGTCCCGTTTCAAAATAGGTGATGAACAAGGGGATGCTCAGCAGAATCGCCGTCAATCCGAGCGCCACCCCAATCAGACCAAAAAACATCAGCGGCTTTTCAATCCGGAACAAGGTGACGATCGTCATCAGGATGCGCCAGCCATCGCGATATGTGTTGAGCTTTGACATCGACCCTTCGGGCCGCGCGGCATAGGCCGTCACCCGTTCGGCCACCGGCATCCGCAGTTCCAGCGCGTGGACGCTGATTTCTGTTTCAATCTCAAAACCTTCCGAGAGCACAGGGAAGCTTTTGACAAACCGGCGGGAAAAAACACGATATCCGGACAGGATATCGGTAAAGCTGCGCCCGAACAGCCAGGCCAGCATCCCCGTCAACAGGCGATTGCCAAGCCGATGACCACGGCGATAGGCCGCCTCTACCTCTGATTTGCGGGCTCCAACGACCATATCCAGCTGCTCTGTGCGCAGCAGTGAAATCAGCTCTGGTGCTGCCGCTGCCTCATAGGTCGCATCGCCATCGGCCATGACGTAGATATCGGCATCGACATCGGCAAACATGCGGCGCACCACATGGCCCTTGCCCTGCATCCGCTCTGTCCGGACAATGGCGCCGGCATCGCGCGCGACCGCTGCCGTCGCGTCGGTGCTGTTATTGTCATAGACATAGATCTCCGCCATCGGCAGCGCCGCGCGGAAATCCGCAACGGTCTGGCCGATCGCCGCCGCCTCATTATAGCAAGGCAGCAGCACCGCGATCTTCACTTGGTCTGTGACACTCATGACGCTGCCCCCTAGCGGCGAAGTTTCTGCAGATCGATTAATTTCGTGCAAGCCGCGCGGCAATCCATGCCGAAACCGTCAACTGCAACTGATGGTACAGCATCAGCGGCAGGACAATCAGGCCAGCCTGTGCGGCCGGAAAAAGGATCCGGGCCATCGGCGCCCCAGTGGCAAGGCTTTTGTGTGCGCCAGAAAACATCAATGTAATGCGATCATCGCGGGACAGGCCAAGGGCACCGCCCAGCATCCAGCTACCCGACAGCGCGACAGCCAAAAGGATCGAGACCAAGGCAAAGAGGCGCAGCAGATCACCGCCATCCAGCCTTTGCCAAAGTCCATCGACCACCGCAGCGCTGAAGGCGACATAGACGGTGATGAGAATGGTCGTGCGATCAAGCCGGGCAATCCATGCCCGATGCCGGTCCGCCCAGGCCACCAGGCGCACCCGCGCCAATTGGCCCAAGGCGAAGGGCAGCAGCAACAGCCCGGCAATGCGCCCAACCGCTGATAAATCCGTCGATCCGCCACCAGCCTGCGCCAACAGCGCAAGGATGATCGGCGTCAGCACAACCCCGGCCAGGTTGGAAACGGCCGCTGCAATCACCGATGCCGCAACATTCCCGCCGGCCATAGAGGCATAGGCGATCGCGGCCTGAACGGTGGATGGCAATGCAGCGAGGAAGAACACCCCAATCCATAAATCATCGGGCAACAGGCTGGGCATCAGCCAGGCCGCCGACAAGGCCAGCAAGGGCATCACCGCATAGACATAAGCGAGGATGCCCAATTGCAACCGCCAATGCCGCAGCCCCGCCCAGACAGATTCCGGCGCGATCCTGAGGCCATGAAAGAAAAAAAGGCTGAAAATCGCGATATTGGACAAGCCAGAGACCAATGGAACCGCGGTTCCCCGCGCGGGGAACGCAGTCGCCAGCCCAATAATCACGAGCAGCAAGACAAGGAACCGGTCCGGAAGAAAGCGGTCAAGCATCTGCTGTCCCTAGCTTAGCTTGCCGCAACGCACAAACTAGGCTAGGGGCGCGGCCAGACAGCAACCCTCCTTCAGCCCGAGATCCACATGAGCCTCCGTAACGTGGCCATTATCGCGCACGTCGATCATGGCAAGACGACCCTTGTTGACCAGCTTTTCCGCCAGTCCGGCACGTTCCGCGACAATCAGCGCGTGGAAGAGCGCGCGATGGATTCCAACGACCTTGAAAAGGAACGTGGGATCACAATTTTGGCCAAGTGCACCTCGGTGGACTGGAATGGCACGCGTATCAACATCGTCGATACGCCCGGCCACGCCGATTTCGGCGGCGAGGTGGAACGCATCCTGTCGATGGTCGATGGCGTCATCCTGCTTGTCGACTCGTCGGAGGGCGCGATGCCGCAGACCAAGTTTGTGACCGGCAAGGCGCTGGCGCTTGGCCTGCGTCCGATCGTCGTTGTCAACAAGATCGACCGCCCGGACGAACGCATTCAGGAAGTTCTGGACGAAGTCTTTGACCTGTTCGTCTCTTTGGACGCGACCGATGAGCAGCTGGATTTCCCGGTTCTCTATGCCTCGGGCCGCAATGGCTATGCCAATACCGACCCAAGCCTGCGGGATGGCACGCTGGAGCCGATGTTTGAAACCATCGTCCGCCATGTCCCTGCCCCCAAGGCAGATGTCGATGGGCCCTTCAAATTTCTTGTCACGCTTTTGGATCGCGACAATTTCCTGGGTCGTATTCTCACCGGGCGCATCGATAGCGGCACGTTGAAGGTCAATATGCCGATCCACGCGCTGGACCAGGATGGCAACGTCATTGAACAGGGCCGCGCCTCAAAAATTCTGGCCTTTCGCGGGCTGGAACGGGTGCCGGTGGACGAAGCCCGGGCTGGCGATATTGTCTCGATTGCAGGTCTGACGACCGCAACCGTGGCCAACACAATTGCCGACACCAGCGTCAATGAAGCCATTGCCGCCCAGCCGATTGATCCGCCGACGCTGTCGATGCGCTTTGCCGTGAATGATTCACCCATGGCTGGCCGTGAAGGCACCAAGGTGACCAGCCGCATGATCCGCGACCGCCTGTTCCGCGAGGCGGAATCGAACGTCGCCATCCGTGTGACCGAAAGCGCCGACAAGGACAGCTTTGAAGTGGCCGGGCGCGGTGAACTGCAGCTGGGCGTTCTGATTGAAACGATGCGTCGCGAAGGTTTTGAACTGGGCATTTCCCGGCCGCGTGTGCTGTTCCGTGAAGACAATGGCCAGCGCACAGAGCCCTATGAAACTGTCGTCATCGACGTGGATGATGAATATTCGGGCACGGTCATCGACAAGATGAACATGCGCAAGGCCGAAATGACCGACATGCGCCCATCGGGCGGTGGCAAGACGCGCATCACCTTTTCCGCGCCGTCGCGCGGCCTGATTGGCTATCATGGTGAATTCCTGTCCGATACGCGCGGCACGGGCATCATGAACCGGCTGTTCGAAAAATATGGGCCGCACAAAGGCCCCATCGAAGGCCGCAAAAATGGCGTGCTGATTTCCAACGGTGCGGGTGAGGCCAATGCCTATGCACTCGGCCCGCTGGAAGAGCGCGGTATCCTGTTCGTCTCTCCGGGCGAAGCGCTGTATGAAGGCATGATCGTCGGCGAAAATGCGAAAACGGATGACCTTGAAGTCAATCCGATGAAGTCAAAACAGCTGACCAACTTCCGCGCCTCGGGCGGCAAGGACGATGCCATTCGCCTGACACCGCCCAAGCGCATGACGCTGGAACAGGCCATTGCCTATATCGACGATGATGAATTGGTCGAAGTGACGCCCAAGAGCATCCGTTTGCGCAAGGTCCACCTCGACCCGCATGAGCGCAAGCGCGCCAAGCGGTCAGCCGAAGCCGCCTAAGGCGGCTACCAGGCCAGCAACCGCGGGAAGATAAGGCGTCCGGCGATCCCGGTGAGGATCACGGCGCCGCCGTGCCACAAGCCAATGTGGATCAGGTTGTTTTCCGGGCAGCACAGGGAAATCGCGAAAATCCCGGCTGCCCCAGAGGCCACACCCACAAGCAGCGCTGCCGAATGCGGGGCAGAGGGCGCCCCTCGGCGCATCCAGAACAACAGCGTGGCCGCCGTCAGCAGGCCAATGCCCATGCCAATCAGCGTGCAGGCCCAGCCATGGCCGTCCACGCCCGAGACGCGGCCATTGGCGAGATTGAGCGCAATCAGGCTGAGCGCCGCGCCGGGCAAAACGGCCGCCATCATGCCCGCCCAAGGCCAGCCGCTGCGCCGGATGCCAACTGACGGGCGCGCCATATCCACCGCGGACCAGGCCGACGCCAAAGCCAGGACAAAGAATAGGCCCGTGGCAATCAGGAACACGGGGTCTGGGCGCGCGCTCAACAAATCGCTGCGCGGCCCAACGAACAGAACGACGCCCAACACGCTGGCGCAGAGCGAGAGCAGCATCCAGCCCATGCCGGAGCGTTGATTGAGCGGGGCCACCGGCTCCAGCTCTGCCACCAATTGGCCAATCACATCATCGGTCGTCTGGCGCATGGCACTAGGCCTCTTCGATCAAGTCTGAGAGCCGTCGCAGGCCACGGTGAATATTCACTTTCACCAACGACTCGCTCTGGCCACTTCTGCGCGCTGCCTCCCTTATCGACAAGCCTCTGATTTTGACCATTTCTATGGCCATTTTCTGCCCCATGGGCAGACTATCGAATAAGCGATCGAGGCTCATCTTTGCGGCGATGGCAGCATCGCCCGGCTCTGTGGCCCCCATATCTTCATCAAGGCTTGTCTGCGCGGAATGCCGATAGGCCAACCGCAGATGGTCAACAAAGCGATAGCGCGCAATCGCGGCCAGCCACGGATAAAAGGGTCTTCCCGGTTCATGACTGGCAAGCTTGCGATGGACCGACAACAAGGTGTCCTGAACCAGATCTTCAATCTGGTCCGGATGCACCTTGCGTCGGTAATAACGGAACAGCCAATCCCGACAGGCCGCCAACAGCACGGCATAGGCTGATCGGTCCCCATTTTGGGCCATCAGCGCCAGGCGCGCCAGTGACGCCTCGTCGTGGATCACGCCGCCGCGCGCGCCCCAAATCGCTGGCTGATCGGATGATCAAGCGCCAGCAGGCCGCCACCCCGCACCACAAGGATCAACGCCAGCGCCATCCACAGCGCATGTTCTGACCACCAGGCATCGGGATAGACGAAGATCTGGATCGTCAACGTCATGCCAATCAGCGCCAAGGCCGAAAACCGTGTCCCCAAGCCCAGCAGCAGCAACACGGGAAAGATGTGTTCTGCGGCATTGGCCATCGGGGCTGCCAATTCCGGGGGCAAGGGCACGCCGGCATATTCGGTGCGGAACAATTCGCGGGTTGTCTCGGTCAGCTGAAACCAGCTGCCGTCCTCAACCTTGGTTTGTCCAGAGCGCCAGAAAATGCCGCCCAGCACCACCCGGACGAACAGCAGTACAAGGCTTTCGGAGAGCGACCCCGAAAGCCGATCAATGACCGCTGCATGGGCCGAATGGAGCCGTTGCAGCACCGTCACGCCTGGGGTTCCAAGGTGCCATGACCCTTGGGCGTCTTGATCTTCAGGCAGGTCCCCGCCTTGACCAAGGTCCAGGCATTGCCCTGATAATCGCGTGTCGAGGTGCCCGCGCAGCTGGTGCCGGGGCCGGCCTTACATTCATTTTTGCCTGCCTTTGAAACACCATAGCATTTTTCCATGGCCGGCTTTTTGGCTGGGGCGTTGGCGGCCTGGGCAGATCCGGCCAGCAAAGCCAGTGCGATGGCGGCACTTGCGGCGCCCATGGTTGCGTTTGTCATCCTATGCTCTCCAATTTTCGGAGCTGCCCCCATCGGCAGTCCACGGCACGAAAATTCGGGGCACATCCGGATTTGGTTACACACCCGCCGCGCATCGGCTGACCGACACACACCGCTTTTTTGCATCGAAAGCGTAACCAAAAGGTGAAGAAGGCCGAACCTGAGCCGGCGCATTCAGCGACCAACCCATTTTTAAGGAGACTGTTGATGTCCTATGTCAAAACCAGCGCGGGTATCGCATCGGCTGCCGCCATGTTGGCCCTGTCGGCGCTTGCCCATGCGGCCCCTGCCCCTGAAGGCAGCTCTGGGGCAGCGATCAAAGGCACGGACACAGTCCATTGCTATGGCGTCAACAGCTGCAAGGGCACGGCCGACTGCAAGACGACGCAGCATGACTGCAAGGGCATGAACAGCTGCAAGGGTGAAGGCTTTAACGCTTTGAGCGCAGACATGTGCCTGAAGCGCGGCGGAACGATCGGCGACATCCACTAAGGCCGATCACATGGCCTGACAGGGGTGTTTACCCCCGCCCCCGCACCATCCCAGTCAGGCCATGGACCCAATGATGATGAGCGACATGATCCGCCCCTTTCCCGGCTTTGGGCTTGGCCTGCGCAGGGACCATTATGCCGACTTTCTGACGATCGATCAGCCGGTTGATTTTGTCGAAGTCATCTCAGAAAACTTCATGGCCTGTGGCGGACAACCCCTGCGGACCTTGCATGCGGTGCGTGAACGCCATGCCTTGGCGCTGCACGGCGTGTCGATGTCACTCGGCTCTCCAGACGGGCTGGACGCGGATTATATGGCTGCGCTGAAGGCTCTGGCGCGGCAGGTGGACCCCCTTTGGGTGTCAGATCATCTGTGCTGGACGCGCGTTGATGGCTTTGCGACGCACGACCTTTTGCCCCTGCCCTATACCGAGGCGGCGCTCACCACATGCATCGCCAATATCCGGCAGGCGCAGGATATGCTGGAACGGCCCATGCTGATCGAAAACCCGTCCAGCTATGTCAGCTTTGCAGAAAGCAGCATGACGGAATGGGCTTTTCTGGCGCAGCTCTGTGCCGAAACGGGCTGCTTCCTCCTGCTGGATGTCAACAATGTCTATGTCAGCAGCGTCAATCATGGCTTTGATCCCATGGCCTTTCTGGCTGGATTGCCGGTGGATCGGGTGCGCCAGATCCATCTGGCCGGGCATAGCGCCGGGCCCGAGGGGATGCTGATCGACACGCATGATGCCGCTGTCTGCACAGAGGTTTGGGATCTTTATTCCGCAGCCATCGCGCGTTTCGGGCCGTGCGCAACGATGATCGAACGCGACGACAAGATCCCACCGCTCGCCGATCTGCTTGATGAACTGGGGGAAGCCCGCCGGCGGGGCGCGGCGTTGTTGCACGCGGCATGACACTCCGGGCTCTGCAATCCCGCTTTCGGGACTTTATCGCGGCGCCGGATGCCGCATCGCCCCCCGGTTTTTCCGGGCCAGGCATGGCGATTTATCGCGATGCCTATCGCGGACGTCTGCTTGCGGCGCTTGAGGCGAGCTTTCCCCGCACGCGGCGTTGGGTTGGCAGCGACCCGTTTCAGGCTGCCGCGACGCATTATATTTTGACGCGCCCGCCAACCAGCTGGACCCTCGATACCTATGGCACAGATTTTCCAGCGCTTTTGACGCAGCTTTTTGCCGAAGATCCAGAGGTTGGGGACTTGGCCTGGCTGGAATGGGCAATGGCACAGGCCTTTGCCGCACCCGATGGACCAATTTTGGGCTTTGAGGCGCTGGCCGCCGCCAATTACCAAGGGACTGACTGGGATTATGTCGCCTTCACCCCGGCATCCGGGGTCAGTATGCGCTGGGTTGAGACGCCATGCACAGACCTATGGGTCAGCCTTGACGATGATGACAGTGCGGCGCTCGCCCCGCATATGCCGTGCTCCCCCCTCACCGAACCGCATCTCGCGCTGGTGTGGCGCAAGGATGTGACGGCCCATTATCGCCTGGTCGCCCCTGATGAAGCGCACGCCTTGGCCGGGCTGATCGCGGGCGCATGTCTGGGCCATGTCGCGCAATCAGCAACGGCCGACACTTTGGGGCATAGGCTGGCCAAATGGCTGTCTGACGGGCTCTTTGCCGATCACCAGCTGCGCCCGCCACCCCGTGGCGCCGCTGATCCCGGCAGCCCTCTGGCTTGAACCTCGCGACAAAGGGTGCAAACCGACCGCGCACCGCCACCTTTGGCGGGCACAGGGGCCAGATCTGCCATGAACCAGCACCGTGACCGGAGCGCCGCTGCGCCTGAGCGCCTTTCGCCGGCGATGCTGCCCGGCTTGCCACGCCTGCACCTGCTGGCCGCGGTGTGCGTCATGGCCGTTTGGGGATCCAATTTCGTAATCATCCGCATCGCACTCGACAGTTTTCCACCCCTGTTGCTGGCCGCATTGCGGTATAGTTTTGCCTTTTTCCCGGCGGCCCTGCTGCTAAAGCGACCCGATGTGCCGTGGCGCAATCTGGCAGCATATGGCGTGTTAATTGGGGGCGGACAGTTCGGTCTGCTGTTCATTGCCATGAAGGCCGATATCACGCCGGGCCTCGCCTCGCTGGTGGTGCAGACACAGGTCATCTTTACGATCCTGTTTTCACTGCTGCTTCACAAGGAACGCGTCCGCCTGTTCCAGATCGCGGCACTTGCACTCGCCCTGGCCGGTCTGGGCGTCATTCTGACCCATACCGATGGGCATACGACGCCGCTTGGCATCGCGCTGGTCATTGGGGCGGCGATCAGCTGGTCGAGCGGCAATATGGTCTCGCGCGCTGCGGGACAGGTGAACATGCTCGCTTATGTTGTCTGGGCCAGCTTATTTGCGATCCCGCCGCTCTTCGTTCTTGCCGTCATCTTTGATGGGGCAGACGCGATCTTCACCAGCCTGCACCAGGCCGGGCCCGGCGCATGGCTTGCCGTGGGCTGGCAGTCGCTGGGCAATACCATGTTCGGCTATGCTGTCTGGGGCTGGCTTTTGTCGCGCCATCCTTCTGCGCAAGTGGCCCCTTTGGCGCTGCTTGTGCCGGTGTTCGGGATGATGTCATCCACGCTGGTGCTTGGCGAGGCCATGCAGGGTTGGAAGATTTTGGCCGCGTTGCTGGTTATGGCGGGGTTGCTGACCAGCATCTTGTGGCCCCGCATTGCGGCGCGATTCTAACGCTGGGCGCAGGGCATCGGTGTCAAACGGGCGCACCCCCATGGGTGCGCCCGCCTGATTTCAGGTGACTTAGTTGGTTGCAGGCGCCGGCGGTGCAGAGGCGGCCAGGGCAGCCGCGACTTCGTCCGGACGCAACGCGCCCGGCCCGGGGCCCATATCATCGGCATCGACCAGACGATCCGTGCCTGACTTGCGGAAATCAGCTTCTGTCGACGGCTGAAGATCGGGGCGACCGGCCATGATGCCCATCTTGATCTTGCACAGGGCATATTGCGTTTCGTCGGCTTCGACCTCAAGCGCCAGCACGTCCTTGGCTTCGCTCTTGACCATATATTCATGGCGACCCGGCTCGGTGACGAGAATGAAATAGCGGCCCGAACCCAAAGATGAAATCTTCTGGCCCTTTTCATTCACCGAACAGCCCATGGCTGCGCCCATGATGGTCCCCGTGCGGTAAAAGACAATCTGTCCCTTGCCAGCCGGCGGCGGCGGAATGCGCACGGGGGCCTTGGGCTCAGCCAGTGCGGTTCCACTGATGGTGACGGCGGCAAACGCAACCAGCGCACCCTTTGTCCATTTACGAGCATTCATCATCATTTATTCACTCCTCCTTGATCTGTTGATGTGGTCTGGTCTCCTTGTGACGGCGACGGCCCGGCCGGGGACGTCACAAGGGAAAAAGGGGCCGCCGTCTTGGCAATGGCCAAGGTCCCGATGGGCAGGACGATGTTGCGGCCGGAGATCGCGAACCCGATCAAACCAATTGGCAGCGGGCTCATGACTGAAGCGGCGTTCAGGCCGTCGACGGCGTGAATGGAATCCGCCCCAGCCACGGCGATCCGCATCGACCGCAGCTTCAACTGCGCCTCGCCAAGGGTGAGATAACGGGCCGCAAGGACAAGTTCGCCGGGGGCGCCACTGCCGCCTGCCTTTTTGGCATGAACAATCTCACCCATGCCCTTGGTGCCGGCCGGGACAAGTTCGCAGCCATTGATCACAAGCGCTTCAGCCAAATGCAGCGGGAACATGGCCCCCGTCGTGCTGGTCTTGCTGCCAAGTTCAGCGTCCAGACTGATCTTCACCGGCGTCAGGGCAGGAATTTCGGATGCGCAGGCTGATTTTTCGACGGGTGCGGGCGCCGCCAAGGGGCTGGCTAAAGGCGGCACGCTGGCCGCACTTAACGGTGCGGGAGGCGGCACTTCTGGCGTCGCCGCAGCGACGGACGCTGGCGCGGCCAGCAGCATGAAGCCCCATAGAAATGTCATCTGATCCGCGTAGCCTTTTTGCAGCAATATCGAGGGCTTGGCACAAAGACTACGCGTGTAAACACCCTCTCCCCGGGCAGGAAAAGCCACAGCCACAGACATTAGTCAATGGCAAAGCAGCGAACAAATGACGACGCAGAGGCCGCACGCAAAGCATTTGAATGCGCCGCTCGCGCGCGTCGCATCCGTTCATATGACAACCGGAACGGGCGACAAGATGCACATGCGCGATGCCCACCGCGGCGCCATTCAAGATCATGATGCGTGACCCGAAGGGCCGCGATGGGGCGCGCGGCGCGCGTGTCACTTAACGTTAAATGTGACCTTACCCGACATGCGGTGGCCGTCTGCGCCAGCAGCTTGCCAACGAAGATCATAGGTGCCCGCCTGAAGCGGCTTTTTAAGATTGAGCGTGAGCTTGCGGTTTTCATCCGACCACGCCGGCGTGAAGTTCCGAATGACCATCTCTCCATGGTCAGCCATGCCCGGCATCGCCGTCATCACCACAGAGAAAGCCACCGTCTGTATCAACATCGGCTCACTGAATGTCAGCGATAATGTCCGTGGCGCAGACACGGTCGATCCTTGCGCCGGCGTCGCTGCGACAAGCTGTGTATGCGCAAGCGCCGGGTTGGACGAGGCCAAAAGCAACGTTGCAGCGACCAAAGACGATCGAAAAATGGTCATGGCAAATCCTTCATTACAAACATGATCAAAACCAGAAGCGGAGCCCCATGACGAGGCTGGTCACCTTCGGATCCTCGCCTTTTGCGCGCGTGAATGCGGCACTATCTCCGACGCGCCAGCTTTGCTCGATACCGATATAGGGCGCGAATTCACGAACAAACTCGTAGCGCAGCCGCAGGCCAATCTCGATCTTGTCGATCCCCGCACCAATGCCGCGTTCAGGAATGTCTTGGCCCGCCAAATTCACCTCGGCACGTGGTTGCAGGATCAAGCGTTGCGTCACGCGTTGATCCAGCTCCGCTTCCACACGCGCCGTCACATCCCCCCGATGGGACAGAAAGGCGGCCGCATCCACTTCGAAGAAATAGGGGGCTAAGCCTTGCAGGCCGATAACAGCATGCGTTGTGTTCGGCCCGCCCATATCCTGCCGGGCACCCAGTTGAAGGTCCCAATAAGGGGATACGGCCTTTGACCAAAGCGCTTGAACTTCGGCGTCCTCAATCTTTTCACCAAAGGCCCCTTCGCCTTCGCTTTTCAGCCAAATCCGGCTTGTCGGGCCGCCATAATAGCCCTGCAAATCCCAGAGATAGCCGTCTTTGCCCTGGCGGATCTGCGTTTCGAGCCGATCTCCCTGCACCCAAAGTGTCGAGACATTTCCATGCGCGCCATGCTCT
Source organism: Pseudomonadota bacterium (assembly GCA_046046525.1). Taxonomy (GTDB): domain Bacteria; phylum Pseudomonadota; class Alphaproteobacteria; order Sphingomonadales; family Sphingomonadaceae; genus Aquisediminimonas. Next base: position 16,250 of record JBJOJQ010000011.1, read on the forward strand.
ACGGCGCGCGCTTGCCGCATGACTTCGGCACCCCAGATAGCATCGGCGGCCCGGGGCGGCCCACGCCCGGCCTCTGGTGGCGGCGGCGTTTCCATCATCGGTCCGGGAGAGACATCTGCCCCAGTTTCAGAATGTCCGCTGTGCCCCGCTGCCTGTGCCGACGCGGATGCCTGCTGGCTTGGGTCGGGCATATAATGTTCAGCATGGGGATCTGCGGGCGGCTGGGCCGGCATAGTGGCGCCCGGCGCCGGGTGGTGGCCTGTGTGCTGCGCGAGGATTGGGGCAGCGCAGAACAGGCTGCTCACCAAAGCCGCCCCGATGATCGTGCGGCTGACCATCACCGCTCTCCCGGGCCAGCAACGGTGACGACCTGCATCATCCCGCCATGCATGTGGTAGAGCAGATGACAATGGAAGGACCAATCGCCGGGCTCATTCGCCGTCAGATCAAAGGTCGCACTTGCCCCGGGTTGGACGATAAGCACATTTTTTCGAGGCTGATGTGCAGGCGGTTGGCCGTTGACGACCTCAAAAAACATGCCGTGAAGATGGATCGGGTGCGCCATCATCGTATTGTTCACGAGCTTTACCCGGACCCTTTCATTCCAGGCAAAGCGGATCGGCACGTCATCCACCGCGTGATACATCTTGCCATCAAAGGACCACATGTAACGTTCCATGTTGCCCGTCAGATGAAGCTCCAAAAGACGTGAGGGCTCTCGCGTGTCCTTGTTCGGTTCAAGCGCGCGCAACATCCGGTACGTGAGGACGCGATGCGGAACATCCCGCAAACCCAGCCCCGGATCGCCTGTCTTATCGACAGGGGACATAGACACCATGTCGAGCCCAGGGCCGATTTCAACGTCCGGCGGAAGCAGTGCGGTATCCCGCATGCGCATACCCTTCATCGTGTGAGAGGACCCGCCGCCATGGGCGCCGTGACCGCCGTCGCCATGGTTCATGCCCATATCTGCCATGGTCAGCAGCGGCGGCTCTCTCAGGGCCGGCACCTGCGCCCGCGCACCCGGCCGGCTGGCAAGCGTGGCGAGCGCCATACCAGACCGATCCATGGACTCGCAGACAATGGAATAGGCCTCAGCAGCGCCGGGCTGCACAATCACATCATAGGTTTCAGCGGTTGCGATCTGCAGCTCATCGACGTCGACCGGCCGCACATTCTGCCCGTCTGCCGCGATGACCGTCATCGGAAGGCCGGGAATACGGACGTTAAAGAACGTCATGGCCGCGCCATTGATGATGCGCAGGCGCACGCGCTCACCTGCACGGAAGAGATATTCCAGCCCCTCCAATGGCCCCCTGCCATTTGCAAGATAGGTATAGGTTGGCGCGCTCACATCCGCGATATCCGTTGGCAGCATGCGCATCTCCGCCCACATCCGACGCTCAGCGCCCGACATCGGATATGCGTCGGTCCAAGAGGACAGCTGGCGATTAAAATAGCCCTCTCCCGTGCGCAGCCGGCTCATGATGAAGTGGGGATGCAGCGGCGTGAACTCGCTTAACAGCAAGATATATTCGCGATCATAGGCAACAGGTTCCGGCCCGGCCGGATCAATGATCAGCGGCCCATAATGGCCGGACTGTTCCTGCAT
>JBJOJQ010000024.1:0-12991 GCA_046046525.1 Pseudomonadota bacterium
CAAGTCCGCATCCGTGCCAGTTCATTGAATTACCATGATTTTGCCGTCGTCACCGGCATGCTGCCTTGTGCCGATGGGCGCATCCCCATGTCGGATGGCGCCGGAGAGGTGATCGCCGTTGGGCCGGGCGTCACCGAGTATCAGGTGGGGGACGCCGTGGTATCGACCTTCTTTCCCGACTGGCTGGATGGCACACCGCCAAGCACGGCCTTTACGCGGGTGCCGGGCGACGGGCTGGATGGCTATGCCCGTGAAATCGTGACTGCGCCGACGACTTGGTTCACCCGGTCCCCCAAGGGCTATTCGCATGCCGAAGCCGCAACCCTGACATGCGCGGGCCTGACGGCGTGGCGCGCACTTGTCGTCGATGGCCAGATCAAGGCCGGGGCCAAGGTGCTGGTGCAGGGCACGGGCGGGGTGTCGGTGTTCGCGCTGCAATTTGCCAAGGCCATGGGCGCAACCGTGATCGCCACATCCTCATCCGATGCCAAGCTGGCGCGGATGCAGGCCTTGGGGGCGGACCATCTGATCAATTACAAGACCACGCCCGATTGGGGCGCCAAGGTTCTGGAACTCACCGGTGGGCGCGGTGTGGACCATGTGGTTGAGGTCGGCGGGTCGGGCACGCTTGATCAGTCCATGATCGCGGCCAAAAATGGCGGCCATGTTGCGTTGATTGGGGTTCTGTCCGGCTTTGGCGGGCCAGTGGCAACAGCGATGCTGATGGCCAAGCAATTGCGCGTCATTGGCCTGACCGTGGGCAGCCGTCAGCAGCAGCTGGACATGATTGAGGCGATTGAAGCCAATGATATCAAGCCGGTGCTGGATCAAAGCTTCCCGCTGGCGCAATTGGCCGATGCCTTCCGGCATCAGGCAGCCAATGCCCATTTCGGCAAGATCATCGTTGATATCTGATCGGGTAAGGGCGGTCCTTCATGGGCCGCCCGCGCTGATGCTAGGCGGTGGCGCTGGCCACAGCCTGGCTATGCCCCCGGCGCCACAAGGTCAGGCGGGCAATCGGCTTTGACACAAGCCAAAGCGCCACCATCATCAGCCCGCCCGAAATACCGTCAGAGGCATAATGCCAGCCAAGATGGATCGACGCGATCCAGATTAGGACGGCATAGACCGAAAAGGCAATGCCCAGCGCGCGGGAGCGCTGAAAGCCTGCAATGGCAAATAACGTCCCCATCGCAACATGCATGGAGGGCATGGCCGAAATGCCGCTGGCAAAGACAAGGCTGCCGCCTTGTGTCTGGAAGAGCATTTTCTGAAAATACAGCGCGTGCACCGACAGGCCATAGGCTTCGGCCCGTGCGTCAAGCGCCTCCAGCGCCTGTTGCATCCGCAAAAAGCCCTCATGATGGCCGACCAAGGCATTGTAATAACATGGGCCAGCCGATCCCAAGAGCCAGGCTGCGATGCTGCCAATCAGGATCCAGGACGCCACCCATGTGCCAAGCAAGCGCCCGCGTTTTTCCGCCTTGCTGACCGTCGCCACGACAACGGCGGGGAAAAGGAACATCATCGGCAGCCAGAGGGCATAAGCCGCATCCAGGATGAGCGTGGGGAGCAGGCTGCCAAACAGGCTGTGGGTGACTTCCCAGGCATCGCGGCCGCCAAGCAGTTGATATTCCATGTCCGCGATCAACGGATCAAAGGGAAATCCGCGTTCTGGCAGGACAAGCTGTTTAAAGACCTGAAATTGCGACAAGGTGATGCCGGTGGTGATTGTCGCCACCAACAGCCAGCGCCGCCATTGCGTATCTGGCCAGGCAAATTCCGTCGAGGACCGCCGGGCAAGGCCGATGCTGATCACCCAAACCAAGGCGCTGGCGACAATCGCAAGGCCACAATAGGCCAGAATCAAGAGCGAAAAATCGGTGGGATGCAAAGAGGGGACGACCAGCACCGGCGCACAGCCGCCCATCAGGACCAGGCCAATAAGCAGCATAACGCGAACAGCGGAAAAGCGTTCACGTCCATGGTTTTGCAAGGTTAATGCGCGGTCACGCATCAATCTGCCTATCAACGCAAGCTCCCTTATGACGCGTGGCCAGTGCGCCGCTATCGCCGCGTCTGGCCCGTATCAGTCCACCGTCTGGTTGTCCTCAAACACCGGGCGCTTCTTTCGCAGATGCGACCCGATAGGTAAATGACAATTCTATGACCCGGGCGTGCGGGACGTTCAGCCGAGCCAGAGCCGCTTTTGCGGGCATGACCGGGTTGACAGTATCATCTATTTTTCGATATTTCAATAATTATTGAATAATGGAGATTGCGATGGAATCCGCATCTGTTGTGCGCGCCTTGGGCGCGCTGGCGCAGGAGCATCGGCTGGCGGCGTTCCGGCGACTTGTCGAAGCCGGGCCAGACGGCCTGCCTGCCGGGCGGCTCGCCGAGGTGCTTGGCATTGCGCCATCGTCGATGAGCTTTCACCTTGCGCAATTGATGCATGCCGGTCTGGTGACGCAGCGCCGCAACAGCCGATCCATGATTTACGCCGCAGATTTTGACGCGATGGCCGGGGTCATGAGCTATTTGACCGACAATTGTTGCGGCGGGGCGCCCTGTGCCCCGTCCGTGGCCTGTGCCGTGCCGGCCCAAGATATGAAGGATGTCGCATGACGCAAAGGCTGTTCAACATCCTGGTGCTGTGCACCGGGAATTCGGCGCGTTCGATCCTTGGCGAGGCCATTTTGGGGCAGTTGGGGGCAGGGCGCATCCGGGCGTTCAGCGCTGGTAGCCAGCCCAAAGGCGTGCCCCATCCGGCCGCGTTGCGGCTTTTGGCGCGCAAAGGCATTGATACCAGCCCGTTTCGATCAAAAAGCTGGGATGAATTTTCAGGCCCGGACGCGCCATCAATTGATCTGGCCATCACCGTATGTGGCAATGCGGCGGGGGAAGTCTGCCCCATTTTTCTGGGTGCGCCAATGAAGGCCCATTGGGGCCTGCCCGATCCCGCAGCCGTGGACGGCACGTCAGCGGTGGTTGATGCCGCCTTTGACCAGTGCTGGCATTGGCTGAACATGCGGGTGCAGGCGCTTATCGCACTGCCCTTTGAAACCATGGATCGTAAGACATTGGCCGCAGACCTCGCCCGGATTGGCCAAATGGAAGGAGCCGCTTAATGGCATCGCAGGCTATGCACGCGCCCAAGGCGCAATTGTCCTTTCTGGACCGGTTTTTAACGGTCTGGATTTTTGCCGCTATGGCGGTTGGTATCGCGCTGGGGTCGTTGGCGCCCGCAGTGCCTCAGATGCTGAACGACATGTCGGTTGGGTCAACCAGCATCCCCATCGCCATTGGCCTTATTCTGATGATGTTCCCGCCTTTGGCCAAGGTCCGCTATGAGGATCTGGGACAGGTTTTTCGGGACCGGAAGATCCTGATGCTGTCCTTTGGCCTATGCTGGATCATCGCCCCGGCCTTTATGTTTGCGCTGGCGGCTGTGTTTTTGCCCGATCAGCCAGATTATATGACCGGCCTGATCCTGATTGGCATCGCCCCGTGTATTGCGATGGTGCTGGTCTGGAACCAGCTTGCCGATGGCAGCCCGGAATATGTGACGGGTCTGGTTGCGTTTAATTCGGTGTTTCAGATCTTTTTCTACGTGCCCTATGCGTGGTTTTACCTCACGGTCGTGCCGCCGCTTTTCGGCCTGGACGCGCAGGTCATCGCCATTGATTTTGCGACCATTGCCAAGGCCGTCCTGACCTATTTGGGCATTCCGTTTCTGGCCGGGTTCTTCGTGCGCAAAAGCCTGATCAAGGCACGGGGTGCAGACTGGTATGAGCATCGCTTTCTGCCTGCGATCAGCCCGATCACACTGGTGGCGCTGTTGTTCACCATCGTCGCGATGTTCAGCCTGAAAGGTGGCGAAATTCTGGCCTTGCCGATCGATGCGGTGCGGATTGCCATTCCGCTGATCATCTTCTTTGTGACGATGTTTGTGATCGCCTTTCTGGCGGGCCGCGCCATGGGGGCGGATTATCCGCGCACAACCGCCTTATCCTTCACCGCAGCCTCAAATAATTTTGAACTCGCCATCGCGGTTGCGATTGCGGCTTTTGGCCTGGCATCCCCGGTTGCCTTTGCGGCGGTTATCGGCCCGCTGGTGGAGGTGCCGGTGCTGATTGCGCTGGTGAACCTGGCTTTGTGGTTCAAGAAACACTGGTTTTAAAAACTGGGCGCCGCATGATCCACTTTATGCAGATCGGGCGGCGCCCTTGATCCCTTAGCCTTTTCGGCCGCGCGTTTCGCCCAGCAGAAGAATGGCGACATCCCCGCCGCTTTTGACCGAATGATAAATCAGATAGCTGGCGAGCAGGGGCATGCCGCCGGCAAAGATCGACAGGCCCAGTGCCACGCCACCCAGGCTGAAATGGTGCCGCCAGGCAAGCCAAAGGCCGCCAAGACACAGGAATGAAAAGAAATCGAGGTTGAACTGGCCGGGCCAACCCATCTTGGCCATGTCCCCGAAAAAGACGGGCAACAGATCCAGCCCTTGCTGTGACACCGTCACCGCGGTATAGGCGGTGATCCCGATGATCCATGCAAGAAGATAGGTGCGAAAAAGCGTCATCGTCAAAAATCCCTTCTGGCGGCCTGCGCCCAAAGACGCGCGTTGCGAGTGTGTAGCAACTGCTACATGGTAACGCCAAGGCTTCCCTGCTACAAGAGCCGAGATGAGCATTCGGGAGACGCAGCGGGATTTGGTGGTGGCGCGGCTGACCGCCTATGTGCTGGATCAGGGTTTGGCGCGCACCAGCTTGCGCCAGCTGGCCGCAGCAGCCGGGGTGAGTGACCGGATGCTGCTCTATTATTTCGCGGACAAGACAGAGATTCTGGAAACCGTCCTCACGCACATTGCCGCCACGCTTGGCGACGCCTTGGCGCAGGCCCTGCCAGAGGGAGCCTGCTATACGCCCGCAGAAATGCTGCAACGCGCAGCGGCCATCACTACTCAGCCCGACATGCGCCGCTTCATGCGCTTTTGGGTAGAGGTGGTGTCTGCTGCGGCAAAGGGGGAGGCGCCGTTTGCGACCATTGCCCCGCAGATTATGCAGGGCTGGCAAGCCTGGGTCGAAAGCCGCCTGATCGTGCCCGAGGGTGCCGATCGGGCCGGGCTGGCGCTGGCGATTATCGCCATGGTCGATGGTCTGGCCTTGGTTGATATCTGCGCCGGCCCCGATGCGGCCGCCGCTGCCCATGCCGCGCTGCCGCGCCTTGTGCCCTGACCGGGCGTGACGATCGCAGGGACGGGCTGGCGGACAGGGTGGGATTCGAACCCACGGTGGGCTTGCACCCACGCTGGTTTTCAAGACCAGAGCCTTAAACCACTCGGCCACCTGTCCGCAGCGGCAACGCCTTAGCCGCGGCGCGGCCTGCCGTGCAAGCGCTTCGACAGGAAGACTTGCAATAAGTGACTATTCTGCCACGTTATGGACATGCAGGCTATGAGTTTGAAAACAAGCGCTTGGGTATTGGCGCTGCTGTGCGCAACCGGGGTGCTGGTCAGCGATGGGCCCGTGATGCGCGCCGAGGCGCAATCCGTTTCATCTTATTCCAGCGGATTTCAGGATTTTAAGCGCGAATTGCGTCAGCGCGCTGAACAAGACGGGATTTCGGCCGAAACGCTTAACGCCGTTATGTCGGATATTGAATTTCAGCCGCGGGTCATTGCGCTCGATCGCGCGCAGCCGGGGGGCACCCCCAATGGCCCTATCCCGAAATTTGCACCTTACCGGGCGCAGCATGTTGATTATGAACGGATCAGCCGCGGGCGCGCGCGCTATCAGGCGTTGCGCCCCTTGTTGATGCGGGTGGAGCGCGAAACCGGCGTGCCGGAATCCATCATGATGGCCATTTATGGCCATGAAACCAATTATGGGGCCTATACGGGCGGGTTCGATTTGCTGAACGTTCTTGCCACCTTGGCCTATGAGGGGCGCCGCCGAGACCTGTTTGCGCAAGAATTTATTGCGACGTTGCGGATGATGGACCGTGGTTATTCCCGCGCGCGATTGCGGGGCAGCTGGGCCGGTGCGACCGGCTATCCCCAGTTTCTTCCTTCGGTTTATCTGCGCGTCGCCCGTGACGGTGATGGCGATGGCAAGGCCGATATCTGGACCAATGAGGCCGATGCGCTTGCTTCCATCGCCAATTATTTCGCCAATGCCGGATGGCGCCGGGGTCAGCCCTGGGGTGTATCGGCAACAGTGCCCGATGATCTAGATTGGTCAGACCTCAGCACAGGCATGACGGCGCCATCCTGTCCGCGTGTCCATGCCCGGCATAGCCGCTGGAAAACTGTTGCCGAATGGCAGGCCTTGGGCGTCGTGCCCACGCGGTCGGGCCTGACGGAAACCGATCTGGTGTCACTGTTCCAGCCCGATGGACCGGGGACACCGGCCTGGCTGTTAACCGGAAATTACCGGGTTATCCTCGATTACAACTGCTCGAACTTCTACGGACTTTCAGTGGGGTTGTTGGCCGATGCAGTGGAAATGGGGGCACGGGACTAAATTTGGTGCGCTGATCTGGCTGATCAGCGCAGGACCATCCACCGCTTTGGCCGCGCCGCCGGGAAACCCGCCACCAATGGACAGCCGCGACGCCCCGTCCGGTCCATTCCTCGCGGCTTATGACGGCGTTGTGCGCCTGGTTTGGCCAGCGCCGCGCGCCGCCCAAGGCGCATCATCGCCCCAAGGCATATGGGTTGCAGAGGCCAGCCTGCCCTTATCGGGCTTTGTTGAGGTGACCCGGCTCGACACCGGGCGCACCATTTTGGCGGCGATTGGCGCCTGGCCAAATCCGGGGCGCGATGCAGCTGGCCAAATATCGGCGGGGGCGGCGCGCCAGCTGCAATTGGCGGAGACCGGCATGGCGGCCTTTCGAGTCCGTCAGGTCAATCCGCCAGAGGCCGATATGGCCGCCTTGATATCGGACGGCACCGCCAGCCCCAGGCTTGATACGCCCGCCTTTCTGCTGGCCATTTTGCGCCGCCAGGCGGCCCAATTGCCAATGGGGAAGAGCAATCCACAAGAAATTAAAGCAACCGCAGTGGCGACGCCGATCGGCACTGCGCCGGAGGCCAGACCTGCCAAGGTCATGCCCGCACCATCCGGCCAAGACCGCTGGTTCATCCAGATTGCGGCTCTTTCCCGTGCCGATCAGGCGCAGCGACTGGCCCAGGTAGTTGGGGGCGACGTGACCCGCACGGGCGCGCTTTTTCGTGTCCGCAAAGGCCCATATCCGACCGCGCAGGCCGCCAGGGCCGCGCTTGGCCCTGTGACGGCGAAAGGCTATCCAGACGCCCGAATCACGCGCTGAGTCGCATCTTCGGGAATCATTCATGAAACACGCTCTTCTTGCCGTCTCCATGCTGACCGTGACGGCAAGCCCCGCTTTTGCGGCCGCCCCGCCTTTTGAAACCAGTGCCCCCGTTGCTTATTTGGTGGATCTGTCCTCCGGCGCGGTTCTCTATGCGAAGGATGCGGATCGGCAGATGCCGCCGGCCTCTATGGCCAAGATGATGACCACGCATATTGTGTTTGATCTCATCAAACAGGGCAAATTGCGGCTTGATCAGAAATTCACCGTGCGCCCCGAAACCTGGCAGAAATGGCATGGCCCGGCGGCGGGATCGACCATGTTCCTGTCACCGGGGGAAGAGGTCAGCGTTGAAAATCTGCTCCACGGTGTGGTCACCCTATCGGGCAATGATGCGTGTGTTGTTCTGGCCGAAGGCATTGCTGGAACCGAAGAGGCCTTTGTTGCGCGCATGAATGCCGAGGCCAAGCGTATTGGCATGACAAATAGCCGTTTTGGCACGTCCAATGGCTGGCCCGATGAAGGGCGCACGCAGGTTACGGCACGCGATTTGGCGACGCTTGCCGTCAATACGATCCGCAACTATCCGGATCTCTACCGCAAATTCTACCAGCAGAAGGAATTCAGCTGGGGCAAAACCATGGGCAAGGGCGAAAATATCGTTCAGGCCAATCGCAACCCCATTTTGGGTCGCGTGCCCGGCGCAGATGGCCTGAAAACCGGCCATACGGATGAGGCGGGCTATGGCTTTACCGGGTCTGCCGAACAAAATGGCCGCCGCCTGGTCATGGTTGTTGCCGGGCTGGACAGTTTCAATGGCCGGATCACGGAATCGGTCAAGTTCATGGACTGGGGCTTTAAGGCATGGTCGGTCAAACCGATCTTTGCCAAGGGCACAACCGTGGATACCGCAGAGGTGCAAGGGGGCAGCGCGTCAAAAGTGGCCCTGGTCGCGCCCCAGCAGATCAACGTGACCTATTCTGCCGCGCGGGCCGAACCGACATATCGCGTCAAGATCAGCTATGACGGCCCCATTCGCGCGCCGATCAAGGCGGGGCAGCATATTGCGGATCTGATTGTGACGACAGGCGATACGCCACCGGCCATCGTGCCGCTGGTTGCCGGCGCGGATATTGAGGAAGCCGGCTTTTTCCGCCGTATCTGGCTTGGGTTCCTGTCCCTTTTCGGATTGTGAGGATGCAGCGCGGGCGCTTCATCACGCTGGAAGGCGGGGAAGGGGTCGGCAAATCGACCCAGATCCGTCTGCTTGCAGAGGCGCTGCGCGATAAAGGCCTTGGCGTTGTCACCACGCGCGAGCCGGGCGGAACCGAAGGGGCAGAGGCCATTCGCGCGCTGCTCTTGTCCGGCGGGCAGGATCGCTGGAACGATGCCACTGAAGCCTTGTTATTTGCGGCCGCGCGCGCGGACCATGTTGCCAAGCTGATCCGACCGGCGCTGGATCGCGGCGATTGGGTGTTATGTGATCGCTATATCGATTCCACGCGCGCCTATCAGGGCGGGGCAGGCGGCCTTGATGATCAGGATATTCTGACGCTGCACCGGATTGGATCGGGCGCGTTGCTGCCCGATCGCACGCTGGTGCTGGATTTGCCGGTTGAAGAAGGCGCACGTCGCGCGGCGGCCCGATCTGCGGCGTCTGATCGCATGGGGGCCAAGCCCGCCGATTATTATATCCGCGTGGCAGATCGGTTCCGCGCGATGGCCGCAGAGGAGCCAGACCGGTTTCGCCTGATGGATGCCAGCGGATCGCCAGAACACGTCTCGGTACGCCTGATGGCCGCACTTCAGGACTATTTTGCCGCATGATCTATGGTCAGGACCACGCCATCACTGCCTTTCGGGCGGCGATGCATGGTGCCCGCTTGCACCATGCCTGGCTGCTGACGGGGCCTGAAGGCGTCGGTAAATTGACAACGGCGATGCAATTTGCCCGCCGCTTATTGGCCGAAGGCATGGGCCTGCCTCCCGAAACGCCGGGGATTGATGTGCCTTTTTCTCACCCGGCGGCCAAATTGCTGAATGCGTGGAGCCACCCTGATTTTGCGCTGCTCGATCGTCTGCCCAAGGATGACAAGGTCGCCTCGGGCAAGCCGCGCCATGAATGGGCAAGCGATGAAGAACGCGCGCGCAGCATCAAGGTGGATCAGGTCCGCGCCCTTAATGGCTTGTTCAACACAGCGCCCTCCATGTCGTCGCGGCGGGTGGTGGTGATTGACGATGCCGAAACGCTGGAACCCAATGCCGCCAATGCGCTGCTCAAACGTCTGGAAGAGCCGCCCGAAGGGACGATTTTTCTGCTCGTTGCGCATAGCGCGGGCCGTTTATTGCCAACAATCCGGTCGCGGTGCCGGGTGTTGCGCTTTGATCCGCTGAGCGATGGCGACATGCGCAAGGTGGTGCAGGCGCAGCTGGCCGATGCCGCCCCGGAGGAAATTGACGCGCTGGTCCGCGTGGGGGCAGGGGCGCCCGGGCAGGCGCTGCGTTTTGCCGGGCTTGATCTGGCGGGGCTCGATAAGGCCTTGGTTCAATTGGCAACGCAGGGGGATCCGGGCAATGGCCTGCGCATGGCATTGGCCCAGCAATTAAGCGCCAAAGCCGCGCAGGCGCGCTATGAAGCCTTTTTGCAGCGCGTGCCTGCATTCATTGCGGATCAGGCGCGGCAACGGTCTGGCGATGCGCTGGGCGCTGCACTCACGCAATGGGAGCAGGCCCGAACATTGGCCGCGCAGGCGGTGCCAACCTCGCTTGATGTGCAAAATACAGTGTTTACGCTTGCCGGCATGGTCGCAGCGCTTGCTCCGGCTGGAGCATCCGCTAAAGCCTGACACATGTCTGGCGAACCTTTTTATATCACCACCGCAATTGCCTATCCCAATGGGCGCCCACATATCGGCCATGCCTATGAGGCCATCGCGACCGATGCCATTGCCCGGTTTCAGCGGCTGATGGGCCGTGATGTCCGGTTGGTCACCGGGACCGACGAACATGGCCTGAAAATGGTGCAAACGGCACGCGCCGCCGGGCGCGATACGCTGGAATTTGCGGACGAAATGTCATCATATTTCAAAGAAATGTGTGACAGTTTGCAGATTTCTTATGATCGTTTTTGTCGCACGACCGAGGCTGATCATAAAAAGGCCAGCACTGCCCTGTGGGAAGCGATGGCCGCCAATGATGATCTCTATCTCGATCGGTATGAAGGCTGGTATTCGGTCCGTGATGAAGCCTTTTACGACGAAGCGGAGCTGATTGACGGGGAAGGGGGGCAGCGCCTGTCGCCGCAGGGCACCCCGGTGGAATGGACGACCGAGGAAACCTGGTTTTTCCGCCTGTCCAAATATCAGGATGCGCTGTTAAAGCTCTATCAGGACAACCCCGATTTTATCCGTCCCGAAAGCCGCCGCAATGAGGTTCTGCGCTTTGTGGAGGGCGGCCTAAAGGACCTCAGCGTGTCGCGCACCAGCTTTGACTGGGGTGTGCCTGTGCCGGGATCCCCCGGGCACGTCATGTATGTCTGGGTCGATGCGTTGACGACCTATATGACGGGGATCGGCTATCCCGATCAAAATGGCGATTTCAGCCGTTTCTGGCCTGCTGATGTGCATATTATCGGCAAGGATATCGTCCGGTTTCACACGGTTTATTGGCCCGCCTTTTTGATGTCGGCCAAGCTGCCCTTGCCGAAACAGGTGTTCGGCCATGGTTTCTTGCTGAGCCGCGGCGAGAAAATGTCGAAATCGCTTGGCAATGTGGTGGATCCGATGGCGCTCGCCAAGCTGTTCGGTGTCGATGCGCTGCGCTATTTCTTCCTGCGCGAAGTCAGCTTTGGGCAGGATGGCAGCTATAGCGCCGAAGCCATTGTCACGCGCGTCAATGCCGAGCTGGCGAACAGCTACGGTAATTTGGCGCAGAGAACATTATCATTTATCTTCAAAAATTTGGATGGCGTTCTTCCGACTGAAGGTGAAGAAAATGAAGAGGATTCCGCGCTCTTGGCAACGGTCCATGAGGCGTGCGCCAATGATGTGCCGCGTGAATTTTCGGCCTTTGCCTTTTCCCAAGGGTTAGAGGCCTGGATGCGCGCCGTTTTCGCGTGCAACCAATATATTGATGCCCAGGCGCCATGGGCGCTGCGCAAAACCGATCCTGTGCGCATGGCCGTGGTTCTGCGGACCTTGGTCAAAGCCATTCGGGATCTGACCATTGCTGTACAGCCGGTCATTCCGGGATCTGCCGAAAAAATGCTCAATCAATTGGGAGTTCCAAATGGAAACAGGGACTTTGCGGCATTTGCTGACACCGATTGGTATGATCGTTTGGCCGGGTCTGGCTTTCGCCTGGACGCGCCAATGCCGCTTTTCCCCCGACTGGATATGCCCGCAGAACCGGACACCTGATGTTCATCGATAGCCATTGTCACCTGAATTATAAGGGGCTGGTCGAAGATCAGGATGCCGTCTTGTCGCGCGCGGCGGACGCCGGCGTCTCTGGCATGCTCAATATCTCGACGCGGCGCAGCGAATGGGCGGCGATCATCGCAACTGCGCGCAAACGGGCCGATATCTGGGCGTCGATTGGCATTCATCCGCATGAGGCGGACGCCCATGCCGATCTTGATACAGCCGCGCTGGTGGCTGCATCGGCCGATCCAAGGGTTGTGGCCATCGGGGAAACTGGCCTTGATTATTATTATGATCACAGCGACCGGGGGGGGCAGCAGCGCAGTTTTCGGGCGCATATTGCCGCCGCGCGAGAAACCGGCCTGCCGCTGATCGTCCATACCCGCGATGCAGAAGCCGATACGGCGGATATTCTGCGCGATGAAATGGGGAAGGGGCCCTATTCCGGGGTTATTCACTGCTTCACAGCCAGTCGAGAATTCGCCGACATCGCGTTGAGTTTAGGGCTTTTTATTTCCATATCCGGCATCGTGACCTTTAAGAACGCGGCTGATTTGCAAGACACGGCCCGGCACATCCCGGCGGATCGCTTGTTGATTGAAACTGATGCCCCGTTTCTGGCGCCTGTGCCGCATCGCGGCAAAAGCTGTGAGCCGGCCTTTGTTGCCGATACAGCGCGGTTTTTGGCCGATTTGCGTGGAGAAACCGTCGATCGTCTGGCGGCGCAGACGCGCCAGAATTTCTTTGCCTTATTCACCAAGGCCCAGCCCGTCGTTCAGGTTCAGCCGTGACCGAAGATCTCGGGAGCCTGATTTATCTCCTCATTTTGCTGGTTCTGGTGGCGTCCAGCCTGTTGGCGCGGCGTTTGCCCATTGGTCAGATGCTGCGCATGATGATCGCCTGGGTTGCGATTTTTGGCGCGGTCTTTGTGCTGTTCACATTTCGCAGCGATTTCCAGCGTTTATGGGATCGTCTTCGGGCCGAAGTTCAATCGCCCAGTGCCGGGCGCGCCGCCAATGGCAGTTGGCATGTCACCAAGGCAGCGGACGGCCATTTCTGGGTCGATGCAATGGTGAATGGGCGTGCCACGCGCTTCATGGTGGATAGCGGCGCAACAACCACATCCTTATCGGCACAGGATGCCGCAGACTTGGGCGTTGAAACGGGCCTTGGGTTTCCGGTCGTGGTGTCGACCGCCAATGGATTGGCAGAGATGGAGCGTGCCCGCATATCAA
>JBJOJQ010000066.1:0-3324 GCA_046046525.1 Pseudomonadota bacterium
GGCCCCGTCTCCGGGCAGGGATCAAAGGGCCAGACCGGAACCTGCCCCCGCAAACGGTGCAGAACACGCATGCCGGTCAGGCTTGATTTGCCAACCTGCGCCGCACCCACCAGGTTGAAGCAGCTATAAGGTGACAGGCCAAGCCGTCGCTGCGCATGTTCACATTGGCGCAAACGGCCGCGCCCGCCGCCAAACAGGTCGCCGCAATCGCCTTGCTGCCGGAAATGGCGCCGCGCCTCTGGATGGGCGATAAAGGATGAGGCTGACAGATGGGCATCCTGACGGGCCAGCTGCTCCACAAGCGCCCAAAGCGCGGGGCCATTTTCCGCACCCGTCGCCCAGCCGGGGAAATACGCCCCTTGATCAACAAAGGGAAAGGCGGGCGACAAATCCAGCCCGATCAAAACACGCGCGCCCGTTCGGGCGGTCTCGGCAATCCAGTCGAGCACCGCTGCGCGGGACCATCCGCCCTCAGGGGTGATCAGGTCCGGCGCTGCGGTGCCGGCCTGTGCCATGGCGACGGCCAGCCCCTTTGGCCGGGCCACGGCCTGGCCGGACCAGTCAATGGCTGCGAAAGCCGAAAACAAGGTCAGCCTTGCTGCTCCCCGCCGCATTTCTTGGTGTTGAATGCGTTTTTCTTCGTCCAGCAGCGATTGTCGAGCGGCGGCAGGGCCTCAATCGGGACTTCCCGATGGACCAGCGGGATGCGGAACTGCTGTTCCTGCCCGCCATTCAAACTGGCCCGCAACTGGCCCAAATGCTCTTTGGCAAACTGCCCCAAAGTCCCTTTGGGCGTAAACAATGCGCGGCGGCCAATCCAGCCCACAGTGTGACAAAAAGCCTTTTGGCCACCAACCGTGGAATAGACGGTTGTTGTGCGGGTCGCGAATTGGTCAAAAGCGACCTGGGCCGCCTTGGGCTGTTTCATGACACGCTTAAAATAGCCATTCAGGGCGGTGAGTGTGCCCGCCAGTTCCTTGGCATGATTGGTCAACAGGGCATTGTAATTCGATGTCGTCAGCAGCGTCGGATATTGGGTGTGGCACTGCAACGCGCCCAGCAACAGGCCTTGGCGCAAGCTCCATACCAACTGCGCCTGCTTTTCCTTGTCCGTTGCCCCGGGAAGATCCGGATCAAAAGATGGATCGGGTTCAGCCAATAAGCGGGCGGGGATTGCTGGGGGCTTGTAAAAAACCTCCGCCGTCGCGGGTGCTGCCCCTGTAATCAGGATGGCAGCCGAAAGAGACGCATAAACAAACTGCGGGAGTCGCATCAAAAAGCACCCTCTGAAAGACGGAAAGTCGTTCTTTACACGGACTCGCAGGCAAAAGAAAAGGGCCGCCCGGCATGCCGGACGGCCCTAATTCCGATAAACGCTGTTAAGCGATTACTGAGCGTTGGTTGCTTCAGCAGCGTTGCCAGCAGCAGCGTCAACGTTCGTCATCGTGTCGTTGGCGGTGCCTTCGGTGGCAACAGCTTCGTTCAGTTCAGTGGCGTTGGCTTCAACAGCTTCTTCCTTCTTGCCGCAAGCAGCAAGGGTCAGGCCAGCAGCAACGAGCGAAACAATCATCAGCTTCTTCATGGTATCAACTCCCTAGGCAGATAATGATCTGGACCGGGGGCGCCCCCTAAATACCCAAATCGGGGTGGACATTTACAGATTATGAAGCGGTTGCTCAAGTGTTTTTGTTGGCGGTGGCAATTGTCTCGATAAATGACGCAAATGTGTGCTTTAAGGCAGCGTCAAACGCCGCCATGCCCTGATCTATGTTCAAAGCAGCCAGACTTGTCACTGGAAATTCGGGCAAACCGCAGGGCACGATTCCCCCAAAGTGCGACAGGTCCGGCGCCACATTAACGGCAAAGCCGTGAAAGGTGACCCAGCGGCGCACACGCACCCCGATGGCACCGATTTTGGCCTCTTGCCCATCATAATCGGTCCAGATGCCCACCCGCCCTTCGGCGCGCCAGGCCGCAACCCCCAATTCTGCAAGTGCAGCGATGACCCAGCCTTCAAGCGCATGGACAAAGCATCGGACATCCGGCCCCCGTTTTTTGAGGTCCAGCATGACATAGCCGACCCGCTGACCCGGCCCATGATAGGTATAGCGGCCGCCCCGCCCGGCTTCGAACACGGGAAAGCGTGGATCCAGCATTTCAGACGGCACGGCACTTGTCCCCGCCGTGTAAAGCGGTGGGTGCTCAAGCAGCCAGATTTCTTCAGGCGCCGTCCCCGCGGCAATGGCTGCGGCCTGCGCCTCCATATGCGCCAGCGCCGCGGCATAGTCCGTCAGGCCGGGCGACACGGTCCATAAAATGTCCGAATCAGGATCATGCGACATAGCTGCCAGATCGGCCGGGATGGCAGGCGGCGCAAGCCCCTTCCCCCTGCCAGCGTCCGGCGCGGACCGGTCCGAGCCGCCGATATGTCAAAGCTGGCCCATATGACAAAGCTGGCCGATATGACAAAGCTGGATTGTCGGCGGATCGCCATTGCCGTATCTGATGCGGAAATGGCCAAGGACATATGATGAAACTCTCCTACGACGCCACATGGCAACATATTGCCCTTATGCTGCGGGCGCATGCCGACATCATCCTTGTGATGATGGGCGTTTTCGTGCTGCTGCCGGCGCTGGCGCAGATGCTTTACTTTCCGCCGCCTGCCCTGACGCATTTCAGCGCGGCCGCGATTGAGGCCTTTCTCGCTTATTATCAAAGCCATTTTCTGCCGATTTTCGTCATCCGCCTGGTGACGTTATTGGGAACAGGGGCGTTGCTGGCGCTGCTGTTATGCGCCGACCGCCCAACGGTGGGCGAAGCTATTGGCCGGGCCGGGCGCTTGCTGCCGACATTATTGCTGGTTGACGTGCTGAGCCAGATCCTCATCGCCTTTGGCCTGATCGCGCTCTTATTGCCGGGGCTTTATCTGATGGCGCGACTGGCGCTTGCGGCCCCAGTGGTCATGTCTGAAGCCGTCAGCAACCCCTTGGTGGCACTGCGCCGCAGCTTCGCATTAACAGATAAGATCGGCTGGCAAGTATTTGGTCTTATTGCAATAATTATGATTGTCGTCTGGATTGCCGTCTCTGCAATGTTGACGGTGTTGGGCGTGATGACGGAATTGCTTTTGCCCGAAGGGGCCGTGCATATCGCCCGCGCGTTGCTGGGCGCTTTGAACCCGACACTGCTGTTGCTGGCGTCAACCCTGTTGAGCGCTGGCCTCTATCGTCAGATCATCGGCCTTAAAAGCGGGACATGAGGGGCGGCATCCTCTGGCAATAAGCCTATGAGGCGCGGATCGGGAAAAACCTCCACCGCCTG
>JBJOJQ010000115.1:0-24007 GCA_046046525.1 Pseudomonadota bacterium
ATCAGTCGGTCCGGCGCATGAACCTTGGCCAGACGCCCGAGGAAATTGCGGAGGAGCTGGTCTTGCCACCGGCATTGCAGGCAGATTGGGGCGCCCGTGGCTATTATGGAACGGTCAGCCACAACGCCAAGGCGGTCTATCACCGCTATATGGGATGGTATGATGGCGTGCCTGCGCACCTTAATCGCCACCCGCCGGCGACACGCGCCCGCAAATTGGTGGCCGCAATGGGCGGTTCAAAGGCGCTGCATCGCGCCGCCCAAAAGGCCTTTGCCGAAGGGGATTATCGGTGGTCAGCGGAATTGGCGCATAACGGGGTCTTCGCCGACCCCACCGATAGGGTTTCACGCGGGCTGTTGGCGGATAGCTATGAACAACTTGGCTATCAGTCTGAAAGTGCGGTGTGGCGCAACATCTATCTCACCGGCGCGCGCGAGGTGCGGCAGGCAAAACCGGACAGCGTTCCGCAAAGCGGACCCAATTATTTGATGATGGCAACGCCGCTCAGGGACTTTCTCGATTTTCTGGCAACGACGATCGTGCCGGAAAAAGCTGGTGAGAGCAGCTTAGCCTTTAACCTTGTCGATACGTCCACGGGCGAGAAGTTTGCGATCACGCTCAAAAACGCGGTCCTTGTGAGCCAAAAGGGCCAAAGCATTGAAGGCGCCCCCACTTTGTCTGCTGCAAAGCCGGTTCTCTTGGGGATTCTTTTTGGTCAGATGCCAATGGATCAGATGGTCGCCGCAGGCCAGGTCAAGCTTGACGGCGATGCCGCGCCCATCCGGCAATTGTCCAAGGTCATAGATATGCCGCGCCTGGATTTTAACATCGTTGAACCGTGATACGGGCCTTAGGGCCGGTCAACCCGGGGTGTGCCATGCGCGTGCACCCCGGGTCAGAGCCTACGCCTGCGGGTAATTCATTGCGTTTCCGGCCTGTCATCAGATCGTCATCCAATTGTCGCTTTGACGCAACATTGACCGTCTAGAGCCCCTCCCAGAAGAGGCGTGCTGCCTCTTCCTTCATTTAGAAAAAGGGGCTCTGATGAAACGCTCTACGAAATTCGCGCTTGTGCTCGGCGCGGCCAGCGCAATCGCTGTGCCGGTTGCCGCACAAGAGATGCGCCGCAATATTCGCATTGTTGGCTCGTCCACCGTCTATCCATTTTCGCGCGCTGTCGCCGAACGCTTTGCGCGCGCCAATCCGCGCGTGCCGATTCCCGTCGTGGAATCGACTGGCACCGGATCTGGGATCAAGCTGTTCTGTTCCGGGGTGGGCGCGGGCACGCCTGATATCGCCAATGCATCCCGCCGGATGAAGCTGTCTGAATACCGTACTTGCGCGGCCAATGGCGTGTCGCAGATCACCGAAGTTCAGGTTGGGCTGGATGGGATTGCAGCTGCCACGGGTCGTTCGACGGCATTAAGCGGGCTGACAACGCGTGACCTTTATGTCGCGCTGGCCAAAACGCCTTTTGGCAAGCCCAATACGACCAAAACCTGGAAGGATGTGAACGCCAAATATCCGGCGATACCGATCCGCATCTATGGCCCGCCGTCAACATCCGGGACGCGGTCGTCCATTGAGGATCTGCTGATGGAGCCGGGCTGCGCCAAAAATCCGGCCATGGCTGCGCTCAAAAAGACGAATGAAGGCCGCTACAACCAGGTCTGCAAGACGATCCGAAGCGACGGCGCCTATGTAGAAGCGGGTGAGAATGACAATCTGATTGTCCAGAAGCTGGAAATGAACCCGGGGACAATCGGCCTGTTCGGCTATTCCTATCTTGAACATAATGAGTCCCGCTTGAAGGGCTTGGCGCTCGACGGTGTTCAGCCGACTTACGCAACCATTGCCTCATTCCGTTATCCCGGCGCGCGCCCGATGTATTTTTACATCAAGAATGCGCACCTGCGCGCCATTCCGGGCATTCGGGCCTATGCGGCGGAATTTGTCCGTGAAGGCTCGTTCGGCCCGAACGGATATCTGCGCCCCGCCGGCCTGATCGCGTTGAATGACGCGCAGCGCCAACGCAGCGCCCGCATGGCAACCAGCATGACGCCGATGACCTCGGCCGGGCTTAAGTAAGGACTTTGATCATGGCCAAATCATTTTTGCGGGGCGCAAGTCTGCCCCTTTTCCTGGGCGTCTGTGCCTTTGCACTGGTCCCCGCCTCTGCTTATGCCCAGGACCGCGAGGCTGAGCCGCCGGCTGACGCGCCGTCGCCAGAGGATCCGGCCCTTTTGACCATTGGGCAGGATGAAGCAAATCGCAGCACATCTGATGCGAATGTCGCGGTTCTCGAAGCCCAGATTTCTGCGATGCAGGCGCAACTGGATGCGCTGAAGGCGCAGATGACAAAGGTGACACCATCCTGGAAGGGGGCGCCCTTGCTGGAAGATAAGGAAGACGGCTGGAGCTTTAAGCTGCGGGGCCGGTTGATGCTCGATGCCGCATATGCCGGGACGCCGCCCAATTATGTGACCAATCGCAATTTGGGCTTTAATGCCCGTGTGCGGCGTGCGCGCATTGGCGTTGAAGGCAATTTGCCAGGTGGCTTTGGCTATAAGGCAGAGGTGGATTATGCCAACAGCGCCGTCGGCTTTGGCGATGTGGTCCTGACCTATGCGCCTGCGAACAAGCCCTTTTCGGTCACGCTGGGCAATCATGAGTCCTTGGACGGCATGGAACAGCAAAGCAGTTCGCGCTGGTCGAGCTTTATCGAGCGTGCCCAGATTAACGACGCCTTTCTCAATACGCGGCGTTTGGGCGTATCGGCCGGTCTGAAATCCGCCGATGGCTTGTTCCGTTTTGATACAGGCCTGTTTGCCGCGCACACCATCGATGCTTCGGTGGACAATGATGGGTGGATTGGCGCTGCGCGGATGACCTATACGCCCTTTGTCGGCAATGGCTTTGTGCACCTTGGCTTGAATTATCAGCATCGTGAATTTCAGTCGAACAATGGCGGCACGGCCAGCGCCTCCTCGGGGGCGCCCTCGACCAACCAATTTGCCCGTTATCGTGCGCGTCCGTTCTTGCAGACCACGGATGTCCGCTTTGTCGATACAGGGAATATCGCCGCCAAGGGTGACGATATCTTCGGCGTTGAAGCCTATGGCGTTTTCAAGTCGCTGCACATTGGTGGCGAGGCCCAGCGGCTTCGGGTGCGGACCTATCGGCCTGGTGACATCGTCAGCGGTCTGGATGCCTTTAATGGCGGCTCGGGCGTCACGCCGGCCGGAAATCCCAGCTTCTGGGGTGGCCATATCGAGGCGGGCTTCTTCCTGACCGGGGAAACGCGCGGCTATAAAAACGGCCTGTGGGATCGGACCAAGGTGCTCAATCCGCTGAACAAGGGCGGTATGGGCGCATGGCAGATCATCGGCCGTGTCGATTATCTTGATCTGGATACGGCCAAGCTGATCGATGCGCCGACAACCACCTTTGCAACCGGAACGCAAAGCCTTGCCGCGGCGACCGCGCGTCAGGCACGGGGCGGAAAGCAGACAGGCTATCTTTTGGGCCTGACCTGGATCCCGACGGATTATGTCCGTGTGCTCGTCAATTACATCCATAGCGAGGTGAAGGGCGGTCCATTGGCGGCCGCTGCAGAGCCGACCTCAACCAGCCCGGTCAATGCCCGCGGTTATTCAACCGATGCCTTTGCCGTAAGGGCGCAATTTGATTTCTAATCTGGTCCCTGGCAGCTGCCCTGTCCGCCTATCTGGCGGGCAGGGCAAATGTCATTCACCTGCCGGAACATGACCCGCACGGCGAGGTCCACCAAGATGGGCCTGCCGGCTTCTCTGCCCGCCAGAACCGCCAAAGGCGTCACGTCATCTTGCCAATTGCTGCGCATTCCGCAATCGTGACCGTCGTGGATGGGGTATATGCGAAAAGGCGGGGCGATGAAGCGGCTAGTTTTGGCATCCTTGGCCTGCGTTGCCATAGGCGCGTCCGCGCAAGACATGTCGGTATCCGCTGGCTTGACCCCTGGATCAATGAACCGGGTTTCTCCGCTCTTAAAGGCAGAGCGCACGCACGAGAATTTTGAACCTGCGTTGCAATTTCCCGCCCAGCAAGCGGCCGCCAAGGCCAAGCTGCAGGCCCTTTATGAACGCACGGGCAAGCGGCCGAATATTCTGATCCTTGTCGTCGATGACCTCGGCTATGGCGATGTCGGCGTCTATGGGGGCGGGGAGTCCTTGGGGGCGCCAACGCCGCATATCGATCGCTTGGCGCAGCAGGGCCTGCGCCTGACCTCCACCTATGCACAGCCGACATGCACGCCCACGCGGGCGGCGTTGAACACCGGCCGATTGCCGGTCCGCTCGGGGTTGTTGGCGCCCTCGCTCTTGAATGATGATGCCGATGCCGCGTGGGAAATTTTTGCGGCCAAGCTCTTGTCCGATGCTGGCTATCGCACGGCAATGTCAGGCAAATGGCATTTGGGGGAGAAAGACGGCTCTCGGCCATGGCAAGTAGGCTTTGATGAATTTTTCGGCTTTTTGGGCGTTGTGAATGCCTATCAGGACGATCATCCCGGATTTCCCGATATCGTTCATGATCCCGCCTTGTTGGCGCAGTTGAAATCGATGCCGGGGGATCGAAACCTCTGGAGTGCTACCCGGGAAAAGGGCGGGCGCCCTGTGGCGAAGATCAACTGGGACAACAGCCATCAGCTTGACCAGCAATTTGCCGATTTCTCGGAAGATTTCATCCGCCGCGCGGCGAAGGCGGGGCAGCCCTTTTACCTCAGCCATAATTTTTCAAAGGTCCACGCCCGCACACGGCCAACCGCCCGTTATCTGGGCCAATCGGCGACCAAGGATGTATATCGGGACAGCGTAATTGAGGTGGACGCCATTGTTGGCCGCCTCACGGCGGTGCTGGAAGACCTTAAGATTGCAGACAATACGCTTGTTTTCCTGACATCGGACAATGGCCCGGCCGAAGACCGTTTCCCAGAGGCCGGGGTTACGCCATTCCGGGGATCAAAGGGGATGACGACCGAAGGTGGCGTTCGTGTCCCGGGGATTTTTTGGTGGCCGGGCGTCATCGGCCCGGGACGGGTGTCAGATGGTCTCTTTGATCTTGCGGATATGTTCAACACCAGCCTGTCGATCGCCGGCATTGATGCCGCCAAAACGCTGCCCACAGATCGCTATATCGATGGCATTGATCAGACAGGCTTCCTCTTGGCTGATGCTGGCCAATCGGCCCGCGAGGCCGTTTATTTCTGGCGCAAAGACCAGTTCGCGGGCGTGCGCTGGCGCTATTACAAAATGGTGACGTCCGAAACGCAGCTTGGGTCGGGCCATGTCAATGACGTGGGCGGGCTGGACAATGCCCAGCTTGTCGCGCCGGTCAACGGGTTCATGTACAATCTCTATCTCGATCCCAGAGAACGCCGATCGATCCTGATCGAAAAGGCGTGGGCGCCCTCTTATGCCTTGGGCCCTCTGGTGGCCCTGCACGGCGCCACGATGACGAAATATCCGCCGCGGACCAAGGTCCGGTTCAAATAGATCGCCCGCCCCGCCTATCCACATCCAATTGCGCCAGCCGCGGCACAAAAGATTCGAACTGACCGGGGCGATCGCCTAAGACCCGCCTCAGGAGATGTGAGATGGGTAAAGTTTTTCCCAGTGCGGCTGCCGCGCTGGAGGGTCTGTTGCGGGATGACATGCTGATTGCGGCAGGCGGCTTTGGCCTGTGCGGCATCCCCGAACGGCTGATCGATGCGATTGTGGCAAGCGGCGTCAAAGGCCTGACGGTCGCGTCGAACAATGCCGGCATTGATGGCGAAGGCTTGGGGAAACTGCTTCGGACCCGCCAGATCAAAAAGATGATCTCGTCCTATGTCGGTGAGAATAAGGAATTTGAACGGCAATATCTGGCGGGTGAGCTTGAGGTGGAGTTTTGCCCCCAAGGCACGCTGGCAGAACGGATGCGCGCCGGGGGCGCTGGCATTCCGGGCTTTTACACCAAAACGGGCGTCGGCACGGCGGTGGCTGAGGGTAAAGAGGTCAAGTCGTTTGACGGGCAGGACTATATTCTGGAACGTGGGATCTTTGCAGACTTGGCCATTGTGAAGGCGTGGAAGGCCGATGAAAGCGGCAATCTTGTGTTTCGCAAGACGGCCCGCAATTTCAACCTGCCCGCCGCCACCTGTGGCAAGGTGTGTGTCGTTGAGGTTGAGGAGATTGTGCCGGTGGGGGGGCTAGATCCCGATGCCATCCATCTGCCCGGCGTCTATGTGCAGCGCATCGTTTTGGGCGCGCCTTATGACAAGAAGATTGAGTTCCGCACTGTCCGTCAAAAGGAGGCCGCCCAATGAGCTGGACCCGTGACGATATGGCGGCGCGCGCCGCAAAAGAGCTTCAGGACGGCTTTTACGTCAATCTGGGCATTGGCATCCCGACTTTGGTCGCCAACCATGTTCCCCAAGACATCACGGTCACGCTGCAAAGCGAAAACGGGATGCTGGGCATTGGGCCCTTCCCTTATGAGGGGGAGGAAGATGCAGATCTGATCAATGCCGGCAAGCAGACGATCAGCGAACTGCCGCAAAGCGCCTATTTTGATAGCGCGCAGAGCTTTGCCATGATCCGGGGCGGTCATATTGACCTTACCGTGCTTGGCGCGATGGAAGTGTCTGAAGGCGGGGACATTGCCAACTGGATGATCCCCGGCAAGATGATCAAGGGCATGGGCGGCGCGATGGACTTGGTCGCCGGCGTCAAGAAGATCATCGTCGTGATGGAACACACCGCCAAGGACGGCAGCCCGAAGTTCATCCCGGCCTGCACGCTGCCGCTGACCGGCAAGAATGTGGTGGACATGATCATCACCGACCTTGCCGTGTTCCAGCGGCCAGATCACGCCACGCCGTTCAGGCTCATCGAAACAGCCCCGGGCGTGACGGCAGACGAGGTGAAGGCCAAAACAACGGCGGCTTTTCTCAGTTAATGCGGATCACGCCGCGATCGTCACTGGGCGGTGTCGAAACGCTGGATCAGCCAGCTGCGGAACGCTGAAATGGCGGGATCGGCCAGATCATCGGCGTGGAGTTTCAGATAATAGCCGTACCCGTCGTCAATCACCGCGTCATAGGGCATGATGAGGCGCCCTTGGGCAATTTCTTGCGCGAACATATCGACATCGCCCAACAATACGCCGCTTGCCGCCATCGCATATTGCGCGGCCGCAACTGCGGTATCAAAGGCCACGCCATTGGCGGTGGGCACATGGATGCCCTGCTGGCGCACATAGGTTGACCACAGCAGGTCGCGGGGCTGGCCATCGAGCTTGACGTGCAGCAATTCCTGTTCCGAAAGAAAGGCTTCAAGGCTCTGCTTGGCCGCTGCCTGTGCGGTTTCTGGCGCGCATAATGGGGCAACCCGCACCATGCGCAGCAGGTCTGTCACATGATCATCGACATTGGGTCGATCATATACGATCGCCATGTCCAAAGATCCGGCGGGCAGGCCGGTCACGCTGGAACTGGAAACGTCGATGCGGATATCTGGGTGCTCCCGGCGAAAATCGCCGAGCATCGGCAGAAACTGCTGTTGCAGCAGCGAGGGCGGGACATGGATCCGCAGCGTCCGGTGCACCAGCTGATCATCGCGAATGGCGTTCATCGCCTGCTCAATGCGATCCAGGCTTTTGGTGACCACAGGCAACAGCTCTGCACCCACCGCGGTCAGCACCAGGCGCGAGGCTTCACGCTCAAACAATTGTTTGCCAAGCAGTTCTTCCAGTGCGCTGACATGACGGCTCATCGCGCTTTGCGAGACCGAAAGGGCCGCAGCACCTGCGGTAAAGCTGCGATGTTGCCCGACTGCTTCGAACGCGCGCAACGCGTTGAGTGGCAGCCAGCGGCGGTTGATCGTACCTTTGGTCGAAATGGCGCAGCCCCTTTACGCAGCAATATTGGTCAACATGTCATGAATAGCCCGACATTTTGATATAGGGCCATGCTAAAAACTGATTTTATCGCACCGCGCCGATCGTTCAAGCCACCGCATCAACCAAAAAGGCATCGTTATGGAACTCGGGCGCATAGATGGGCTGTTCAAAGAAAGGCGCGAAGGGCACACCCTTCCGCAAGCGCTTTACACAAGCCAAGAGGCTTTCGACTTCGATGTGACGGCGATTTACGGCCAGAACTGGCTGATGGCCGGCATGGAATGCGAACTGCCAAAGCCGGGCAGCTATATCTCGATTATGGTCGGCAAGTGGCCGGTCCTGATTTTGCGCGACAAGCAAGGCACCATTCGGGCCTTCCACAATAGCTGCCGCCATCGCGGGTCCATCCTGTGCCAGCCGGGCCATGGCTCTGCGCCAAAGCTGGTTTGCCCGTATCATCGCTGGACATATGATCTGGACGGGTCTCTTTTTGCCGCAGGGCGCATGGAGGATGATTTCGACAAATCGGCACATGGGCTAAAATCTGTGGCGCTGGAATGCTTTGGTGGTGCGATCTTCATCTGTCTGGGGGATAATCCGCCGCCAATCGATGATTTCCGCGCACATTTTTCGGCCTATGCTGCCCCGGCTGGCTTTGAGAATTTAAAGCTCGCCCATGTCGATAAGCTGGTCGAATATGCGAACTGGAAGCTGGTCATGGAAAATGCGCGCGAATGTTATCATTGCGCGACGGGCCATCCTGAACTCGCAAAGACCTTTCCGGTCGGCATGTCGAAGCATTTTGATGCCCATGAAGACGCCCGCGCCGAAGCCTTTGGCAAGGCGATGGACGCCCATGGTTTTCCGCATGAGCCGGTGGAGGGGCATTGGTGGCAGGTTGCGCGCTTTGCGCTCAACGAAGGCTGCACCTCCATGTCAGAAGATGGCAAGCCGCTGATCAAAAAGCCGCTGATTACCGCCAATGATGGCAATATCGGGTCCTTGCGCTGGGCGATTGACCCGCATCTTTTTGCCCATGCGACATCGGATTATGTGTTCATGTTCAGCTGTATGCCGGTCAGCCCGACCGAAACGCATGTCTACAGCAAATGGTATGTCCACAAGGATGCGGTCGAAGGCGTCGATTATGATGTCGATACCCTGATTTCCTTATGGGCGGTGACCAATGCGCAGGACAAGGAATTGGCCGAAAACAACCATATCGGCGTCATGAGCCCGGGCTATACGCCGGGGCCATATTCCGCCGACGCTGAAATGCTCGCGCGGCGTTTCACGGACTGGTATTGCGATGCCGCGCGTGCGTATATTGACGCCCATGGTTGACAAGAAACCCGGCGACTATCGCCCTGAAACCCTTGCCGTTGCTTATGGCTATGATCCGCAGGACGGCATGGGCGCGGCCAAGCCGCCCATCTTCATGACGTCGACCTTCGTCTATCCGTCGGCGCAGCACGCCAAGGATGTGCACGAGGCCTATTTTGACGGCACGGGCCCCCTGGTGGGTGAGACGAACCATATTTATTCCCGGCTGGGGCATCCGGGCCTGGATTTTCTTGAAACCCGCCTTGCCGCCATTGATGGGGCCGAAGATGCCGTCGCCTATAGCAGCGGCATGGCCGCGCATTCGAGCATCGCACTGGCCTTTATCCGCAATGGAGACAGCGTCCTGCACGGCCGCCCGATCTATGGCGGTGTGGACGTTCTCTACAACACCATCATGACGCAATTTGGCGCGCATGCGGTGTCGTATCTGGATGGCACGGATGAAGCCGGCGTGCGGGCGGCGGCCGAAGCGGCCATGGCCAAGGGGCCGTTGAAGCTGATCATCGCGGAAACACCCGCCAACCCGACCGCCGCGATCGTCGATCTTGACCTGATGGTGCGGATTGCGGACGAGGTGGGGCGTCAACAGGGGCATCGGCCGCTGGTCGTGGTCGATAATACGCTGCTTGGCCCCTTTGCGCAGCGCCCGATTGCCCATGGCGTTGACCTGTGCCTGACCTCGCTCACCAAATATTGCGGCGGGCATAGCGATTTGCTCGCGGGTGGGATTTCCGGGCGGGCAGAGCTGATCGCACCGCTCAAGCTGCAGCGGACGACCTGGGGCAACCATCTGGATCCCTATACGGCCTGGCTTGTCCTGCGCTCGCTGGAATCGGTTGCCGTGCGCACAGAGCGGGCGATGAGCAACGCCCATGCTGTTGCCACCTTTTTGCGGGATCATCCCAAGGTGGCGGGTGTGACCTTTCTTGGGTTTTTGCCAGAAGGGTCGCGGCAGCGCGCGGTTTATGACCGGCAGTGCAAGGCCGCGGGCTCGACCTTTTCGTTCCATCTTCATGGTGGCGAGGCTGAGGCATTCCGCATGCTGGATCAACTGCGATTGATGAAGGTGGCGGTCAGCCTTGGCGGGTCGGAAACACTGATCTGCCATTCGGCAAGCACAACGCATTATGCCGTCCCGCGCGATCAGCGGCTGGCGGGGGGGATTACCGATGGCACGATGCGCCTATCGGTGGGGCTGGAACATGTCGATGATCTGATCGCAGATCTCGCACAGGCATTGGAAGCAGTGTGATGGAGCTGAATTTTAACGGAACCGATGTGTGCGCGATCAACGGGACGCGCAGCGCGCCTGAGGCGCATTATGACCTTGTCGTCGTGGGGGCGGGGCCAAGCGGTATTGCTGCGGCCATGGATGGCGTGGCGGCCGGCCAGTCCGTCCTGCTGGTCGATGAAAACCCGGTATCGGGCGCCTTGATGGGCAATGATACCCCGCTTTATTTTGGCGGGCGCATGACGGCAGCGACGCAGAATAGCGATCGTATGCTCGAAGCCATCTTCATGAGCATGCCCGATCTGGAAAAGGCGATGGAGGCGGGCGTTGAGCTGTTGCTCGGCACGACCGCCTGGGGCGTGTATCGCAATGGGCCGGGCGTGCAGAGCCTGCCGGATCAGGTCGTCGGGCTTGCCGATCGGGACCGGAGCTGGCTGGTCGGTTTCAAGAAGATTGTCCTCGCCACCGGCGCGCGCGATCTGGCGATTGCGTTTCCGGGCTGGAACCAGCCGGGCGTGATGGGCGCGGCTGCGCTCACCATGTTGCTGACGCGCTATGACGCCTTTGCGGGTCGGCGCCTGATGATCCTGGGCAGCCATGATGTTGCGCTCGAAACGGCGTTGCTGGCGCGCGACAAGGGGCTGGACGTGGCCGCACTGGTCGAAGTGCGCGATGCTCCGCAAGGCGCGGCGGCGCTTTTGGACAAGGTGGCCGCGGCCGGCATCCCGATCCATTGTGGGCAAAGCATCAAGGCGACAAAGGGCGGGCTTGATGGCGTTGAAGGGGCAACCCTGACCGACGGCACCGAAATTGCGTGCGACACGATTTGCGTTGCCATTGGTCTCGTTCCGTCGATTGAACTGGTCGATGCCATGCACGGCCCGCGCGCACTCAATGCCCAACGCGGCGGTTATGTCCCTGCCGGGGAAGCAAATGTCGCAGCCGTGGGTGATTGCGCCGGGCTTGCCGATACCGGGTTTGATCATGTCGCTTATCGCATGGATTGGGTACGGGCTGCGCTCAAAACCAATGCGCCGGAAACGATCATCTGCCAGTGCGAAGATGTGACGCTGGCGGATCTCATTGGGGTGCAGCCGCCGCAATATCTGGATCGCCCAGCCGCGATTCAGGCCCGGTCGCTCAACACCTTGCTGCAAGACGGCCCGGCCAATCCGGATCAGATCAAGCGCCTGACACGGTCCGGCATGGGCGTGTGCCAAGGGCGGCGGTGCCGCGATCAGGTCGCGATGTTGCTGGCCATTGAATCCGGCACACCATTTGGAACGATTCCGCTGGCAACGCATCGTGCGCCGGTGCGGCCCCTTCCGCTGAAGATACTGGCAGACTGGGAAGAACCCGCCGCGATGGATGCCGCATGGGATGTCTGGTTCGGCATTCCGACGCAATGGGTGCCGGTCGAAGATATTGGCACGCCTTATGAAGATGCGCATCGCGAGATGCTCTATACGGGGATGTATAAATGAGTGGCTCTGAAGTCGTCATCGTCGGCGGTGGTGTCACCGGCCTGAGCGCGGGCTGGTGGCTGGCGCGATCGGGCGTCAAAGTCACCGTTCTCGACAAGTTCATCGTCGGCTGGGAAGCCTCTGGCCGCAATGGCGGTGGCGCATCGCATTATTCCAGCCCATTATTCGATGAAGAACAGCGCCTTTGGCCGCAAATGGATGAGCTTTTGGGCTATCCGACGGAGCACCAAAAGGGCCGCATCCTCATTGCCATGACGGAACGTCAGTGGGAACAATATCGTTTTATCGCAGAGCGTCATACGCGCCTGAACCATCCTGTTGAACTGCTCGATGTAAAGCAGATTCAAGAGGCTGTGCCGCTGGCCGGTGATAACAGCTTTGGTGGTGTTCATTATAAATTCGGCGGCCATGCCAATCCGCAACGCACCGTACAGGCCTATGCCTGGGCGTTGCAGGATCTGGGCGGGAAAATTGTCCAGCACAGCCCCGTCACCGGCTTTGAAACGGCGGGCGGCAAGGTGACGGCCGTTAAGACCGCCACCGCCACTTATGGGTGCGATGCCGTTGTGGTTGCGGCTGGTCCGCAGATCCCGCAGCTGATGGCGCAACTCGGCGTGGACGTGCCGCTGGCGGCGGCGCGGGCGGAAATGATCATCACCGAACCCGCCCCCATGATGCCATTGGGTGGCGTTGACGGGCATAAAATCTATGGCCGGCAAACCTTGCGCGGCAACCTTGCTTATGGCGGCGGCCCGCATGAATGGCTCGATGTGGATGCCACGGGGCCGGCGGCGCGTCCGTCCACCCCGCTTGCGCGCAATCTGGCCAAGCGCGTGGCAGAGCTGCTGCCAAAGGCAGCGCACCTCAACGTCATCCGCAGCTGGGCCGGGATCATCGAAAATTCGCCCGATGGCCGCCCGATCATTGATCGGCTGACCAGCCCGGACAATGTCGTCGTCGCATCGATGTCGAGCGTGGGCTTTGGTCTGTCGCCCGCATCAGGCCACGCGATCCGCGATCTTGTGATCGATGGCACATGTTCTTTTGCCGATATCGATATTCTGAAGCTGTCGCGCTTTGACGGTCTGGAAAAAGATTGGCGCGAAAAGCGCGGGTGGATGCCCATCGCATGAGCCGCTATTCCGCGTTCAGCCTGTTGCGTGGGGCCTTGAATGGCCAGTCGCACTGGAAGCCGGCATGGCGGCATCCAGACCCCAAGCCGCATTATGACATCATCATCATCGGCGGTGGCGGGCATGGCCTGGCAACGGCCTATTATCTGGCCAAAGTCCATGGCTTGCGGAATATTGCGGTCCTTGAAAAAGGCTGGATCGGCGGCGGCAATACCGGCCGGAACACCACCATCGTCCGATCAAATTATCGGCTGGACGCGCTGCACAACTTCTTCGAATTTGGGCTGAAACTGTGGCACGGGTTGAGCGATGAGCTGAACTACAACGTCATGTTCAGCCCGCGTGGTGCCCTGACGCTGGGGCATAGCGATGCCGATATGGTGACGCTGGCCCAGCGCGGCGATGCCATGCGCTGCGATGGCATTGATGCCGAATTGCTGACCCGCGATCAGGTGGCGAAGCTTGAGCCCTTGCTGGATATGTCGCGCACGGCCCGCTTCCCGATTGAAGGTGGCCTTATTCAGCGGCGCGGCGGATCTGCCCGTCACGATGCGGTCGCCTGGGGTTATGCGCGCGGTGCAGACAGCATGGGTGTCGACATCATCCAGAAATGCGAAGTCACCGGTTTTGTTCGCGATGGTGACGCTGTGGTGGGCGTGGAAACGACCCGCGGGCGCATTGGTGCGGGCCGTGTCGGCATTTGTGTGGCCGGACATAGCGGCCATGTGGCGGGCCTGGCGGGCCTGCGCCTGCCGATTGAATCACAGACATTGCAGGCGATGGTCACCGAAGGCGTAAAGCCCATGATCAACACGGTGATCATGACGCAATCGCTCCATTGCTATATCAGCCAATCGGATAAGGGCGGCATCGTTTTTGGGGGCGATCCGGACAATTGGCCAAGCTATGCGCAGCGCGGCCACCCGATGATCATGGAAAATGCCGTTGCCCAAGGGCTTGCGCTTGTGCCCGCGCTGTCGCGCCTGCGGATGCTGCGGACATGGAGCGGCGTGACCGATATGAGCTTTGATGGATCGCCGATCATCGGCGAAACGCCTGTGCCAAATCTCTATATCAATGGCGGCTGGTGCTATGGCGGGTTTAAGGGCACGCCGGCCTCCGGCTGGACCTATGCGCACACGCTGGCAACCGGCGCGGCCCATCCGCTCAACGCGCCCTTTTCGCTCGACCGGTTTGAACGGGGCGCGACCATCGATGAAACAGGGAGCGGCCCGATGCCGAGCAGCCGCTAATGATGCAGATCACATGCCCCCATTGCGGGCCGCGCGCGCAAACCGAATTTGTTTATGAACGCAGCGTCGATTCTGTGGTGGCGCTGGATGCGCCCAGCAAGGCGGCCATGGCCGCGCTGTTCACGCGCACCAATCCCCGTGGCCCGGATGATGAAATCTGGCGCCACACCTATGGCTGTCGCGCATGGATGGTCATCACCCGACACCGCGTCACGCATGAGATTATCGCCACGCGCGCCGTGGGGCCGGAGGCGCTGCCATGACCGCACACCGCCGGGCCGCAGAGGCCGCGACAATCAATTTCACCTTTGACGGCAAGGCTTACCGGGCTGTGCCGGGCGAGACGCTGGCCGCAGCCTTGCTGGCCAATGGGGTCAAGCTGGTCGGCCGCAGCTTCAAATATCACCGTCCGCGCGGGATTATGACCGCCGGCGTGGAAGAACCGAACGCGCTTGTGACCGTGGGCGAAGGCGGGCGGCGCGAACCCAATACACGCGCCACCGATGTCTTTGTTTATGAAGGTCTGGTGGCCCGCAGCCAGAATCGCTGGCCCAATCTGGACCTTGATTTTGGCGCTGTGTTCGGCCTGTTTTCGGCGGCGCTGCCGGCTGGTTTTTATTACAAAACCTTCTTTGGATCTGCAAAGCGGTGGATGATTTATGAATATTTCATCCGCAAGGCCGCTGGCCTTGGCAATGCGCCGACCCAGGCCGATCCAGATCGCTACAGCCACCGCGCGGCCTTTTGCGACGTGCTGGTGGTCGGTGGTGGCCCGGCCGGGCTGCAAGCGGCCCTGGAGGCGGCAGAAGCGGGCCAGCGGGTCATCCTTGTCGAACAGGACGCGATTTTGGGCGCCTCTTTGATCCGCGACCCGCAGGATCTGGATGCAGCCTGGGTAGACGCCATTGCGGCGCGTATTCGCAAGGCCGACGGGCGGATTTTGACGCGCACGTCGGCGTCTGGATATTGGGAACATGATCTCGTCACCCTGACCGAGCTGTGCGTGGAACCGGGCCAGATTGCGGCCAATGGTCTGGCACAGCGGCTTTGGCGCGTGCGGGCAGGGCAGGTCATTCTGGCAACGGGCAGCATCGAACGGCCCATCGCCTTTGCGCATAATGATCGGCCCGGCGTCATGCTGTCACAGGCCGTGCGCACTTATGTGCGCCGCTTTGGCGTGGTGCCGGGGCAGCGCGCGATTATCGCCACGAATAATGACGATGCCTATGCCACGGCAGAGGCTTTGATGGCGGCGGGCGCAACCGTTGTGGCGGTGCTGGATGCCCGTGCGGTGGCGTCGCCACGTGCAGCGCATGCGCAGGCTGCTGGCCTTCCTGTGCACCTTGGTGCCGTGCCAAAAGCCGCCAAGGGCGGGCGGCAGGGCGTCACAGGGCTCTCGGCGGATGTTGCGGGCGCCACGCACAGCTGGGACGCGGATCTCATTGCCGTATCGGGCGGGTTTACGCCCGTTGTCCATCTGCATCAGCAGGCAGGCGGGACGCTGCGCTGGGTGGAGGATGCCCAGGCCTTTGTGCCCGATCAGGCGCGACAGAATGTGACGACCATCGGTGGTGCGGCAGCGCCCGTACCGGTTGGTATCATGCGGCCAATTTCCAAGCCGAAAAAGAGCTTTATCGACTTTCAGAATGATGTGACCTTGGCCGATGTCGATATCGCATGGGCCGAGGGCTATCGTTCGGTTGAGCATCTAAAGCGCTATACCACGCTGGGCATGGCGACCGATCAGGGTAAGCTGGGCAATATGGCAGCGCTCGCCCGCTTGGCCGAACAACAGGGCGTTTCAATTCCAGAGGCGGGCCTCACGACCTTCCGGCCGCCCTATACGCCGGTTGCCATGGGCGTGATTGCAGGCCCCGGGGCGCCGCATGGTGGGGCGCATGTCCGGCGTCTGGCGCTTTATGATGTCCATGCCGCAAAGGCGCCGATCTGGCAGCCGCTGGGCTATTGGTTCCGTCCGCGGGCCTATCCGCAATCGGGCGAAACCCTGGCGGTTGCGGCGCGACGTGAAGCCCGGGCGGTGCGCACCAGCGTTGGGATGACCGATGTGTCGACATTGGCCAAATTTGAGGTCAGCGGCCCGGATGCGGCTGCGTTCCTTGAAATCATCTGCGCGACAAGCGTTGCCAAACTGGCGGTCGGGCGCGGGCGCTATACGTTCATGCTGCGCGAAGATGGTCTGGCCTTTGACGATGGGACCGTCTGGCGCCTGGCTGAAAACCGTTATCTGTTAACCAGTTCAACGGGCGGGGCCGACCGCATGGCGACCCATATTTCCTATGTTCGTCAGTATCTTTGCCCGCATCTGCGCGTGTCCGCCGTCAATGTGCAGGAACATTATGCCGGGATTGCGATCGCCGGGCCGCGCGCGCGGCTGGTCCTGGAAAGCCTGATCGGACCAGAGGCGCCGCGGCACATGTCAGCCATTTCGACCGAAATCAAAGGACAGCCGGTGCAGGTCCTCGCCGCCAGCTATAGCGGGGAACGGGCCTTTGAAGTTTATGGCGCGGCCAGCGAGGCGGCCTCCCTTTGGGCGGCCTGTCAGGCGGCGGTGATCGCACAGGGCGGATGCCTTTATGGCCTGGAAGCCATGGAGTTTCTGCGGATCGAAAAGGGCCATCTGGTCGTCGGCGGAGAAATTGACGGGCGCTTGTCCCCTTATGATCTTGGCCTTGATAAGATGTTGAACAAGGCCGGGGGCTTCATTGGCGCTGCTGGGCTTGAGCGGCCAGCCCTGCATGAAAAGGGACGCCGCCAATTGGTGGGCCTTGAGGCGATTGAGGGCGATATCCCCGAAGGGGCGATGCTTGTGACCAGCCTTGATGCCCGGCCCGAAGGCCATGTCAGTGCGGCGGCATTTCGCATCATGGACGGCGGGTCGATCGCCCTTGGCCAGTTGATCAATGGCTTTGATCGTTATGGGGAAGAACTGATCGCCGCATCGCCGACCCGGGGGCAATCCGCCCGCGTGCGGGTGACCCATCCACATTTCTATGATCCAGCGGGGGAGCGTTATCGTGATTGAGGTCGCCATCACCCAGATGCCCGCGACACCGCTCCATGCGATGGAGATCTGGAGCAACCCGTCCGACGTCGCTGCGCGCTTTGCTGCGGCCATGGGCTTTGCTTTGCCGCCCATGGGCCGGTCTGCGGGCAATGACCGGCTGGGCCTGATCCGGTTTGAACCGACGGTCTGGCTGGCCGAAGGCGATGTTTCCGGCCTGGGCGCCATTTTGGGGGATGATGGCGCGTTGACCGCCATTGGCGGCGGCGTGGTGCGTGTGCGCCTGTCCGGCGCGGGCTGGCGGGCGCTGTTGATGGAAGGCGGCGTCTTTGATGCCGAAGACCCCAGTTTCGCACCCGGATGCAGCGCCGCCACGATCATTGATCACGTCAATGTGCGGCTCCACGTCGTCGCGGATGATGCCTGCATCGCCTATGTCCCGGCGAGCTATAGCGCCGACCTGCTCCATTTCTGGAACGTGGCCGGGCAAACCCTGACGGCTTAATCCTGCGCGGGGCGATGTTCCAGCCGCAGCCCTTGCGCACGGCGGCGCTGGAAGCCCTTCCATAAGGTAACGCCCGGTCCGCCGGGGCTATAGGCCCCCCATGACGCATCTGGCGGCGCATTCCAGGTCCCAAGGTCGGACTCTTCGGTGGCGACGTCCAGATAGCTCCGCATGGCGGTCTCTTGCCGCAGATGCAGCGCCAGAAAGGCGGTGATGAAGTGCAGATTGATGGCGCTCACCCGGTCCTGACGCCAGATCGCGTCCTCAAACCAGTCAAAATCCCAGAGGCTTTGGCGCATCGCCGGTGGGGCGGCGTTAAAGGCAATGCTGTGGCCTGCCTGGCGGAAGGTCAGCAGGTAACGGTCGCTTTTGCTGGCCTCTTCAAAAAAGGCGCGGGCCGCGTGCTTATAGCCGACAACAGCATCGGCATCGCCAGCGATCAGCAATAATGGCGCGGTGATATTGGTCAGCCCGCTGCCCCAGATATGCGGGTGGCCCGCCCCATTGGGCGCCAGTGCAACGATCGCCTTGACGCCCGGCACCCGGATCGCCTCAGCGGCAGGGCCGCCACGGGCCATCGTCAACAGCGCGCCATTTGGGACCTGCGACATGACCGGGTGATTTGGGTCAAGGCTGGCGCCGCCCGCGGTCAAGACGCCATAGCCGCCTTGCGAATAACCGATCAGCGCCAGGTTGTTCGGATCAATCTGGTCGCCCAGCGACTTGCGCAATCGATCTGCAACAAAGCTGATGTCATTTGGCCGCAGATAATAAGGCGCGGCCCGGATCTGCGGCGGGGCAACATAAGGGTTGGGGTCGCTATGGCGGATGCCCGCGACGACATAACCCTTGGAAGCGAGATTCTCGGTCAGCCAGCTCATCAAGGGCGGGGCGTTGCTATAGCCATGCGACAAAATGATGAGCGGATGGCCACCGCCAAGGGCGCGCGCGCCAGCCACAGCTTCCCCCTGATGCGTGAAGGAGACCGGCGGCTTTGGCGTTTCGCCCCATAACGTGTTGCGATATGTGACTTTTTTATCTCGGGGGCGGGTGGCGGCCGGATACCAGATATCCACGGTCAATTGTCGGGAGCGGCTGGCACCTGTCGATGGTCCGTCCTTTGCCAAGCCCAGATCAGGCAGATTGGGCTGCACATAGACCATGGTTTTATAACCAACGCCAAAAGAGCCCGGTTTGGCGAGTTCCGGCGCGTCGATCGCCTGTGTGGCGGCCAGGGCCGGGATCGCCCAAGCCAAAGCCAGTGTGGTCAAACATTTACGCAACACGGCGCACCCCCAGTTCATCTTCAGTCATGACATCTGGCCATCGGAGCTGTTCCTCCATCCACGGATATTCGGCCATAACCTTGGCAAAGCTGTGCTCTTTCAGGACGCGCTGGCAGACGCCGGCGGTCAGCCGGGGAATGTCCCCAAGCTCACCCGCGCGGGCGACAACCTGCACATGGCGCGAAAACCGCCCCCGGGTCATCGGCGCGGGCTGCAATTGGCGGAGCAGTTCGGGCACCGCCGCCAGGCACACCGGGTTCGTGATCGTCCAGCCAAGCCCTGCGGCCACAAGGCCCAGCTGCTGATGTGCCGATTCAACATCAATCATATGGGGCAGCTTCAACTTCATGCGCACGATCTGCTGTTCAATCTGCTGGCCGGTCCCGGTCAGCCGGGAAAAGCGAATGAGCGGCAGGGCGGGCAGTTTTGTCGTTACATCGGTGGGGCCTGCATAATCGCGCGGAAAGACGAGGATGAAGCTTTCCTCCAGCACGGGGTGAAGTTCCAGCGCGCCGTGATGCTCAAGGTTGAAGCTGCCGGAAATCAGCATGTCAATGTCGCGGGCCAGGAACTCGGCCTGATGCTCCATCGAGATCCCGGACCGCACATTCCAGCGATTGGCACGGGGGCCAAGCTCGCTCAAAATGGCGGTCGTCAGTTCGTTGGCAAGGCTGAACGACATGGCGACAGTGATGCTCGAAATCGGCAGATTGGCGCCTTCCCGCACCTCATCATAGGTCGTGCGCGCCTGGGCGATCAGTGCCTGGCCGCGCGCAAACAGGGCTTTGCCGCTGGCGGTCAGGCCCATGGGCCGCATCGCGCGATCGAACAAGGGGGCGCCAATCCCCTGTTCCAGCCGGGCAATCGTCTGTGACACGGCAGATTGCGTGACCTGAAGATGCGTTGCGCATTGCGACATGCCGCCCAGTTCGACCGTCATGACGAACACTTCCAGTGCGTGAAGGTCAAACTCGGGAGGAAGCTTCATGCCGCTGACGGCCCCTTATCCGAAAAACAGTTATTAGGACCGCTAATACTAGGCACAAGTCCCGCACATCTCCCTATGCTTTTTCGAGATTGCCCCTTGCAAAATTGGGGGGCACCAATCCCGCCGCCGCGCGACCGATAGCGCACGCTGCCTCCCGATTGTGCCCATATATCTGTTTTGCTTATGCGATCCGCGCGCCTTGTCGGCGGAGTTCGCGTTGCACAGCGCCAATATCAACGCTGTCAAACCCGCATTGGGCCTGCACGGACAGTGCCGCCGCCACGCCCGCACCTTGCCCAGCAACGGCGCAGCACATCATGTTGCGCACGGCAGCATGGCTGACCTTGTCGCCGCCAATGGCACGGCCCGTGACCAGCAGGTTCTTCACCCCCTTGGGCAGCATCGACCGGTAGGGGACATGGAAATAGCGGCCCGTGGTCGGCAGGATGAGATAGCCATAGCCATCGATAAACTCAGGAAAAATGCCGATGCTGTCGTCAAAACGGGCTTCGCCCCGCACATCATCGCCGGTCATGTTATAGGCCGCATCAATCTTGCGGGTGTCGCGGATGCCCAGCGTCATGCCGAAATTGCGCAGCTTGGCCGTTTCGCATCCCGGCATGAAGGCGCGCAGCGCGTTGATCGCGTGCATGGCCTGTTTGCGGCCCGCCATTTCACCATGGGTCAGGGCATCGGGGTCTGTCCCGTCAAGATAGAGGTGAACCATGTTGAGATAGGTCAGATCCCCTTGATCAGACACGGTGCCCCACGTCCCGGCAATTGTTGCCAGACTTTCAGGGATGAGCCCGGCCGCGAGCGCCTTTTGAAAGGGTTTGCGCAGAAAGGGAGAGAACATATCGTCCTCTTTCCCGTCGGTGATGACTTCCCATTCGCCACCCACGGCCCAGTCGCCATAGCTTTGGGGATCGGCCTTCACCGCCTCGATAAACCGGGTTTTGTTGACGCCCGACATAGAGAACATGACCGAGACGGACATCATTTCGTCCACCGGGTGTTTATGCGTGTGGGCGCCGGCGCGGTGTGCGATATCGGCATCGCCTGTCGCATCAATCACGCGCTGCGCCAGGATGGCTTCGCGTCCGGCCTTGCTTTCCACGATCACACCGATGATGCGGTCCCCATCCATGATCGGGGCCACGAACATCCGGTGGAGCATCGGGATCACCCCGGCTTCTTCCACCAAGGTGTCAGCGACGCATTTAAACGCCTCGGCATCAAGGCTGTGGCTGATGGACTGGGGTTCGGGCATGGCCGCCCCCATTGCCTTGGCCCGCTCTTCAAATTCGCGGCCAATGCCCTCGCTGTCGATCGTGGCGGGGTGGCGATACCAGGCAAAGCCCTCAACGCCGACCTGCGTGATATTGCCGCCAAAACAGCCATAGCGTTCCAGCAAGATGGTTTCTGCGCCGGCGCGGGCTGCGGCCAAAGCGGCCGCCAGCCCGCCGGGGCCAGACCCCACCACCAGCACCTCTGTTTCGCGGATGACATCCACCTGCCGTGCCGGTTCTGAAATCTGGCGGATCATCGCTGTGCGCTTTCCCAATTGGGGGATTGATAATAAGGGGCATTGGACGGCGCGAGCAACGGCTTGCCGAGAATATGGTCGGCCCCTTTTTCACCGATCATGATGGTCGGCGCATTCAAATTGCCCGTGGTGATCGCGGGCATGACAGAACTGTCGACAATGCGCAGCCCCGAAACGCCAATCACGCGCAATTCTGGATCAACAACGGCCATGGGATCATCGGGGGCACCCATTTTGCACGTGCATGACGGGTGCAGCGCGCTTTCCACCTTGTCCGCGATAAAGGCGTCGATCTGTGCGTCACTGGTGCAATCGGCACCGGGCTGGATTTCCCGTCCGCGCCATGGCGCAAAGGCGGGCTGCTGAAAAATCTCCCGCGTCAACCGAACGCAGGCGCGCATTTCCGCCCAATCATCCGGGTGGCTCATATAGTTAAAGCGGATGCGCGGGGGATCGCGCGGGTCGGCGCTGCGCAGGGTCACGCTGCCGCGGCTTTTGGACCGCATCGGCCCGACATGCGCCTGAAAACCATGTTCGGTCGCCAGCGAGCTGCCGTCATAGTTAATCGCCATGGGGAAAAAGTGATATTGAATATCGGGATAGGGGATGCCCGCGCGGCTGCGAATAAAGCCGCAGCTTTCAAAATGGTTGGTCGCGCCAATCCCGCTGCGCAAGAACAGCCACTGCGCCCCGGCCAGCGCCTTGCCGAGCAAATTTGCCTGCCGGTACAGCGTCACCGGCTTGGTGCAGGCCATCTGAAAATAGAATTCCAGATGATCTTGCAGATTGGCGCCAACGCCTGGGCGATCCGCAATCACCGGGATGCCATGGCTTTGCAGTTCGGCTGCCGGGCCAATGCCCGATAGCTTCAGCAGTTGCACCGAATTGATCGGCCCGCCGGACAGGATGACCTCGCGCCGGGCCCGTACGGTGAAGCTTTTGCCGGCGCGCAGATAGTCCACGCCCACCGCGCGGCGCCCGTCAAACAAAATGCGGGTCGCAAGAGCATGCTGGATGACGTGAAGATTGGCCCGCTTGCGCGCGGGGTAAAGATACGCCTTGGCCGCGGAACAGCGGGTGCCCGCCCGCACGGTCATGTCCATGCGGCCAAAGCCTTCTTGTCGAAAGCCATTATAATCTTCGGTCAGGGCATAGCCTGCCTGCTGAGCCGCCTCTAACCAGGCGTGGTGCAACGGGTTTTTGAGCGTGCCATAGGTCGTCGATAAAGGACCATCGCTGCCGCGATAGGTGTCGCCGCCTTCCTGGCGCCCCTCGGCACGTTTGAAATAGGGCAGGACCTGCGCATAGCCCCAGCCTTTGGCGCCATGTTCATCCTGCCAGCGTTCAAAATCCATGGGATTGCCGCGGACATAGACCAGCCCGTTGATCGATGACGATCCGCCCAGGCCCTTGCCGCGCGGGCAAGACAGGCGCCGCCCATTGAGCGCGGGCTCTGGTTCGCTTTCATAGCCCCAATTATATTTCTTGCTGTGCATGGGATAGGCCAGCGCTGCCGGCATCTGGATGAAGATCGACCGGTCAGAGCCGCCAAATTCAAGCAGAAGCACCTTGTTCTTGCCATCGGCACTCAGCCGATCGGCAAGCACGCAGCCTGCTGACCCAGCGCCAACAATGATGAAGTCAAATTCTGTGTCAATCGTCATCCTCGACGGTGAAGGGTAAGAAGGCCGCGCAATGTTCCGGCCATCATCAGCAACAGAACCGCGATGAGCGGAAGGCCGGCGGCAATTGCCCCGGCTTGCAGGGAATTGAGGCCGCCGCTCAACAACAGGACGATGCCAATCCCGCCCACGGTCAACAGCCAGACGACCTTTTGCTGCAACGAGGTGTCCGTGCGCCCGCCCGCTGTCATCGCATCAATCACCAACGTGCCGGAATCCCAGCCTGTGACAAAGAAGATCATGATCAGGCAGATGGCGATGAAGGAGGTGATCTGCGCAAAAGGCAATTGCCCCAGCAGCAGAAAAAGCTGCTGATCCAGCCCCGCTTGTGCCAAGCCAGCGGCGTCGCCGGCCAGAATATGCGCGATGCTGGCATCCCCAAA
This sequence comes from Pseudomonadota bacterium, assembly GCA_046046525.1. Classification (GTDB taxonomy): domain Bacteria; phylum Pseudomonadota; class Alphaproteobacteria; order Sphingomonadales; family Sphingomonadaceae; genus Aquisediminimonas. The sequence continues at coordinate 23,775 of JBJOJQ010000115.1, forward strand.
GATCGTCAGCCAGAAAATGCCCAGCAGGCTGGGCGCAACAAGCGCGCCGGCCATGAATTCCCGCACCGTTCGCCCCAAGGAAATCCGCGCCATGAACATACCGACAAAGGGTGCCCAGCTGACCCACCAGGCCCAGTAATAGACCGTCCAGTCATGGAAGAACCCGCTGTCCGCCCGGTCCGTCGCGCCCGAAAGTGCGGGCAGATACCGCAGATAAGCAACGATATTTGATC
>JBJOJQ010000151.1:0-5685 GCA_046046525.1 Pseudomonadota bacterium
GATGACATCGTCTATCGCAACTATGCCGATATTTCGGTCGCGGTATCGGCCCCCAATGGTCTGGTCGTGCCGGTGATCCGCGATGCGCAGGATATGTCGGTCGCCGACATTGAACGCACCATTGGGGATTTCGGCAAGCGCGCCAAGGATGGCACGCTGACCATGGATGACATGAAGGGCGGCACCTTCACGATTTCAAATGGCGGCGTTTTCGGGTCGCTGATGTCGACGCCGATCATCAACCCGCCGCAGTCGGCGGTCCTCGGGCTTCACCGGATTGAAGATCGCCCCGTTGTGCGCGATGGCCAGATTGTTGTGCGTCCGATGATGTATCTGGCGCTCAGCTATGATCACCGCCTGATCGATGGGCGCGAGGCTGTGACCTTCCTCGTCGCGGTCAAGAACGCAATTGAAGACCCGACCCGGCTGTTGATCGATTTGTAAGGGTGACCCGCACCCCATGTGCTCCGTCGAAAGCGGGAGCCCAGGGGTGCAGACTGACAAGGCCCGGACATGTGGATCTGATGGCACGTCCGCTGCGAACGTCAGGTGAAGATTTGTAAAAGGGCTTGGCCGCAACGACATAGGAAAGAGACGACGCCGATATGGCGAGATCTTTTGGTCGATATGCGGGGTGGATGGCCTTGGGCGTCCGGCCAGCGCCGGAGCACAGAAGGAGCAAACGATGAGCGACACCAATTTTGACCTTATCGTGATCGGCGCAGGCCCGGGCGGCTATGTGGCGGCCATTCGCGCGGCGCAACTCGGCCTGAAAACCGCCTGTGTGGAAAGCCGGGACACATTGGGTGGCACCTGCCTCAATGTCGGCTGCATCCCCTCCAAGGCGCTGCTCCATGCCTCTGAACTCTATGAAGAAGCCCATTCGGGCACTTTGGCAAAGTTCGGCATCAGCTTTAAGGACGTGAAGGTCGATGTGCCGGCGATGCAGGCTGAAAAGGCCAAGGCCGTCGGGGAACTGACCGGGGGCATCGAATTTCTGTTCAAAAAGAACAAGGTCGCATGGCTGAAGGGGCATGCCCGCTTTACCTCGGCGACGACCATTGACGTGAACGGCACCAGCTATTCCGCCAAAAAAATCATGATCGCAACCGGATCATCTGTCACGCCGCTGCCCGGTGTCGAGATTGATCAAAAGGTTGTCGTGGATTCCACCGGCGCGCTCGCGCTGCCCAAAGTGCCCAAGCATCTTGTTGTCATTGGCGGGGGTGTGATCGGTCTGGAACTGGGCAGCGTCTGGCGGCGTCTGGGTGCAGAGGTGACGGTCGTTGAATATCTGGACCAGCTGTTGCCCGGTATGGACGGCGATGTCCGCAAGGAAGCTGCCAAGATCTTCAAGAAACAGGGCTTTACGCTAAAGCTGTCCACCAAGGTGACCGGTGTTGCCGTGAAAGGCGCAAAGGCCAGTGTCACGGTTGAGCCCGCAGCCGGTGGCTCTGCCGAAACGCTGGAGGCCGATTGCGTTCTTGTCGCCATTGGTCGGCGCCCGAATACCGAAGGTCTGGATCTGGCTAAGGCGGGCGTTGAAACCAATGCGCGCGGCCAGATTGAGGTTGGGCATGATTTCCAGACCAATATTCCCGGCATCTATGCCGTGGGTGATGTGACCCCCGGTCCGATGCTGGCGCATAAGGCTGAAGATGAAGGCATTGCCGCCGCTGAATTCTGCGCCGGGCAAATCGGCCTGATCAACCATGATGTTATTCCGGGTGTGGTCTATACCATGCCGGAATTTGCAAGCGTTGGCCTGACCGAAGAACAGGCCAAGGCACGCGGCGACGTGAAGGTTGGCAAATTCCCGATGATGGCGAACAGCCGGGCCAAGACCAATCGGGATACCGATGGCTTTGTGAAAGTCGTGGCCGATGCCAAGACAGATCGGGTGCTGGGCGTGCATATCGTCGCGTCGCTTGCCGGCACGATGATTGCGCAAGCAGCGCAGGCGATGGAATTTGGCGCAACCAGCGAAGACATTGCCTATACCTGCCATGCGCATCCCACGCATGCCGAGGCGCTGAAAGAGGCGGCGATGGCGGTCATGGGCAAGCCGATCCACATCTGATCGATCGACCAGTCCCTTAGTTTAGGCTTGGCGGCAGCGTAAAATTCGCGCAGCATGCCGCCATGCGCCCATCCATAGACACCATCGCTGCCCGCGTTCGCTCTCAAAAAGCACTTTTGCCAGAGCTTTATGGCGGGCTTGATTTCGATACGCCGCCCGAACGCTTCGCAACCGAGGCCGGTGCAGAAACCGAAATGCGTTTTGGCGCGGCGATCCCGCGCGCGGCATTGCTGGCCGATGACGATATGGTCGCCCGGTTTCGCGAATATACCATGTTGGGCGATATCACGGGCGATGCCTATGCCGCGTTGATGCCACGCTATGGCTTTCGCACGCTGGTTGAAATGCTGGGCACCGCCTGTGACAAGGGGCTAAGCGCGGTGCCCGATGCACCGGCAGAGCTTGTCGCCCTGATTGAAGAGATGGAACGGGTGCCCGACTGGCTGGACATGCGCCTTGTCGAAGCCGGCGCGCGTGAGGAACGCAACAGCGCCGCCAATTTGTCGCCCTTTGCGATCCGTGGCGCGTTTATTGCGACCTTCCTCAATAAATATTCGGCCTTGCCCATGGCGTTGACCGGCACATTGAGCCACGCAACCGCCGCGCGGCGCGTGAAAGAAACCGCGACATTTTTCACGACGACGATCCTGCCCGGCGCGCTGGAGCGATTTGGGCCGGGCTTTCGGGCGGCCGCCATGGTGCGCTTGATGCACTCTATGGTCCGGGTCAATGTCCTCAGCCGTCCGGGGATGTGGGACAGCCAGACCTATGGCATGCCCATTCCCCAGCTGGATCAGATGCCTGCCGGGCTGATCCCGATTTATTTTCTGTCCAATGATGTGCTGAAGGCCGGGCGGACGCAGTTCACCCCGGCAGAACGTGCACGGGTAGAGCTGGCGCGCTATCGTTGTTATTTGCTGGGGCTACCGGAAGATCTTTTGGGCGATACGCCGGAAGAGATTGTCCGCATCTGGTGCACGCGCAGTGCGACGCTGCGCTATGCCTATGACGACAAGATTTGCGGCGGCCTGTTGCGGGCGACGATGGAGGCAGAGCTGTCCAAGGATGCCAGCCTGTCCGGCCGTGCGTTTCGGCGACTGGAACGGTCATTTTCGCGCGTCTTTTTCGCCAAGGCATTTCTCAGCGGGGATTTTCGTCGGGCGGCCGAACTGGGCGTGCCGATTTCCGCGACGGACCGGTTGCTGTACGCCGCGACGATTTTCGTCATCCTGATCCGCATGGCGGCCTATCGGCTGGCCGCGCGCGTGCCCGGTCTCGCCGATATCGCCGATGCCCGCCTCATCCGGCGATTGCGGGCGCAGCTGGCGTCATATGGCCATGCCGAATTCACAACCAATGCGGCCGAATATCGCCCGGCGGTTGCCAGCTGATTGGTCAGAGGCGGATCACGCCTGTTTCCGTAAAGGGGCGGATGTCCTGCGGCGGGGTTCTGGGTTCGGCCAGATCGCGCTGCCACAGGCCAATATCGCTCCACTGGCCGTTTTTGTAACAGACCTCGCGGAACGCGCCGGCCCGACGAAAGCCCGTTGATTCATAGATTTGGATCAGCTTGTCATTGGGTGTGATCAGCGTGCAGATCGCCTGGGTAAAATTCTGCCGGGTCAAGGTTGATACAAGGCTGGCCAAGAGCGTGCGGCGCACGCCTTTGCCCTCAAGCTCGCCAGCGACATAGACGGCGACCTCCACGCTGTGGCGATAGGGCGCCCCAATGCGGAACGGTTTTGCAAAGGCATAGCCCAGAACAACATCACCCTCGGTCGCGACGATCCAGGGATATAGCCCTTCGGCGGCTTCAAGGCGGGCGCGCATCTGGCGCGCATTGGGGGCTGATGTTTCAAAAGAGACGGCGTTGGTGGCCACATAGGGTGCGTAAATTGCAGATAATGCGCTGGCGTCATCAGACGCGGCGGGACGAAGCTGAACCATTAAAAGACCTTGTTGCGGAGAAGTTGAAGTGCGGTTGCACGGTTTTGATATCGGGGTGTGGCGGGGCAGGCGAGGCAGCGGACTTGCACCGCAGGGCCGGTCACGATGCGCAGGCCATCCGCCACGCCGGTGGCAAAGCTGGCCTGTTGGCGCATGATCATCCGGCTATAGGGGTCAACGGGCAGGGCGGTCCGCGCCTCCACATCCTGCAAATTGCGGGCATAAAGTTCAAACCAGTTTGGAATGCGGTCGATGTAGACGGGACGCGCCGATTTTGGATCAAGGCCCGCCCGCTTTGCCGCTTCGGCCACGGCATCTTCCAGTGTCCCAAAGCGATCGACCAGCCCAATTTGGCGCGCCGATCCGCCATCCCAGACCCGGCCCTGGGCAATTTCATTGACCCGCGCGCGCGGCATTTTCCGCTGTGTCGCCACAAGCGAGGTGAATTTCAGATAGATGTCGTCCACGCCATTTTGCAGCAGCCGATCGGTCGTCTCATTGGTGCCGCGCAGCAGATCAGGCTGGCCAGAAAGCGGCGTTGTGGCCACGCCATCCGCCGTCACCCCGATTTTGCTGAGCGATGTCTCAAAGGTCGGCAAAAGCCCAAAGACACCAATGGAGCCGGTGATTGTGGACGGTTCGGCGAACACCGTATCGCCCGCCATGGCGATCCAATAGCCGCCAGAGGCCGCGACATTGCCCATCGACACGATGATGGGCAGGCCCTGCTTGCGCGCCTGCAACAGCGCCTGGCGGATCTTTTCGGCCGCAAGGGCGGAGCCACCGGGAGAGTCGATGCGCACAACCAGCGCCTTCAAATTCTTTTGCGCCACAGCGTCGAGAACAAGCCGCGAAATTGTGTCTCCACCGGCGGTGCCGGCCAGCGCTTCACCATCAACAATGTCGCCTGCCACGGTGATGACGCCAATGCCATGGCCGTCTGGCACCGGGTGTGCCGCCAGATAATCGCTGTAATCCGTGCCGCGGAAACTGTCCGCCGGGCTGCCGGCGTCGCGTCCGGCAAGCTTTGCGATCCGGTCGGACCAGACCAGGCGATCGCCAAGTTTATCGACCAGGCCATAGCGCACGGCCAGGCTGGCGAGCGATGTGCCGGGTGCGGCTATGGGCGGGTTGGCGGCAAATTGGGCGATCCGGGCCTTGGGCCGCGCGGCCTTCACATTTGTCTGCCAGGCGTCGAACAGGGCGTCTGCCAGCGCCTGACTGGCCTGACGTGCCTCGGGCGATTGATCCGCACGCACAAAGGGTTCGACAAAGCTTTTGAACTTGCCGACGCGATAGACATGCACATTGATGCCCAGCCGGTCGACAAGGCCCTTGAAATAGGGGCGGCTGCCGCCCGGACCGGCAATCAGCGCCGCCCCCATCGGGTCCATCCAGACTTCGCTGGCATGCGCTGCAAGGACATAACTGTCATCGGCATAGCCGGTGGCATAAGCGATAACGGGCTTTCCAGCCTTGCGTGCTTTGTCGAGCGCCGCGCCGACGCGTTCCAGCGCCACCTGTCCGCCGCCCAGAAATCCGTCGAGGTCGAGCGCAATGACCTTGATGCGATCATTGGTCGCGGCATGTTCAATGACATGCACAACATCGCGCAGCCGATATTCATGGGTCCGGTCGGTGGAGTTGAACAGCAATTC
>JBJOJQ010000160.1:0-7816 GCA_046046525.1 Pseudomonadota bacterium
GTGCAGACCGCAAGATATGGGGCGGATGAACGCCAGCCTTTGGGTCATGAGCCGATCCCATCACCGGCGCGATACCCCCAAAAGCCCATAGTCCAAAAAGCCAAAGTTACACCGGCCACACGGCAAATTATGCTTTCCAAATCATGGGTAAGCTTTGTTCATAAGGTCAGGACAGAAACCATGTTCTGGGTGATTGTCATGGGCATCCTGTTTGCCATCAACGCCTATTTCAATCCGCGCTTATGGTGCGCCCTGCCGGTGATTGGGGCGATTGCGATTTGGGTAGGCGTGCCGGAGTCGCTGGGCACAGGGGCCTATCTGGTGGCGGGTCTGGAGGTGCTTGGCGGCCTGGCCTTGGCCGGGCTGAGCTGTGCCTTGCACCGTCGGTTGCGGACCGCGCGCTAAACGACGCGGGGCTTAGCGCCGAAAGGCCTCTGCCCCCAATTTGCAGGCCAGTGCCGCATCCTGAATGGCAGAAAAAATCGGCCCGGGATCACGCACCCAGACACGCGCTGTCAGGCTTTCGCCTTCATAATCGCCAATCTCTGCCCCGGGGTGACACGGCCCTTTGGCGCTGCCATCGCGATCGATGAACCGGCAGGACGCATCTTCGGTTGTGGCCCGCCGATCAAAAATCGCCCAGCCACGATACCAGCCAGTATCCTTTCGCCGCGCGGGCATGGCCATGATGTCGGGCATGCCATCGGCATCTTCATCGGCGGCCTGCCAAAATCCATAGCGCATGGCCTTCATCACCCGCGCCATCATATCCGCACCTTCAATGCGCACCTGATCGCCAGCGATATTGGGCAGGCGCGGATCATGCGTATCCGGCTCTGTCGGCAGCGGACCGATCAGGAAGCTCATCCGGTCAATCCGGCCATCGCCATTATGATCGTAAAGATAGGCCCAATCCTCAGTGGCCGAGGTGGCGGCGCGGCCTTTGCCGGGGCTGGTAAAACGGGGGCTGAGCCAAATGTCCTTGCGGACATCCTTCAGCGGTTTGGCAGACAGGGCGGCCAGCAGCACCTTGCCCTCGCTGCCCGCGACAAAGCTGATGATCCCGCCTTCGGTTTTGGTTTTGCACAAGAGCTTCAGATGCGCTTCGTTGCGGTCATGATCGGCATCGGCCGCAGCGGCGATCACGCCGGCATCGCTGGATGTCACCAGCGCAGCGGTGGCCGGGCTTGCCGCGAGTGCCAGACCGGCCATCCATAGTCTCCACGTCATTGCGCCCTCCGCTTCATCACACACCCTGTCTTAGGCAGACGGGCATCGCCATGTCTTAACCTGGATTACATCTTTGCCAAATTTCTTAGGACCGGCCATAGGTTGGTAACTCCCAACGGCGCAAAAGCGCCCCGCCGCGCAGGATCAGGCCCGCCGCGGTCGCCAGCCCAGCGGCGGCATAGCCGGGCACGCCATAGACGGTCAGCGCCACCATCAGGCCAGAGGACAGCGCCGCCGCCGTGACGTAAAGTTCTGGCCGCATGATGATCGATGGCTCCCCCGCCAGCATGTCGCGGATGATGCCGCCCAGACAGGCCGTAAACACCCCCATCAGCGTGGCCGGAATGGGCGCCAGGCCATAGGCCAGGGCCTTGGCCGCGCCATAGGTGGCAAAGGCCGCCAGCCCGACGGCGTCGCACCACAGCACGACCCGACCGGTCCAGAACCGCACCGGCGTGACCCAGACAAGCAAGGCGACCAACAGGCACAAGAACAGCGTCAGATTTTCCCGCGTCCAGAAAACGGGGGCGGCAATCAGGACATCACGCACCGTGCCCCCGCCCACCGCCGTTGCCAGCGCGAAAAAGGCAAAGGTCACCAGATCGCGCCGTTTTTGGGCGGCAAGCACCGCGCCCGATGCAGCGAACACCGCCGTCCCGGCATAGTTCAGCACTTCCAGAACCGGGGCGATGGGGATCGGAAGAAGATCGGTCTGCATCCGTGCCTTATAGGGGGCTTGTCCGTGCAGCGCCACCATCTGCCACGCCCGCCCAAAAATGGGTGGGCGGTTCAGCGCGGGGGCTTGCGCTTGCGCGGTCCGCCTTGCGGCGGTCGTCCGCCATGGCTTGCCCGCCCCCCCTGGTTTGGCCGCGCACCATGCGTTGGCCGCGGGGCATGGCGGGGGCCATTGTCCCGATCCCCGCGCGCCCGGGCCTTGGCCAGATCACGCGGCTTGCCGTCCAGCGGCTGAATGTCGACGCCGTCTTCGTCATTGGCGGTGCGGCGCACCGCATCCATAAAGCGTTTGCCCAAGGGGCCGGATATTTCGAAAAAGGTTTCGCGCGCGCCAATGCGAATGGCGCCAATATCGTTGCGCGTCACATGGCCGCGCCGACAGATCAGCGGCAGTACCCAGCGCGGATCGGCATTTTGCGACCGCCCAATATCCAGCCGGAACCATTGGCTGTTTTCAAAGCCAGCGCGATGGCCGCGGTCTTCGGCCGGCGCATCGCGGGCCAGCAGGTCTTCCGGTTCCGGCAGGCGGGCACGATGGGCATGGACAAGCGCGGCGGCAATGTCTTGCGGGCTGCGTTCCTGCAACAACCGCTCTGCCAGGCTGCGATCAAGATCGCTCAACTCAACCGGGGCCAGCAGGGTTGCCAGCAACCGGTCATTATCGGCGCGGCGAATATCCTCCGCCGAAGGCGGGGTTACCCATTGGGCGGCAATGCGCGCGCCGCGCAGCATGGCATCGACGCGTTTCCGCCGGGGATAGGGCACGATCAGAATGGCGGTGCCCTTTTTCCCGGCGCGGCCGGTGCGGCCAGACCGGTGCTGCAATGTTTCAGCATCGCGGGGAATTTCGACATGGACGACAAGGCTGAGGCCCGGCAGATCAATGCCGCGCGCCGCGACATCGGTGGCCACACACACGCGTGCACGGCGATCGCGCAGCATCTGCAACGCCTGATTGCGCTCATTCTGGCTATGCTCACCCGAAAGCGCGACCGCGGCAAAGCCCCGTTCGGTCAGGCTGGCATGCAGGTGGCGCACATTATCGCGCGTGGCGCAAAACAGGATGGCGGTTTCGGCATCGTGAAAGCGCAGCAGATTGACGACCGCATTTTCAATATCGGCCGGGGCCACGGTCATCGCCTGATAGTCGATATCGCCATGGCCGCGATCCGCGCCAACGGTGGAGATGCGCAGGGCGTCCTGCTGATACCGCTTGGCCAGCGCCACGATGGGCTTGGGCATGGTCGCGGAAAACAGCAAGGTCCGGCGGCCTTCGGCGGTTGCATCCAGAATTTCTTCCAGATCATCGCGAAAGCCCATGTCGAGCATCTCGTCCGCCTCATCCAGCACCGCAACGCGCAGTGCCGACAGGTCAAGCGCGCCGCGTTCCAGATGGTCGCGCAAGCGGCCCGGTGTTCCCACGACAATATGGGCGCCATGGTTCAGCGCGCGCCGTTCCTTGCTGGCATCCATGCCGCCCACGCAGGTGGCAATGCGCCCGCCCGCCTTGCCATAAAGCCAGGTGAGTTCGCGGCTGACCTGCAAGGCCAGTTCGCGCGTCGGCGCAATCACCAGCGCCAAAGGCTGCATCGCAAAGGGCAGCCGGTCTTCACCGGCCAGCAATTCGGGCGCCATGGCCAGGCCAAAGGCCACGGTTTTGCCAGAGCCGGTCTGGGCCGACACGATGAGATCGCGGCCCTGGGCCTCGGCCTCCAGCACGGCGGCCTGAACGGGGGTTGGGTCGGTATAGCCGCGCGCCGCCAGGGCGTCGCTGAACAAGGGCGGCAAATCTGAAAACAACATGTTTATCCGTACATCACAATTGGCCGCATGGTGGCGGCAAGGAAATCGGTGTCCACTGGGGTGCAGGGCGACATCGGGCTGGGACCGTAGGACAGGCCCGGGATCAGGCTTGTCACATCAGCGCTTTCACCCTGCTATACAGCGTTTGCGCCGCTTTGCCTCCCCTGTTTTTCATATCTTTTTTTCGGCACGTCCAAAGGCTGGCCGGGGCGGGCCTAGCCGCGCGCCTGCGCCTTTTTGGTTTTAAGGCTGGCGGTCGCTTGTGCTGGATCATCGGGCCAGTGATGTTTGGGATAAGCGCCGCGCATATCCTTGGCGACATCGCGCCAGCTGCCCGTCCAAAAGCCGGGCAAATCCCGGGTCGTCTGGATCGGCCGACCCGCCGGAGAGGTTAAGGACAGAACCAGGGGGGTCCGGTCCGGCCCAATCACCGGATGGGTCGACAGGCCGAACAGCGCCTGCACCCGCAGCGTCACACTGGGGCCGGCTTCGGCAGCATAGTCAATGTCATGGGTTGTCCCGGCGGGTGAGGTGAACTGGGCCGGGGCCAGCGTGTCGAGCGTCTGTTGCGCCTCCCAGCTGAGCAGGCTGCGCAGCGCCGTCACCAGTGCGCCATCGGCAATGTCCCCCAGGCGTCTTTTGCCCGCCAGCACGGGGGCCAGCCACAGATCAAGACTGGCCAGCAGCGCCGCATCCTCCAGCTGTGTCAGCCCGGCCCAGCGCGCGCGGGCGCGCAGCCGCTGGGCGGCGTCGGGCCAGGGGATCAGCGACAGGCCATGCGCCTGCACGCCCGCAACCAAGGCCGCGGTGATGGCATCGGGGCGGACGGTGCTGTCCTGCCCCTTGGCCAGCGTGATCGCGCCCAGATGGCGGCCGCTTTCGGCTTTGACGCTGCCGCTTGCCGGATCGAAGGTCAGCCGCGCGCCGCTTTCAATCCGGTCGGCAAACAGCGCCTCCAGCGTTGCCTGATCGGTCGGCACGGCAGACAGGATACGCGCGCCGGCGGCGGCACCCTGAATATCGGCCACGGCAAGCCAGGGGCTGCGCGCCAGGGCGGCCTGCGGGTCCAGCCGAAAGCCGCGCCCGCCCGCGCTGATCCAATGTTCGCCGCTGGCATCGCGGCGCTTGGCAACCCGATCGGGAAAGCCCAGCGCGATGATCACATCCAGCCCGGGGGGCGCCCCGCCCTGTGGCGGCCCGAGGACCGCCTCTTGCGCCAATTGCGCCCAGCGCCGGGCAAGGCCACGGGCCGCCTCTGCACGCGGGCCGGTTTCGCGCCGCCAGCGGGTCAATCGCTGGTCCAGATCAAGATCTGATCCGCCAAGGCCGCGTTCAGACAGCAGCACCGCCGCTTCGGCGGCCAACATGGCCCCGCCGCGCGCGGCCGCCGCCAACAGCATATGGGCGCTGCGGGGGGGCATGGGCAGCCGGGCCATGGCGCGGCCATGCGCCGTTGGCCGGCCATCGGCATCCAGCGCCCCCATCTGCATCAGCCGGGTGCGCGCTTCGGCCACAGCCGCCGCGGGCGGCGCATCCAGCCAGCGCAAGCTGCCCGGATCCGTCACGCCCCATAAGGCGCAGTCGAGCAGCAGGGCCGACAGATCGGCCTCCAGAATTTCAGGCGGATCAAAGGGCGGCAGGCCGGTGGTCGCCGCCTCTTCCCATAAGCGATAGGCTATGCCCGCCTGTTGGCGTGCCGCGCGTCCGGCCCTTTGGGTGGCGGCGGCCTGGCTCACCCGTTCGGTCACCAACCGTGCGACACCGGCGGCGCGATCATAACGCGCACGCCGCGCCAGCCCGGAATCAACGACAATGCGCACGCCATCAATGGTCAGGCTGGTTTCGGCAATGGCGGTCGCCAAAATGATCTTGCGGCCCTTGGCGGGGCGCAAGGCCGCCCGCTGATCGGCGGGATCAAGGCTGCCATAAAGACGATGGACCTGCGCCGACACGTCCGACAGGCGTTCGGCCGTGCGCTCAATTTCCCCCATGCCGGGCAGAAAGGCCAGAATATCGCCGGCCTCTTCGGCCAAGGCCCGGCGGATGACCGCCGCCATATCATCTTCGATCCGCGTTTCGGCCCGGCGACCCACATGGCGCAGCGTCAGCGGGAACATCTTGCCCGCGCTTTCAAGCGTCGGGCCATTGAGAAGTGCTGCAAAGCGCGCGCCATCCAGCGTGGCCGACATGGCAATGATGCGCAGATCAGGCCGCAGACCAGCCTGGGCATCCAGCGCCAGCGCCAGCCCGAAATCGCTGTCGAGGCTGCGTTCATGCACCTCATCAAACAGCACCGCCGACACGCCCTGAAGTTCTGGATCAGCCTGAATCCGGTTGCGGAAAATCCCTTCGGTCAAGACAAGCAGTCGCGTGGCCGCCGATTGCCGGCTTTCCAAGCGGGTGGCATAGCCCACCGGCCCGCCCAGCGGCACATCCAGTTGGGCCGCGATCCGTTCTGCGGCTGCCCGTGCGGCCAGACGGCGGGGGGACAAGAGGAGGATCTGGCCGGAACACCAGGGCTGATCCAGCAGGGCCGGGGCAATGGCGGTTGTCTTGCCAGCGCCGGGTGGCGCGATGACAACAGCATTCGGCCCCGCACACAGCGCGGCCAAAAGATCTGGCAAAATGGCGTGAATCGGAAGCGTCACAGGGCCTTAATAGGCGCGTGCGATCGCAAATTCGACAGCCTCGACAAGCGCGGCCTTCGCCTTGGAGGGCGGGAACATGCCCAGGGCATCAATCGCGCGCTGGCCATAAAGCCGGGCCTTTTCAAAGGTGTCGGCAATGGCCCCGGTTTGGCGCAGCAACTGCTGGGCATGGGCCAGATCGGCATCAGAGGTGCGCCGCCCCTCCATCGCATCGGTCCAAAAGGCGCGATCCGCGGCTGATCCGCGCGCCATGGCCAGGATCACCGGCAATGTCATCTTGCCATCCCGAAAATCGTCGCCAACGCCCTTGCCCATGGTTTCGGCGTCGGACGTATAGTCAATCGCATCGTCAACCAGCTGAAAGGCAATGCCCAGATTGCGGCCATAGGCGTCGAGCGCCAGTTCCACCGTCTCATCGCGTTCGGCAATCACGGCAGAGATGCGGCAGGCCGCGGCAAAAAGCGCCGCTGTTTTGGCACCGATAATATCGAGATACTGGTCCTCATGCGTCGCAACCTGACGCTGAGCGGTCAGCTGATTGACCTCCCCTTCAGAAATGATCGCACTGGCGCCCGACAGGATTTTCAGCACCTTCAGGCTGCCATCTTCGACCATCAGTTCAAAGGCGCGGCTGAACAGGAAATCGCCCACAAGCACACTGGCCGAATTGCCCCAGATGACATTGGCGGTTTTGCGGCCGCGGCGCATATCGGAATGATCGACCACATCGTCATGCAGCAAGGTGGCGGTATGGATAAACTCTACCGAGGCGGCGAGCTTATATTGGCGAGACCCGGGATAATCGAGCAGCGCCGATGTTGCGAGCGTCAGCATGGGGCGCATCCTTTTGCCCCCGCTGGCAATCAGATGTCCGGACAATTCCGGGATCAGCGGGATCTGCGATTGCATGCGATCCAGAATCACGGCGTTGACCTGATTCATCCCGGAGGCCACAAGCGCGATCATGGGATCGAGCGAGGGCGCCGCCGATTTCGATAACCTGTGGATGGTTGCCGTCATAAAGGGCGCATTGGCGGCGGTTCGTCGCAAAGGCAAGGAAAACAGGGTTGCAAGACGACGCTTTTCAAGAAACTGGGGGTCAGATGACTGACAAAACCCTTCAACGCTACCGCGAAAGCATCGATAATATTGATGCGGCCGTGATTTACATGCTGGCTGAACGCTTCAAGATCACCAAGATGGTGGGGGAACATAAGGCCCAAACAGGCCTGCCCGCCGCCGATTCGGGGCGCGAAAAGCGCCAGATTGAAAGGCTGCGCCGCCTGGCAACCGATGCGAATCTTGACCCGGAATTTTCGGAAAAATTCCTGCGCTTCATCATCGATGAAGTGATCCGGCATCATCAAAAGATCAAAAACGCCATCTGACATCCCGGCGCC